>NZ_CP162553.1:4200000-4540000 GCF_040939785.1 Bradyrhizobium lupini
TCCCCGTGCCGGTCTTCGGCAGCTCGTCGATGAAGATCACCTCGCGCGGATATTTGTAAGGAAGCAGTTTGCCCTTCACGTAATCCTGCAGCCGCCGGGTCGTTTCGCTTTGATCCGCCGCGCGGGTGTTCATCACCACCACTGCCTTAAGCGTCATGCGCCGGTCCGGCAGCTCGGCGGCGAACACCGCGCATTCGCGGATGTCCGGGTGGTCGGCGAGGCAAAGCTCAACCTCGAGCGGGTAGACCCATTGGCCGGAGATCTTGATGAGATCGTCGGCGCGGCCGCGGAAGAAGTGAAAGCCATCGCCATCGCGGACGAAGCGGTCGCCGGTGTAGATCCAGCCGCCTTCGCGGATGGTCTCGGCGGATTTGTCCGGCCGGTTCCAGTACAGCGGCGTGTTGGAATCGCCGCGCACCCACAAGATGCCTTCCTCGTCGTCGGCGACATCGCGGCCGTCCTTGTCGCGCAGCGCGACCTCGTAGCCGGGCACGCGCAGGCCGGCGGCGCCGAGCTTCTTCCGCTCGGGGCGGTTGGAGAGATAGATGTGCAGCACCTCGGTCGAGCCGAGGCCTTCCACGATCTCGAGACCGGTGAGCGTCTTCCAGCCGTTGAAGACGTCGGCCGAGAGCACCTCGGCGGCCGAGAGCGCCATGCGCAGTGAGGAGAAGTCGGTCTTGTTCGCACCCTCGGCCTTGGTCAGCGATGTATAAAGCGTCGGCAGGCCGAAGAAGACCGTCGGCCTGTACTGCTCGATCGCCGAAAAGATTGCCACGGGCTTCGGCTGGCCGGGCAACAGCAGTGTCGTCGCGCCCGCCGAGAACGGGAAGGTGATCGCGTTGCCGAAGCCATAGGCGAAGAAGATTTTTGGCACCGAGAAGCAGATGTCATCCGGCGTCAGCTTCAAGACGTTCTGCGCAAAGGCGACTTCGCTATAGGCCATGTCGTGCTGGAGATGCACGATGCCCTTGGGGCGGCCGGTCGATCCGGACGAATACATCCAGAACGCCATCTCGTTGCGATGCGTGTCGGCTTCCGCGAGCTCAGTCGGAAACTGGGGGAGCCAGCCGGCGGCGGAAACGGCGTTCGGCGCGGCGTGATCGCTCGCCGGGCCATTGACGACGACCAGGGTATGCAGGGCCGTGTCCTTGCAGGCCTCGGCGTTGAAACGTGCACAGAACTCGGCGTCCGCCACCGCAACAGTCGCGCCGGAATCGGCGAGATAGAATTGCAGCAGATCCGGCGGTGTCAGCGTGTTGATCAGCAATGGCACGAAGCCGGCGCGCACCGCGCCGAAGAACGCGGCCGGGTAGGCCGGAGTGTCATCGAGGAACAACAGCACGCGATCGCCGCGCTTGAGGCCAAGCGAGGCAAAGCCGTTGCCCCAGCGCCCGGCTTCCGCGCAGAGCTCCGCGTAGGTGCGCGTGCTCGCGGGGCCGATGAGCGCGAGCTTGTCACCGTGGCCTTTGCCGACATTGTCGAACAGCACGCGGCTGGCATTGTAGACCTGCGGAACGGAAAAGCCGATCTCGCGCGCGCCCGCGCAGTCGGCGGGCACCTGGTCGTGAATCTGCCGGCTCATGCCTCGTCCCCACCGTTCTTGGCGGCTTCGTAGCGCGCCATGAAGCCCGGCGACATCGCGCGCAGGCGGGGTCGTCGATGCGGCCGGAGCGGGTGATGTAGCTATAGGCAAAGTCCATCAGGCCCTGCTGCATGTGCTGAGCAAAGTGCTCGTACCAGAAAGCGCTGGTCCGCGCGGCATTGACGAGCTTCTGCACCACCGGCTTTCGCGCGGCCTGGTAGCGATGCAGGGCGGTCGAGAGATGGGCGTCCGATTCCAGCGCCTTGACCAGTGCAATGGCGTCCTCGATCGCGAGCCGCGTGCCGGAGCCGATCGAAAAATGCGCCGAGTGCAGGGCGTCACCGAGCAGCACCATGTTCTTGAACGACCAGTGCTCGTTCCAGACCCAGGGGAAGTTGCGCCAGACCGATTTGTTGGAAACCAGCGAGCGGCCGCCGAGCGTGTCGGCGAACACCTCCTCGCAGACACCTTTGGACTGCTCCACGTCCTTGTAGGCGAAACCGTAGGCCTGCCACGTCGCATGGTCGCATTCGACCAGGAAGGTGCTCATGGTCGGCGAGTAGCGGTAGTGATGGGCGTTGAAGGCACCGCGGTCGGTCTTGACGAAGGTCTGCGACAGCGTCTCGAAGCGCTTCGAGGTGCCGTACCAGACGAACTTGTTCGAGGAGTAGGACAGCGAGGTGCCGAAATCGCCCTCGAAGGCGCGGCGTACCAGCGAGTTCAGCCCGTCGGCAGCGACGATCAGATCGTGCCCGTTGAGCTGATCGATCGCATGAATCGGCGTGTCGAAGCGCGGGGTGACGCCGGCATTGATCGCGCGCTGCTGCAGGAATCGCAAGAGCTCGAGCCGGCCGATCGAGGAGAAGCCGACGCCGTCGATGGCCACGCTGTCGCCGCTCAGGTTCAGCGTGATGTTCTCCCAGCTCTCCATGTGCGGCGAGATCGCGTCGACCGTCTCGGGGTCGTCGGCGCGCAGGAATTCCAGGGCCTGATCAGAAAACACCACGCCAAAGCCCCAGGTCGCGTCGGCCGGGTTCTGTTCGAACAGGTCGACTTGATCCTCGGGGTGACGCTTCTTCCAGAGATAGGCGAAGTAGAGCCCACCGGGCCCCCCGCCAATCACGGCGATCCGCAACGTCTGCCTCCCTAATTGACAGTATACTTACTATCTAGGGGTAGACTAATGTGCTCCGGCCACCCGCGCCAGCGGAATTATCGGCAAGCCGCGCGGCACACCACAGCTCACGTCCGGACGCGCGTTTGGCGCGTGTCCGAAGCAGTGACCTTGCGAAGCATAGCCAAACCGTGGCGGCTTGGCCATCCGCCCCGTCAGACGCAGCGCTTCACCCGTACGCCGCCCACGAGCACGGTGGTGCAGCGGACCGCCGGATGGCACGCTTCTCTAGCGTGCCGCGAACGGCGCCAGCACGTCCTTGCAGGCAGGTGACAGCGACGCGGCGTTGCTGGCGATGCACTGCACGATGCGGCCGCCGCCAGGCGCTACGCCGGCGCACAGCGTGCGGATGTCGGCACCGCAGGCGGAGCGGACGATGAACAGCTCTTCGCGCGGCCGCAGCGGGCGCAACGCGATCACGGCGGGCGCGGCTGCCGGTGCTGCCGCCGCCGCGGGAGCCGCGCCCGGAGGTGCCGCCGTTGCTGCCGTGCCACCGCCGCCGGCCGCGGCGCTCACGGCCTTCTCGCAGGCCGGCGAAACCTTTGCCTTGTTCTTCTCGAGGCATTCGAGCGCAGGCGCGCCGCCTGGCGGCACGCTGGCGCACACCTTGGGATAATCGGCGCGGCACGCGCTCTTGACGGCAGCGACCTGCGCGCTGCTCGGCTGTTTGGCTGCCGCGTCCTTCGGCGCTGCTCCAGATGCCGGCTTTGCGGCGGGGGCGGTTTCAGCCTTCGGCGCGGCAGGCGCGGCCTCCGCCTTGGGTGGAGCCTCGGTCTTCGGCGCCGCAGCAGGCTCGACGGCGCGGACCGCGGTTTGGCATCCCGAGGACAGGCTGGACATGTTCTTCTGCAGGCATTGATAGGCTTCCACGCCGCCGGGCGTGACGCTCGCGCAGTGCGCCATGAAATCCGAGCGGCATGCGGAGCGGATCGCGCTCTTTTGCGCCTCGGTCGGCGCTTGTGCGAATGCGCCTGCTGCAGTTGCGAAGAGAGCCGCCGCCAGCAACGCCCCGCGTGCCGACGCATGTTTCAACGTGTTGAACATCCGAGTATTCCTGCCCTGTCGGCAACGCCGACAATTTTTTCAAATGTGATGCAAACAATCGTCGCGGGTGATGCCGCGCGCGACATCATTGGCCGCCGCGACCTCTACCGCAAGTAGATATTGGCTTTGCAATTGCGACGTAACTACGTCGTCAGAGCTTGATCATCCGCTTGCCGCGGTTCTCGCCCGCCAGCAATCCGACCAGCGCCTTCGGCGTGTTCTCGAGGCCGTCGATGATGTCCTCCTGCACCTTCAGCTTGCCGGATGTGACCCAGGCCTGGAGGTCGGCGAGCGCTCGCTGACTCTCTTTCATGTAGTCCATCACGATGAAGCCTTGCATGACGAGCCGCTTCACCACGATCAGGCCGGGCACGCCGCGCGGGCCGTGTGCCGAGGGCGCGCCGTCATATTGCGAGATCGCACCGCAGCAGGCGATGCGGCCGTAATTGTTCATCTGCGGCAGGCAGGCTTCGAGAATGTCGCCGCCGACATTGTCGAAATAGACATCGATGCCCTTCGGAGCCGCCGCGCGCAACGCCTTGAACACCGCGCCGTCCTTGTAGTCGACGGCGGCATCGAAGCCGAGTTCGGAGGTCAGCCAGCTGCACTTGTCGGCGCCGCCGGCGATGCCGATGACCCGGCATCCCTTGATCTTCGCGATTTGCCCGACGATCGAGCCGACCGAGCCCGCGGCCGCGGAGACCACGACCGTCTCGCCCTCTCTGGGCTTGCCGATCTCCAGCAGGCCGAAATAGGCGGTGAGGCCGGCAATGCCGAACACGCTGAGCAGATGCGTCATCGGCTCGAGCTTCGGCATCTTGGTGAGATGCTTGGCGGGCACTGTCGCCAACTCCTGCCAGCCGGTGTCGCCGAACACGATGTCGCCCGGCGCAAGCTCCGGCGCCTTCGAGCTGATGACCTCGGCGATGGCGCCGCCGGCCATCACGCTGTTGGCCTCCACCGCTGAACGATAGGTCGCGCCGTGCATCCAGGCGCGGTTGGCGGCGTCGAGCGAGATGTAACGCACGCGCAGCAAGGCCTCGCCGTCCTTCGGCTCGGGCACCGCACCTTCGACCAGCTTGAAGTGCTCGGGACCGAGCTTGCCGCTGGGCTTTTCCACCAAAAGAATCTGACGATTGATGCTGCCGCTCATGATGTTTCCCCTCGGTCGTTTGACGATTATTGATGCAGCGGCCGCAAGAAAAACGTGCAAGCCGCTTTCGTTGTGCGCTGCATGAAGGCTAGATCGCGGGCGCCAGTTTCGCAACGGGAACATCCGCCCGACGATCGCACGCCAAGCGTGTTGCGCAGTCGTCATATCTGCGACATCATGAAGCGGTTGGTGTAGCGGGGGTGTTCAATGTCGAACAGGTTTACGCAATTCATTCTGGTGGCGATGGTGCTCGGCATCATCATGGGCGCGGCGATCTACAATTTCCTGCCCGACACGCGGGGCGACTGGGCCTCGTCCATCAACCTGATCGCCGTGATTTTCCTGCGCCTGATCAAGATGATCATCGCGCCGCTGGTATTTGCGACCCTGGTCGGCGGCATTGCTCATATGGGCTCGGGCTCCAAGCTCGGCCGCATCTTCGCCAAGACCATGGGCTGGTTCGTCAGCGCCTCTTTCGTCTCGCTGATGCTCGGCCTCGTGATGGTCAATCTGCTCCAGCCCGGCGCGAATTTCCCGGGTACGCTGCCTGACAAGGCGCAGTCGACCGGCCTGCCGGTTTCCGCCTTCTCGATCGAAAAATTCCTGACCCATCTGATCCCGACCTCGATCGCGGATGCGATGGCGCAGAACGAGATCCTGCAGATCGTGATCTTCGCCGTGTTCTTCTCGGTGGCGATGGGCTCGATGCCCGAGCGCTCCAAGCCGATCCTGGCGCTGATCGACGACATCGGCCACATCATGCTCAAGGTGACGGGCTATGTGATGCTGTTCGCGCCGTTCGCGGTCTGGGCCGCCATCACCGCGACGGTTGCCAAGAACGGCCTGCTAGTGCTCTGGAAGCTCATCGTCTTCATGGGTGGCTTCTATCTCTCGCTCGCGCTCCTGTGGGGCATCCTGGTGGTCGTGGGCTTCATCGTGATCGGGCCGCGCTACGCCCATCTGCTGAAGCTGATCCGCGAACCGCTGATGATCGCGTTCTCCACCGCGAGCTCGGAAGCGGCGTATCCGAAAACTCTGGAGGGGTTGAACAAGTTCGGCGCCTCGTCGCGGATATCGAGCTTCGTGCTGCCGCTCGGCTATTCCTTCAATCTCGACGGCACGATGATGTACTGCACCTTCGCGAGCGTCTTCATCGCGCAGAGCTATCACATCGACATGCCGCTCGGCACCCAGCTCGCGATGCTGGCAACGCTGATGATCACCTCGAAGGGCGTGGCCGGCGTGCCGCGCGCCTCCCTCGTGGTGATCGCCTCGACGCTCTCGCAGTTCGGCATCCCCGAGGCGGGGCTGTTGATGATCATGGGCATCGACACCTTCCTCGACATGGGCCGCAGCGCCACCAACGTGATCGGCAACACGCTCGCGACCTCGGTCGTGGCCAAGTGGGAAGGCGAGCTCGGGCCCGAGCACGAGCTTGAACCTGGCGATGCCGTGCCGGGGGACATGATCCCCGGCGAAGTGCCTGCGATGGCCGGCCATTGATCGGAGTGCATCATGCGCCTTTCAATGGCGATATCGGGCGGCCTGTTGCTGGCAGCGTGCCTGCTGGCCACGGGTGCCTCCGCCCAGACCGGTGGCAGCGAAGGGCTTAGCCCGACGCTGTCGGCGATCAAGACCGCGCACACCGTGCGCCTCGGCTATCGCGAGAGCTCGCCGCCGTTCTCCTTCCTCGACCAGGCCAACCGGCCGATCGGCTACAGCCTCGAGCTTTGCGAGGCTATTGTCGAGGAGATCGGCGTCGAGGTCGACGATCCCAATCTGAAGATCGCCTACGTCAAGGTCACCTCCGATGACCGCATCGACGCCGTGCTCCAGAACAAGATCGACCTGGAATGCGGCTCGACCACGGCCAATGCCGAGCGCGGCAAGCGCGTCGCCTTCTCGCCGCTGATGTTCGTCGCCGGCACCAAGCTGATGGTGCCGAAGGCGTCCAGCGTCCAGTCACTGACTGATCTGAAGGGCAAGACCGTCGTGGTGACGAAGGGCACCACCAACGAGCAGGCGATCCAGGCGGCCGACAAGAAGTCATCGTTGGGACTGAACATCGTTGTCGGTGCCGATCACGAACAGTCATACCAGATGCTCGTCGACGGCAAGGCCGATGCGTTCGCGACCGACGACATCCTGCTGTCCAGCCTGATCGTGCGTCACAAGGCACAGGACAAGTTCCGCGTCACCGGCGATTACCTGTCCTACGACCCCTACGGCATCATGTTCCGCAAGGGCGAACCGCAACTGGCGGCGGTGGTCGATCGCACTTTCCGCAAGCTCGGCTCCAACCACGACCTCGTTCCGCTCTACAACAAATGGTTCACCGCACGGCTTCCGACCGGCGAACGGCTGAACGTGCCGATCTCGCTGCAGCTGGAGGAAGCCTTCAAGGCGATGGACGATTCCGCGAGCGCGAATAACTAGCGCCTGTGCGACGAACGAAAGTGTGCCCTCTCCCTTACCGGGGGAGAGGGCGCAGCAACGAGCAGCGCGCGCTCACGTGCCGGCGGGCACCTGGTCCAGAAATCCCGTGATGCTCCTGATACGGCCGTCCTTCAGCACGGCGAAATCCGTCCCCTTGATCGGGCTGTCGATGCCGTCAGGACCAAGGCCCCAACTGAAGCGGACATGGTCGCTGTAGCCGTTGGGCTCGCCGATCAGCTTGAATTTGAAATCAGGGAAGCGCTGCTGCACGCCTGCGATCAGCGCATCGACGCCGTCATGGCCGTCGCCCTTCATCAGGGGATCGACATAGCTCGCATCCGCCGTCCAGTTCTGGCTCAGCAGTTCGCGCCGGCGGTCAGCTGCACGTTCGTTCCAGAGATCGATGTAGCGGCGAGCGATGGTGATGGGATCGGTCATTGTCGTCTCCTTCGATGGCGCCGTGTCGTTCGGCTGACATGATTATCGAAGGTTTGCGCGCGCTGATCGATTACCTCGGAGGTCATGCGCATGATGCGGGAAAGTGTGAAGCGGTTTCCCGATCGGATCATGCGCCGACAAGCGCGCGCAAATGTTTGTCGGCGAACTTACTTGGCCGCCGTGACCATGATTTCGACGGTGTATTGTGCCGCCGCGAGCTTGGCTTCGACGGTGGCGCGTGCCGGCGTGTTGCCGGGCGAGACCCAGGCGTCCCACACCGCGTTCATCTCGCCAAACGTCTTCATGTCGGTGATGTAGATCGTGGCCGAAAGAAGTTTGGACTTGTCGGTGCCGGCCTTGGCGAGATGGCTGTCGATAGTCGCCAGAATGTCCTGGGTCTGCTTCGTCACGCTTTCGCCGGCGGCGTTGTTGGCGACGACACCGGCGAGATAGACTGTGTTACCGTGCACGACGACCTGGCTCATGCGCGGGCCGGTTTCAAGACGCTGAATGCTCATTGGGGGTCTCCTTTGAATGGCGGCCCTGTCTAGCGCAGCGGCTTGCCCTGTGCCACCCCAGGCACGCATGCGTTGCCGGGCACGCATGCGTTGCCAGGCACGCATGCGTCGTCGGCGATGCCTGAGTTGCACTTCAGGGAAACTGGCCGAAGAACGTCCAGATCGTTTCGGCTGCGTCGACGTCGCCGTTCTGCGACCCGAGCAAGCTGGCGGCGACCTTCGGGAAGCGGGCATCCGGAAAAAATCCGGGCATGCGATGACCGCCTTGATTGATGCGATAAAGCACGACGTCGTGCCCTTCAGGACAGCGCGAGGATATCCGCGTCACCGTGGACTGGTCTGCTGGCGCCCTGTCGGGCAAATCGGTCATGTCGGCATTATCGGTCTCGCAGCCGTTGAGCTTGCGCCAGAACGCAAGCGTCTCGTCGGTGGACCAAAAACTGTCTGCGGCATAATAGCTCGATCCGCGGCCGCCTTCGTAGGGGACCAGCGGATCGGCGGTGCCGTTCATCAGCAGCATCGGCAACGGCCGCGACGGATGGCACGTGACAGCGGTCTCATCAGTGAGGTTCATGCTCACGCTCGCGCCGGCAGCAAACAGATCGGCGCGGGCGCAGACCAGCGTCATTGCCATGGCGCCGCCATTGGAGATGCCGGTGACATAGACGCGGCGAGGATCGGCGGTGCCGTTCGCCACCAGCTTCTCGACGAGCTTTGCGATGAAGGCGACGTCGTCGGTGCCTGCGGGCGGGCCACGGAGCGCCGGTCCCGCCTTGGTCCTCGCATCGGCCCATGCGTGGTTGAGGCCATCAGGAAAGACCACCGCAAACCCTTCGCGCTTTGCGACCTGCGGCCACGCCGTCCGCGTCATCATGTCGGCTCCGCGCTGCGTCTTGCCGTGCAGCACGACGACGAGCGGCACGAGCCGCTTCGACGGCAGTTGCACAGTGTAGGACCGCTTCACACCGTCAATATCGATCGTATCCGCGGACGCAGCCGAGGCAGCGGCTAATGCCGCAACAAACGCCCCGATGCGCAGCCGCGGCCGCATCATCTAGCCCACGGCCTTCGCCGCGGCCCGGCCCGCATTGCGGCCCGAGAACAGGCAGCCGCCGAGGAACGTGCCTTCCAGCGAACGATAGCCGTGCACGCCGCCGCCGCCGAAGCCGGCGGCTTCGCCGGCTGCATAGAGGCCGGGGATGACGCTGCCCTCCTCGCCGAACACGCGCGAAGAGAGGTCGGTCTCGAAACCGCCGAGCGTCTTGCGGGTGAGGATGTTGAGCTTGACCGCGATCAGCGGCCCTTGCGCGGGATCGAGGATGCGGTGAGGGGAGGCGGTGCGGATCAGTCTGTCGCCGATATAGCGCCGCGCATTGTGAATGTTCATCACCTGCGCATCCTTGACGTAAGGGTTGGCGATCTCTCGGTCGCGCGCCTCGATCTGCATCCTGATGTGCTCGAGCTTGAGGAGGTCGCTGCCGGCCAGCTTGTTCATGGCCGCAACGAGATCCTCGATCTTGTCGCGCACGATGAAGTCGACACCATGGCTTTTGAACGCTTCCACCGGCGCCGGCGCGCCCTTGTTGGTGGCGCGCTTGATGGTCATACGCCAGCTCTTGCCGGTGAGGTCGGGATTCTGCTCCGAGCCCGACAGCGCAAACTCCTTCTTGATGATGCTCTGGGTCAGGATGAACCAGGAATAATCGTAGCCGGTGGACATGATGTATTGGAGCTGGCCGAGCGTGTCGGAGCCGGGAAACAACGGCGCCGGCAGGCGCGTGCCGGTGGCGTCGAACCACATCGAGGAGGGGCCGGGCAGGATGCGGATGCCGTGGCGCGGCCAGATCGGTGACCAGTTCTGGATGCCTTCGACATAATGCCACATGCGGTCGCGGTTGATCAGCCGCGCGCCTGCTTTCTCGGTGATGCCGATCATGCGGCCGTCGACATGCTCGGGCACGCCGGAGATCATGAATTTCGGCGGCGCGCCGAGTCGCTTCGGCCAGTTCTGCCGCACCAGCTCGTGATTGCCGCCGATGCCGCCGGACGCCACGATCACGGCTTGGGCCTTCAACGCAAACTCGCCGACAACATTGCGCGACGAACTCTTGCCGCGCTCGACATTGTCGGGGGCGAGAATGGCGCCGCCGACGCCATCCACCGTACCGTTGGTGATCGAGAGCGCATCGACGCGATGGCGGAACCGAAAGCTCAGCCGGCCGCTTCTGACCGCCTCGCGCGCCCGGCGCTCGAACGGCTCGACGATGCCGGGCCCGGTGCCCCAGGTGACATGAAAGCGCGGCACCGAATTGCCGTGGCCCATCGCGTCATAACCACCGCGCTCGGCCCATCCGACCACGGGGAAAATGCGATGGCCCATCGCTCGCAGCCATGCACGCTTCTCGCCGGCCGCGAACGCCACATAGGCGTCGGCCCATTGCCGCGGCCAGAAATCCTCGTCGCGGTCGAAGCCGGCGGTGCCGAGCCAGTCCTGCATCGCGAGGTCGAAGGAGTCCTTGATGCCGAGCCGGCGCTGCTCCGGCGAATCGACCAGGAACAATCCGCCGAACGACCAGAACGCCTGGCCGCCGAGCGACTGCTCGCCCTCCTGGTCGACCACGATTACGCGCTTGCCGGCGTCCGCGATCTCGGTTGCGGCCACCAGGCCCGACAGTCCTGCGCCGACAACGATGACGTCAGTCTCTTCAGCCATCTGTTCGGCCATATGTTTCCCCCTCCATGTGTTTCGCCCTCCACAGGTTCCTCCCTGTAGTTGCCCGGATTGAAGCCGGCGGTTGCAACTGAGATCAAGAGGACGGCGCGTAAGACATCGTTAACTTGTTCCACTTCGGGAAAAAGACCGGCTGAGTGCAGCGCCGGCGCAACACTGGATTTGAATTTGTTTTGAGCGAGCCGGCATGCCTAGACAAAACCGCGGTTACGACGGACCCTAGCAGGGCATCACCACCTGACACACAGATTCGAATTCGACTGGGGCGGGGGCCAATGAAGTTTCTGACGGGGTTGCTTGCGGCGGTTCTCCTGATCGCGAGCATGGGCGCTGCTCACGCGGTGGTTCGGATCGCGGATGACCGCGGCGGCCGGATCGGAACCTACGTCGACAAATACCAGGACCTGCGACAGTCGGGCGATACCGTCATCATCGACGGTCTCTGCGCCTCTGCCTGCACCATCGTCCTCGGCGCCATCCCGCCTGACCGCATCTGCGTGACGTCGCACGCCACACTGGGCTTCCACGCCGCGTGGGATTTCGGCAGCAACGGCCGCGCCGTCACCAATACCGAAGCGACCCAGATGCTCTATGCGATGTATCCCTCGCAGGTGAAGCGCTGGATCAATCAGCGCGGCGGCCTCACCCCGCATATGCTCTTCCTGAAGGGCCGGCAGCTCCAGGCTATGTACAAGCCTTGCTACCTCGACGCGCAGGCCTCGGCCAACAAGCCATCGTCGCGGTAGGCCGCGCCGTCGTTGCTTCCGTTCAACCCTGAATTCTCGTCATAGCCGGGCGTCGCTTTCGCTCGCCTATGTCCCGGCCATCCACGTTTTTGGCCCGGGCGAGAAATCACGTGGATGCCCGGGCCTTCGCCTCGCGGAAGCGGCTTCGGCCGCGCAAGCCCGGGCATGACGGAGAACCTCCGTATCACAAGTTCTCCAGCCCCCCGCCGCGCTTGCCCGGCCCCGTCCCAGCGCCTATTTGAAAGGCAGGGAACCCTTCACCCCGATCGTTGTCATGGCTCAACCACTGCACCCTACCCATCCTGTATCGGACAATTCGCCCACTGCCGGCCGGACGCCGGTCGTGCTGCTGTTGGCAGGTGCTGGCGTCGGCGGCCTGGTCGTGCTCGGCGCGCTCGCGCTCTGGTTCCACTACGGCAGCCAGGTGTTCTTCGAAATGATCAGGACCGGTCTTGCCGCCTGCTTCTGACACGCGACAGGAAGTTTTCCGCTCATGAGCCCTACCGCCCGTCCGCTGGTGATCGCGACCGCCTTCGCCGCAAGCCTCGTCCTCGGGCTGCTGATCGTATTCTGGGCCATGGGCGGGGTCGGCAAGGTGGCGCAGCCGGCCGCGATCGGCGGCCCGTTCCAGCTCACCGACCAGAACGGCAAGACCGTCACCGACAAGAACCTCAAGGGCAAGCCGACCCTGATCTTCTTCGGCTACACCCATTGTCCCGACGTCTGCCCGACCTCGCTGTTCGAGATCTCGGAAGTGCTGCGCGCAATGGGCAAGGACGCCGACAAGGTCAATGCCGTCTTCATCTCGGTCGATCCCGAGCGCGATACGCCGGCCGCGATGAAGGATTATCTGTCGAGCTTCGACCCGCACCTCGAAGGGCTGAGCGGCGATCCTGCCGAGACCGCCAAGGTGATCACCTCCTACCGGGTCTACGCCAAGAAAGTCCCGACCAAGGACGGCGACTACACCATGGACCACACCGCGCTGATCTATCTGATGGATCGCGACGGCCGCTTCGTTTCGCCGTTCAACCTGAAGCGCACGCCGGAGGAAGCCGCTGGGGAGTTGAAGCGGTATCTGTAGGCTCCCCTGTTGACCGCAATCCGCGCTCGCGTTCCCGGCCGGATGGGCTATAAGGCCCTCCGATCCCAACGAAAATCGTTCATTTCAGCCGATGGCTCCATCGCAACAGGCGAAATCGTCCAAATCCGCCCGTGGCTTGCTGACCGGGCTGGTCGTCGGCGTCTGCGCGCTCGCTGCTGCGCCGTGCGCGCAGGCGCAGGCCCCGGCCAAGCAGCCCCCAACGGCGCCGCAAGCCTCACCTCAGGTCGCGCCGCAAGCCGCCCCGCAGGCGGTGCCGGGTTTCTGGGACCCGCGGCGGCGGCCGGAGCGGCCGGACCTGTCGCGCCTGACCGTGATCCGTTTCCTGACCGAGACCGACTATCCGCCGTTCAATTACACCGGCGCCGACGGTAATCCGGCCGGCTTCAACGTCGACTTCGCGCGCGCGCTGTGCGAGGAGATCAAGGTCACTTGCACGGTGCAGATGCGGCGCTTCGAGACGCTGGTCGATGCGCTCGCCTCCAACCGGGGCGATGCCATCATCGCCTCGATGGCGGTGAGTCCGCAGCTCCGCGCCCGGGTCGACTTCACCGATCCCTATTACCGCGTGCCTGCGCGCTTTGCTTCGCGCAAGGACGCGGTGATGCCGGAGATCCGGCCCGAATATCTCGAAGGCAAGAAGGTCGGCGTCATCTCCGGCTCCGCGCATGAGGCCTATCTCAAGGCCCTGTTCACCGACGCCGAGCTGCACCCCTATCCCAACGACGACGCTATGCGCGGCGCCTTGCGCAAGGGCGAGGTCGATTTCATCTTCGGCGACGCCATCGCGCTCGCGTTCTGGATCAACGGCACGGATTCCGGCGATTGCTGCGCCTTCTCCGGCGGCCCCTTCGTCGAGAGCCGTTTCTTCGGCGAGGGCATTGGCATCGCCGTGCGCAAGGGCAACGACGTGCTGCGCCAGGCCCTGAACTGGGCGATGTTCCGCGTCTGGGAGAAGGGCCGCTACACCGATCTGTGGCTGCGGTATTTCTCGGTGAGCCCGTTCTAGTCCCAGGCGCCGTTGCCAATTCCTCATCCTGACGAGCTTGCGTAGCAAGCGTCTCGAAGGATGACGGCCCCGCTGGTGGCCGGGCCCTTCGAGACCCGCGCTTCGCGGGCACCTCAGGATGAGCATATGTCGTATCCGCGACACCGGCGCATTAACCGTCCGCTCATCCTTTTCGTCAAAATAGCACCGCTCTGGCCGCAGCGTCGCTCGCGGAGCGGCCTTCCGCGTGGTGAAATCGAGCTTCGGCTTCGAGTGGTGTGATGCGTAACATAATGATCTTCGCGGCGATCATGATCGGCCTCGGCACCTTCATGGCGCAGATGGCGGACAGGATGAGCTCCGCCTCGGCGACGTCGGTGCCGCGTACGGTCGCAGTCGCGTCCACCGCGGCGGCCGGCGGCCGCAGCCTCAACATCCCCCGCGACGGCCGCGGCCACTTCCAAACCGAGGGCCGGATCGAAGGCCAGCGCATCGGCTTCATGGTCGACACCGGCGCCTCCGTGGTCGCGCTGAACGAGACCTCGGCCGCCCGCTTCGGCCTGCGTCCCTCGCGCAGCGATTACAACGCCACCGTCTCCACCGCCAACGGCACCATCAAGGCCGCGCGCACTCGCATCGCCATGCTCGATGTCGGCGGCCTAATCGTGCGCGACGTCGATGCCATGGTGCTGCCCGACGAAGCACTGTCCGAGAACCTGCTCGGTCTCTCCTTCCTCTCCCGCCTCAGGCGCTTCGAATACGCCAACGGTCAGATGGTGCTGGAGCAGTAAAGGTCCTCCCAAAGGCGACGGCGACACATATTTCAAGAAAATCTCTATTTCGATCGCTCTCGCGGACAGATTTCCCCGTTACCAAACTGCCGCAATTATCATCCATAAGCTGCCATTCCCGCCTTCCGCTGCAGCCCGGCATTCGCTAAGGCTGCATCAAATCCTGGCTCTTTTTCACGAGACCGTCTCAATGTTCCCCAAGCCGAAATCCGTGTTGCTGCCCAACACCTATGCCTTCGAATCCGAGCCGATGGTGAAGGCCACGGGCTTTCGCGAATACGACGCGCGCTGGCTGTTCCAGAAGGAAATCAACCTGATGGGTATCCAGGCGCTCGGCATGGGGCTGGGCGCGCTGATCGCGGAGCTCGGCGTCAGCCAGGAGATCGTCACCGGTCATGATTTCCGCGGCTATTCGGCCTCGATCAAATATGCGCTGATCTCCGGCCTGATGGCAGCAGGCTGCAAGGTGCACGACATTGGGCTCGCGGTGACGCCGATGGCCTATTTCGCGCAGTTCGACCTCGACGTGCCCTGCTGCGCCATGGTCACGGCCTCACACAACGACAATGGCTGGACCGGCGTGAAGATGGGCGCCAACCGCCCGCTGACCTTCGGTCCCGACGAGATGACGCGGCTGAAGGAGATCGTGCTGGGCGCCGAGTTCAAGAACAAGGCCGGCGGCTCCTATCAATTCCACGAGAATTATCCGGCGCGCTACATCGCCGATCTCACCGGCCGCCCGAAGCTCAAGCGCAAGCTCAAGGTCGTCGCGGCCTGCGGCAACGGTACCGCCGGCGCATTCGCGCCGCAGGTGCTGGAGGCGATCGGCTGCGAGGTGATCCCGCTCGACACCGAGCTCGACCACACCTTCCCGAAATACAATCCGAACCCCGAAGACATGGAGATGCTGCACGCGATCCGCGACGCGGTGCTGCGGCACAAGGCCGATGTGGGTCTCGGCTTCGATGGCGACGGCGATCGCTGCGGCGTCGTCGACAACACCGGCGAGGAGATCTTTGCCGACAAGGTCGGCGTGATGCTGGCGCGCGACATGTCCGCGATCCACAAGGACGCGCAGTTCATCGTCGACGTGAAGTCGACCGGCCTGTTCATCACCGATCCGGTGCTGCAGAAGCAGGGTGCAAAAACCACCTACTGGAAGACCGGCCATTCCTACATGAAGCGCCGCACCCATGAGACGGGTGCGCTCGCCGGCTTCGAGAAGTCCGGCCACTTCTTCTTCAACAAGCCTTATGGACGCGGCTATGACGACGGTCTCGTCTCGGCGCTGGCGATCTGCGATATGCTTGACCGCGCCCCCGGCAAGTCGATGGCCGATCTCAAGAACGCGCTGCCGAAGACCTGGTCGTCGCCGACGATGTCGCCGCATTGCGCCGACGAGACCAAATACGGCGTCATCGACAAGGTGGTAAAGCACTTCGAGGCCTTGCAGGCCAATGGCGCCAAGATCGGCGGCCAGTCGATCCGCGATCTCGTCACCGTCAACGGCGTCCGCGTCACGGTCGAGGACGGCAGCTGGGGCCTGGTGCGGGCCTCCTCCAACAAGCCCGAGCTCGTTGTCGTGGTCGAGAGCCCGGTCTCCGAGCAGCGCATGCACGACATGTTCGAGATGGTGAACAGCGTGCTGCGCACCCATCCCGAAGTCGGCGAGTACAATCAGAAGATTTGAGGCGCGAGGCTAGTCTCACCTGCTGTCATGCCCGGCTTGACCGGGGCATCCAGTACGCCGCGGCTTATCCGTACCCCATCATCGTCTCTGGAATACTGGATCGCCCGGTCAAGCCGGGCGACGACAGTTTGCGTGTGGTGAGCCTTAAGCCGCAACCACAGCCGGGATCGGCAGCGCGGTGACCGACTTGATCTTCTCCATCGCGAAGCGCGAGGTGACGTTCTTCAGCGGCACGGCGCTGATCAGTTTCTTGTAGAACACGTCATAGGCCTGCATGTCCGCGACGACGACGCGCAGCATGTAATCGACGTCGCCGGCCATGCGATAGAACTCCATCACCTCAGGCATGGCGCTGACGGCGTCGGCGAACCTCTTGAGCCAGGCGTCGGAATGGTCGGAGCTCTCGACCGACACGAACACGGAGATGCCGAGCCCGATCTTGTTCTGGTCGACCAGTGCCACCCGCTTGGTAATCACGCCGTCGGCCTCAAGCGCTGGATGCGCTTCCAGCAGGGGGTCGAGGACAGGCCGACGCGGTCGCCAATCTCGGCGACGGAGAGGGAGGCATCGTCCTGCAGCACCATCAGAATCTTGCGGTCGATGGCGTCGAGGCGGCGGCTGGTCTCGGGGAGTGGGACGGCGAGATCGGTCATTTGAAGAACTTTGTTCCATTTCAAGGGACGTTTTCCCTGATATAGAGAAAATCTTTCTATAGCAAGTCTATAATCTTGGCGCCCGCTCCAACGTCGCCGCCGGCGACATGCTCAAAAGCTCTTCAACTTCAACGCGTTGCGGGGCGGCCAGGCCGCCACCATGACGGGTGCATTTCAGCGCCGCGGCGGCCGCGGCGAATCGCAGCGCCTGCCGCACGCCGCCACCTTCGGCGAAGCGAAGCGTGAAGGCGCCATGGAAGACGTCGCCGGCGCCGAGCGTATCGACGGCCTGAACCGGGAAGGCCGGCGTCTGCTCCAATGCGCCGGTCTCGTTCAGCCAGATCGTGCCATACGGACCGCGGGTGGCGGCGAGGAAGGCGGGCGTGAGCGTGGCCAGGCGCTTCAATGCCGCGCCGTCATCGGGGATGCCGGCTGTCTCCTGCACCTGGTCACTGGCGAACAGCAGATGCGACGCGGTCGTGAGCAGGCTGTCCTGCAACGCCATCGCGCGATCGACGCCGACGATGACGGCAATGCCGCGCCGGCGTGCCTCAGTGCAGAGCGAAGTTGCGAACGCGGCGCAGCGGCTTTCGACGAGAACCGCCCGGCAATCGGCGAGCAGCTTGTCGGCGTCGGGCAGCTCGACTGTCCACAGGGCCGGATCGCGATAGATCGTGAGCGTTCGCTCGCCCATCGCGTCAATGATGATGGCAGAGACGGGCGTGCTCGCATCAGGTATGCGCACGATATGGCTTGTGTCGATATTTTCGGATGTCATGCGGTCGAGAATGAAGCCGCTCGACGTCTCCTGCGCATCGCCCATCGGACCTGCGAACGCGACGCGGCCACCAAGCCGAGCGATAGCGATCGCGGCATTGAGTGCGTTGCCGCCGCAAATCTCCGCGAGATGGCTGGCATTCGCCTTGCTGCCGCGCGCGGGCACGGTTTCGACACGAAAGGTCAGGTCGCGCACGGGAATGCCGATGCAGAGGATGCGCGGCGCGATCCCTGGTGCAGCCATCTCCGTCTCAGCTCTTGTCGTGCACCCAGCGGCCGAGCAGGTGATGCGCAATCGCAAACGGATGCGGGCCGGCGAGCCCGTCAGGATGCGTCCGCGTCAGCATCAAGGCCGCCTCCTCGCGCGTGAACCAGCGCGCATCCTCCAACTCGGAGTGATCGACGACGATGTCCTCGCTCACCGCCCGCGCGCTGCACCCGATCATCAGCGACGACGGATAGGGCCAGGGCTGGGTCATGTAATATTGCACCTCGGTGCAGCGAATCCCGGATTCTTCGAAAATCTCGCGGCGTACCGCGTCCTCGATGGTTTCGGCGGCCTCGACGAAGCCGGCGAGGCAGGAATACATGCCCGGCGGAAACTGCTTCTGGCGGCCGAGCAGGCATTTGTCGCCGGCGGCGACGTGCATGATCACGACAGGGTCGGTGCGCGGGAAATGCTCGGCCTTGCAACTCGGGCACTCCCGCTTCCAGCCGCCTTCCTTCATCGCGGTACGCGTGCCGCAATTGGCGCAATAGCCGTGGCGCTGATGCCAGCTCACCATCGACTTCGCCATCGCGATCGCCGACAGCTCCTCCGGCGGCACCGCGCCCTGCATCGCCATGCCGCGCAGCTCGCTGAGGGCGTAGTCTTCGCGCCCGATCAGCTTCTCGGACGCGGCCTGCGACAGGCCCATTCCGAACATCGCGGCGCCGTCGCGCAAGCCTAAGAAGATCGTGCCGGGATTGGCGCCGCATTTCAGCGCCTCGTCGATTCCGAGCAGCGCGCGCACTGTGTCGCCCTCGCGCTTCACCAGCAGTGAGTCGCGATAGACCACATAGGCGCGCGACGACGGCTTCTGCTCCATCGCGAACAGCTTTTCGTCGTCGCGGCGCAGATGCGCGGCGCGGTCGAGAATGTTGGTGACGAAGGCGGGTTGTCCCAGTGGAAACGAGTCGAATGCTGACATTTCTTGTTCTTTCAACCCAACCAGATCTTGCGGCGAAGCGCGCTGATGAAACTCTGCACCTCTGTGGCGTCGTGCGCCAAGGGCTGCATCACGCCCCAGACCGGCCGCGGCCAGGCGGCGTCACTGGTGCGGCGCGCGATGATGTGGACGTGAAGCTGCGGCACGAGGTTGCCGAGTGCCGCGATGTTGAGCTTGTCGCATTGGGTGATCTCCTTCAGCGCGCGCGAGACGCGGGAGATCTCGGTCATCAACTGCGCCTGCTGCACCTCGTCGAGGTCGATGATCTCCACTGCATCGGCGCGTCGCGGCACCAGCAGCAGCCAGGGATAATGCGCGTCCTTGATGACCAAGACCTTGCACAGCGGCAAATCGCCGATGTCGATAGTGTCCTCTTTCAGGCGGGAGTGCAGCGACCAGGCGGGTTCGGACATGAAGGTTTCCGGATGGCCCGACGGGATCGGGCATGGCGGGGCGGAACCCCTGAATATTTGCTGCGACCATACGATACGGAATCTGATTGGGGAAGGATGGCGCTCCGCAGAGGCGGCATACGCGATCGTCGTCCTGGACAAGCGCAGCGCCGATCCAGGACCCATTACCATCGGATTGGGTTTGGCGAAGATTCGGGGTTACCGACTTCGTGCCGCAACTTCTCTTTGGGGTAATAGGTCCTGGCCTTCGCCAGGACGACTATGAGGCTACCCCTCCGCAAGCACCCGCGCATTGGCGCGGACCGAGGCTTCGCTGACGCGGATGCCGAGGCCGGGGCCGTCGGGCACGACGACGTGGCCGCCGCGATTGGCGACGCGCTCTTCCAGCACGTCCTCGGTCAGCACGTGGTGCGGCATGTAGAATTCGCAACCGAGCGAGATGCCCGGCGTCGCGGCGATCAGCTGCGTGCCGGCGGCAAGCCCGATGCCGCCCTCCCACAGCGTGCCGCCATAGCCGGGCAGGCCCGCGATGTCGGCGATAGCCATGATCGCCTGCGCCTCGAACAGGCCGCCGGCCTTCATCAGCTTGATCGAGACGGCATCTGCCGCCTCGCGGCGCACCACCTCCATCATGTCGCGGCGGTCGAAGCAGCTTTCGTCGGCCAGCACCGGCGTTTCCAGCGCTGCGGTGAGCTGCGCCATCACGTCGAGATATTTGCGCGGCACCGGCTGTTCGATGAAGGTCGGCGCGAACTGCTCGACGTCGCGCAGGATCTTGATGGCGCCGAACGGCGCCAGCGCCTGGTTGTAATCGACGCGTAGATCGACCTTGTCCCCGAATTCTTTGCGGATCGCCGCGAGATGATCGAGATCGTCGCGATGCGGCTTCACTCCGGTCTTGATCTTGTAGATCAAATTGCCGTCCGGAACCATCTTCCGCATGCGTTCGAGGTCGGCGGCGAAATCCGGATCGGCGATCGAGAACGACAGCGGGATCGTGTCGCGTACGCGGCCGCCGAGCAGGTCGGCGACCGAAAGCCCCGACGACTTGCCGACGATGTCGAGCAACGCCATTTCGATCGCGACCTTGGCTTCGGCATGCCCGACCAGCGCGCGATCCAGCTCGGCCATCAGCGCGCGGATGCGCCGCACCGGCTTGCCGAGCACGACTGGCCGCAAATAGATGTCGAGCGCGGAGAAAGCCGCTTCCGGCGTTCCCGTGAACACTTCCCACGGTGCCGCCTCGCCCCAGCCGATCACACCATCGTTCGACGTCAGCTCGAGCAGCACGCGCTTCACCGTGCCCTTGACGTTGCCGACGCCCTGGAGGCGCGCCATCTTGATCGGGCTCTCGATCAGGAACAGCCTGATGCGTTCGACGGTTGCCTCGGTCATGTCAGGCCTCCATTGACGTGCCAGACCTGGCCGGTGACATAGGACGCTTTGGGGGACGCCAGGAAGGCGATGATCTCGGCCACTTCCTCCGGCCGCCCGCGGCGGTTCATCGGGATCAGCGCCTCGGTCGCTGCGATCTGTTCGGGTGAAAGCCGGCTTTCGCTGGGCTTGTCCTTGACGATGAGGCCCGGCGCGACGGCGTTGACGGTGATGCCCTCCCTGGCGAGCTCGACTGCGGTGAGCCGCACCAGCGCTTCGAGCGCGGAGCGGCTCGCGGCCGTCGCTGCAAAGGGCGCGAACTCCGGCCGGATCGCGTGAGCGACGAACGACGACACCGCCACGATCCGCAGATCTCGCCCTGCACGCAGCAGCGGCAGCGCGGCGTCCACCAACCGTGTGAACGCCAGCGCCGATTCGTCCATTGCCTTGCGGAACTGATCCGCCGGCGTACCGATGGCGCTGCCGCGCCGGGCATGGCCGCCGATCAGGATCAATCCGTCGAGCCGGCCGAAGGCACGTTGCGTAGCGGCGACGGCGTCGGTGGCCGCGGTCTCCTCGGCGAGATCGCCGAGGCATTTTGCGACGATCGCGCCTTGCGCTTCGGCTTCCGCCGCCGTGGCGTCGAGGCCGGCTGCGTTGGAGCGCGTGTGCAGCAGCAGCGCAGTGCCGGGCCCCGCGAGCAGTTTTGCGGTGGCGCGGCCGATGCCGCTGGCGGCGCCGGTGACGAGATAGATGCGATCGATTTCGGACATCACGATGCCGTTGTAACCGGCGGCAGCGCGCCGGTGCGGTGGAAATGGCTGAGGAACGCGCGCGTCGCTCCTTCCTGCGGATTGTCGATCACCTGTCGCGCCGGGCCTTCCTCGACCACGACGCCGTCGCGCATGAAGATCAGACGGTCGGCGACTTCGCGGGCAAAGGCGATCTCGTGGGTGACGATCACCATGGTCATGCCCTCCGACGCCAGCTGCTGCATGACGTTCAAGACCTCGCCGACAAGCTCGGGATCGAGCGCGGAGGTGACCTCGTCGAACAGCATCACGTCCGGCTCCATGGCGAGCGCCCGCGCAATCGCGACGCGCTGCTTCTGTCCGCCGGAGAGCGTTGCCGGATATTGGTCGGCCTTCTCTGCAAGGCCCACCTTCGCGAGTTGGGCCCGCGCCAGCTTCTCGGCGTCCGCCTTGGCCATGCGCCGCACCGTGACCGGTCCCTCCATCACGTTCTGCAGCGTCGTCATGTGCGGGAACAGATTAAAATGCTGGAACACCATGCCGGTGGTGGTACGGAATTTGGCCAGCGTCTTCACATCGGGGAGCTTCGTACCCTCGCCGAACGAAAAGCGGGTGTCGCCGACGCGAACGCTGCCGCCGTCGGGCGTCACCAGGAGGTTGATGCAGCGGAGCAGCGTCGACTTGCCGGAGCCGGACGGGCCGATCAGCGCCACGACGCCGCCCTTCGCGACATCCAGGCTGATGCTCTTCAAAACCTCGTTGCTGCCAAAGCTTTTGCGCAGCGCCCGGATCTCGATCTTGGAAGAGGTGTCGCTCATTCGCCGACCGCCAGTCGCTTCTCGCCGCGCCGGACCATGATGGTCAGGGGGATCAGGATCGCCGCATAGGCGACCGCGACGGCGGTGTAGGTTTCCAGCGGACGGTAGCTGTCATGGGCGGCGACCTGGCTCTGATAGACCAGATCAGGCACCGCCAGCACCGAGACCAGCGAGGTGTTCTTGAACTGGATGATCGACTGGTTCATCAGCGCCGGGATCATGCGCTTGATCGCCTGCGGCAGCACGATGCGCCGCATGTTCTGTCCCGGGGTCATACCGAGCGCGGCACCGGCTTCGGACTGGCCGCGGTCGATCGAGATGATGCCGCCGCGGATGATCTCCGAATAGAACGAGCCGCCATAGAGCGACAGCGCCAGCGCGGACGCCGTGATTGGGGTCATCTCGACACCCGCCAGGATCGGCAGCGCGTAATAGAACCAGATCAGCTGCACCAGGATCGGCGTGCAGCGGAACGCCTCGATGAAGGTGAGCGCGAGCAGGCGCACCGCGCGAAAGCGCGACAGGGTGCCGAACGCGCCGAACAGGCCGAAGACGAGGCCAAGCACGACGATGACCACGGTGAAGCCTACGGTGACGCCGAGCCCGTTGAGAAAGAGCCAGCGATAGCTCCAGAGGATGCCGAAGTCCCACTGATACATGCGTGTGTTACTCGTCGAACGCCTTGACCGCCGGCATTGTCGTCCGGGGCGATGCGAAGCATCGAGCCCGGAATCTCGAGATTCCGGGTTCGCCCTTTGGGCGCCCCGGAATGACAGTGGAAGACTACAGCGAAACGCCCGGCGGAATGTCCGCCTCGGTCACGCCCACCAGCTCCATGTTGGTGATGATGGCGTTGCGAATGAAGCCGAGGCCTTTGTTGAAGTCGATCCAGGTGTTGACGTAGTCGCGCCAGGTCTTGTCGGTCTCGCGGCGGAAGCCGGCGTTCGACGTGGTAGCAAAGATCGGCGTCGGCAGCACGAACTGGCCCAGCGAGGGATTTTTCTTCAGCACCGTGAGCGACAGCATGGTGATCAGGCACTGCGCGTCGACGCGGCCGGTCTGGAGCGCGGCGGTGGCGTCGTCGGCGGTCTTCAGCCGCGAGATCTGCGCCTTCGGCGTCAGGCGGCTCACGACCTGGTCGTGCGAGGAGCCCTGGTCGACCGCGATCTTGACGTCGGGCGAGTTCAGCTCGGCCCAGCTCTTCGGCTTGAAGTCCTTCTTGCAGAGGATGCCGAAGGCGTTGTTGAAGACCGGCACCGAGAAGTCGACCACCAGCGCGCGCTTCGGGGTCGGGTTGAGGCCGAAGAAGATGTCGATCTTGTTGGACTGGAGGTCGAGCACCGAATTGCCCCAGGTGGTCTCGGTGATCTCGAGCTCGGCCTCCATGTCCTCGGCGAGCGCCTTGGCGATGTCGACGTAAAAGCCTTTCCACTGGCCGGTCGAAAGATCCTTCATGTAATAGGGCGCGCCGCCGCCGACCGCGCCGATCCGCATCTTCTTGGTGCGGCGGATGCGGGCGAAGGTCGATTCGTTGGTATCGGCGGTCTGCGCCACGGCAGGGGAGGCCAGCGTCGCCGCGCCAATCGCGCCAAGTCCGACAATCGATGCAACATCACGACGTGTAACCATTGGGATCAATCGCTTTTCTGTTGGAAGAAGTTCCGGCAGCGTTCTTACCAAGGCGCCTCCGGCAGTGAAAGCACAGCCTATCGGCTGGGCAGACCAGGAATTGCCCGGATGCTGGGCAAGCCACCATGAAGCCGCGCCTGTTCAAGCCGATACCCGCTTGCTTTCCGGTCCTTTTGGCCCCAAATAGGGGCCGGGAGATTGGCGGTGGACGAGCCACTCGCCAACCGGGTCAGGTCCGGAAGGAAGCAGCCCTAACGAGGTCCGGATCGGGTCGCTCGTCAGTCTCCTACCTGTTTTTTCCGAGCGAATTGCGCCGGCGGCTCGGGCCGCCAGCGCGCTCCTTTCCGCAAAGCCGGCCGAAAGACACTTCATTGCGGATCGACCGATGACCGACGCTGGCGCCCCTCCCAACCCTGAAAGCGCCGGCCGGGCCAGCACGCCCTACCGGGTGCTGGCGCGGAAATACCGTCCTTCCTCATTCGACGATCTGATCGGCCAGGAAGCCGTGGTCCGCACCGTCTCAAATGCATTCGAGACCGGTCGCATTCCGCAGGCCTGGATCCTCACCGGCGTCCGCGGGGTCGGCAAGACCACCACTGCGCGCATCCTTGCCCGCGCGCTCAACTACGAGATGCCGGATGGCTCGGTGAAGGGCCCGACGGTCCAGATGCCGACGCTCGGCGTGCATTGCCAGGCCATCATGGAAAGCCGGCACATGGACGTGCTGGAGATGGACGCGGCCTCGCACACCGGCGTCGACGACGTCCGTCAGATCAATGACAGCGTCCGCTACGCGCCGGCCAGCGCCCGCTACAAGGTCTACATCATCGACGAAGTCCACATGCTGTCGACGGCGGCGTTCAACGCCTTCCTGAAGACGCTGGAGGAACCGCCGGAGCACGCCAAGTTCGTGTTCGCAACGACCGAGATCCGCAAGGTTCCGGTCACGGTGCTGTCGCGCTGCCAGCGTTTTGACCTGCGCCGCGTCGAGGCCGACGTGCTGATGAAGCATCTGGCCAACATCGCGGCCAAGGAAAACGTCGAGATCGAGCCCGAAGCACTAGGTATCATCGCGCGCGCCGCGGAAGGCTCGGTGCGCGATTCGCTCTCGCTGCTCGATCAGGCGATCGCGCATGCGGCAGGCACCGTGAAGGCCGATGCCGTCAGGCAGATGCTGGGGCTCGCCGACCGCACCCGTGTCATCGATCTTTTCGATTCTCTGGCGCGTGGCGACATCGCGTCCGCGTTTAGGGAGTTCCGCGACCAGTACGACGTCGGCGCCGATCCGATCGTCGTGCTCTCGGATCTCGCCGAATTCGTCAATTTCGTCACCCGCGTGAAGATCGTGCCGGCGACCGCCGACAACGTCGCCTATGGCGAGACCGAGCGCGTGCGCGCGCGGGATTTCGCCTCGAAGATCTCGATGCGCGTGCTGTCGCGGATGTGGCAGATGCTGCTCAAGGGCATCACCGAGGTGCAGGCCGCGACGCGGCCCGCCGCAGCCGCCGAGATGGTGCTGGTGCGCATCGCCTATGTCGCCGACCTGCCGACGCCTGACGAAGCGATCAAGATGCTGGAGCAGAACGGCGGTGGTTCGCCGGTCGTGAGCGGCGGCAGTGCCGCGCGCAACGCGCCGGCCGGGCCGGTGGCGTCCGCGGCTCCCGTTCGCATGCCGAATTCGTCACCGTCCTCGTTCGGCGGCGGTGGTGCTCGTCCGCAGATGGCAACACCCGCGCCGGATCCGCAAGCTGCCACGCCCGTGTTGCGCGTCACGAGCTTCACCCAGCTCGTTGCCCTGGCCGGGCAGAAGCGCGACCTCCTGACCAAGGGCGCGCTCGAAGGCGACATGCGCCTCGTTCGTTTCGAGGAGGGCCGGCTGGAAGTCGCGCTCGAGCCGAACGCCTCCAAGACCATGATTTCCGATCTCGCGCGAAAATTCGAGCTCTGGACCGGGCGCCGCTGGACCGTGATCGTCTCCAACGAGCCGGGCCAGCCGACGCTGCGCTCGGTAAGCCAGGCGGCCAAGCAGGAACATGCGCGCACCGCCGAGGCCGATCCGCGCGTGCGCGAGGTGCTGTCGCGGTTTCCGGGTGCGAAGGTCGTCGAGGTCCGCAGGCTTGCCCCCGAGGCGCCGGAATCCGATATTAACGCCGACTATGGCAGTGACGATCCGCCCGACGGTTCCGACGGCGACGATCTCTAGAGCATGATCCGGAAAAAGCGTGCAGCGCTTTTCCGACTGGATCACGCTCAAAACAATCAGCGAAGGCGCGACGATGAGTCATCGCGCCAACCAAGGACAGCACCGATGGTCGATATTTTCGGCATGATGAAGCAGGCGCAGCAGCTGCAATCCAAGATGCAGGAGATGCAGGACCAGCTCGCCAACGTCGAGGTCGAGGGCATCTCCGGCG
Source organism: Bradyrhizobium lupini (assembly GCF_040939785.1). Classification (NCBI taxonomy): domain Bacteria; kingdom Pseudomonadati; phylum Pseudomonadota; class Alphaproteobacteria; order Hyphomicrobiales; family Nitrobacteraceae; genus Bradyrhizobium; species Bradyrhizobium lupini. The sequence continues at coordinate 4,226,432 of NZ_CP162553.1, forward strand.
GCGGTCTCGTCGCCGTGCGCATGACCGCGAAGATGGACGTCAAGGGCGTCAAGATCGATCCTTCGCTGATGAAGGCGGAAGAGCGCGAGGTGCTCGAGGATCTGCTCGTCACCGCCTTCGGCGAGGCCCGCCGCAAGGCGGAAGCCGCCATGCAGGAGAAGATGCAGTCGCTCACCGGCGGGCTCGGTCTGCCGCCGGGGCTGTCGGGGCTGTTCGGCCAGTAGGATGGGCGCTGTTGCGGGTCCTGAAATCGAGCGGCTGGTCCAGCTTCTCGCGCGGCTGCCGGGCCTCGGTCCGCGCTCGGCGCGGCGCGCCGCGTTGCATCTGATCAAGAAGCGCGAAGCGCTGATGATACCGCTGTCCTCGGCCATGCAGGTCGCGCTCGAGAAGGTCCAGGTCTGCAAGACCTGCGGCAACATCGACACGCAAAGTCCCTGCACGGTCTGCACCGATCCGAGGCGCGACCCCTCGATCATCGTCGTCGTCGCCGACGTTGCCGATCTCTGGGCGCTGGAACGGGCCAATGCCACTCAAGGGCGCTATCACGTGCTGGGTGCGACATTGTCGCCGCTCGACGGCGTCGGCCCGCAGGACCTCACCATCGAGGCGCTGGTCGCGCGCGCGCATGAGGCACAGGTGCATGAGGTCATCCTGGCGCTGAATGCCACCGTCGACGGCCAGACCACGGCACATTACATCACCGACCTGCTTCAGGACGCCAAAGTAAAAGTAACCCGGCTCGCCCATGGTGTGCCGGTCGGCGGCGAGCTTGATTATCTCGATGAAGGTACGCTATCGGCCGCGATGCGGCAGCGCACCCTGTTCTAGCCATCCAGACTTACGGAACGGACGACATGACGAAACTTTTCGCCACACGATGGGCTTTGGTCGCGACGCTGACGATGCTGGCGACGCCGGCCATCTCCGCGCAACAGGACGACGGGGCTCCGCCGCCGTCGAAGCCCGGCAAGCCGATCAATGCCGGGGAGGTGCTGTCGGGCGAGCTGAACACGATGAAAGTGCGCGACGTCAAGAACGTCGGCAAGCGGGTTGCGACCTACCAGATCACCTCCGAGCCGCGCCGGCTGCCGCCGCCGAGCGGGCTGTGCAATCTCGAGACCGGACCCGAAACCTTCCAGCTCGTTCCCAGCGGCGATGCGCAGGCCGCACAGCTGAAGACGTTCGCCGGCAAGGAGATCTCGGTCAAGGTCGACGAGATCGCCTGCGCCAGCGATCCCGGCCAGATGAGCGAGGCCGTGATCACGAAATGGAGCCTGATCAAAAAGCAGTAGGGGGCGCCCCGTTTGCCCGCCACACATATAAGCGCATCTGTTTTTCGTCATGCCCGGGCTCGTCCCGGGCATCCACGTTCTTGGCGCCGCGTAGCAAGGCGTGGATGGCCGGGACAAGCCCGGCCATGACGACGTTGCGTTAAACCCGCACCGGCCCCAGCGCATCAAAATGCCCGCGCTTCTGCAACCAGGCCAGCAGCACCAGGCTCGGGATCGCCACCAGCATGCAGATCACGAAGAACAGCGGCCAGCCGGTGGTATCAGCCACGAAGCCGGCGCCTGACGAGAGATAGGTCCGCCCCACTGCGGCAAGCGCGGTGAGCAGCGCATATTGCGTCGCCGTGTGCAGCGGGTTCTGGCAGAGCGCCGAAAGATAGGCGACGAAGATCACCGTGCCGATGGCGCTGGTGAAGTTCTCACAGGTGATGGCGAAGGCGAGCGCCCATTGGCTGGTGCCGACGAAGGCCAGCCAGGAGAAGGAGAGGTTCGCGAGCGCCTGCACCACGCCGCCGATCCAGAGGCTGGTCGCGAGCGAATAGCGCCGCGCGACGAAGCCGCCGGCAAAGCCGCCGATCAGAGTCGCAGCAAGGCCCACGCCCTTCACGATCGCCGCATAGTCGTTGCGGGAGAAGCCGAGGTCGATCACGAACGGCGCGGTCATCGTGCCGGAGAAGGCGTCGGTGAACTTGAACAGCACGACGAAGGCGAGTGCCGCAAGCGCGTCCTTGCGCGTCAGGAATTCCGAGAAGGCACCGATTGCCGCGTGCAGCACGCGCGCGAGCGCGGTCTGCGTCTGCGTCGCGGCTTCCGCCCGCAATGACTGCTCGGGCTCGGTCGCGACCAGCGCCGTGATCGTCCCGATCAGGACCATCGCCGCCATCACCACATAGCCCCACATCCAGGCGGACGTGCGGGTGATGCCGGTGCTCTCGAAGCCGGAGACGATGAACAGCGCGCCGGCGGTCGAGACCAGCATGCCGATGCGATAGGCCGCGACATAGGACGCCATGCCGGCGGCCTGCTCGCTCTCCGGCAGGCTCTCGACGCGGAAGGCGTCGACCACGATGTCCTGCGTCGACGAGGCCGTCGCCACCAGCAATGCGCCGAGCGCGACGTAGAACGGCGAGCGCGCGGGATCGGTCAGCGCCAGCAGCAGGATGGCTGCGATCAGCAGCAATTGCGAGAACAGCAGCCAGCCGCGGCGCCGCCCGAAGGCGCGCGTGAACAGCGGCACATGCATCGCATCGACCAGCGGCGCCCAAAGGAATTTCAGCGTGTAGGGCGTGCCGACCAGCGCAAACAGCCCGATGGTCTTGAGATCGACGCCGGATTCCCGCATCCACACCAGCAGCGTCGAGCCCGACAGCGCCAGCGGCAGCCCGGACGAGAAACCGAGGAACAGCACGATCAGCACCCGCGGCTGCAGGTAAACGGCAAGGCTGTCACGCCAGGAGGTGGGGGCCGTGCCGGGGCCGGCAGGGGACGTCGCGTCGGGTGCGGTCATGGGGTGGTGTTAGCAGATTCTGAGAGCCACAAGTGAGGTGTCGTCGCCCGGCTTGACCGGGCGACCCAGTATTCCAGAGGCCGGAGTTATGGAGGGCCCGCGATCTCCGCATAGAGATCGTTCCAATCGGGATTATCCTTCTCGATCAGCGCAATCTTCCAGGCGCGCGTCCATTTTTCAGGCGCTTCTCGCGTTTTATCGCATTCTCGGGATCATCGAATTGCTCGAAATAGACTAGCTTCACAACGCCCTATTCCTTCGTGAAGCTCTCGACTAACTACAATTTGTGTTCGGCCACGCGGCGGATGAGATCGTTCGTTACGCCAATGTAGAGCGTGTCGCCCATCTTGCTGGCGAGAATGTACACGTAGTAGCAGCGCCCGCCCATCTGCCGTCTCTGGGATACTGGGTCGCCCGGTCAAGCCGGGCGACGACAGTGTGTTCTATATTCTACTCCCCCGCCTGGAGCTTCCTCGGGAACAACTCGGCAGCGCCGGTGGCCACGAGATGCGGGGCTTCGGGCGCATCGCTCTTGCTGAAATCGAGCTCTTCGATCCGCCCCGCGCGCTTCTCGATCTTGTCGGCGGAGATCAGGATCTGGCGGACGTCTTCGTTCGCGTCGGCAAAGTGCTTCTGCAATTTCAGCACGCGATCGCGCAGGCGGCCGAGGTCGTCGCCGAGCTTGATCACCTCGGTCTGGATCTGGTCGGCGGCATCGCGCATGCGCGCGTCCTTCATGATCTGCTGCATCACCTGGATTGCGAGCATCAAAAGCGACGGCGACACCAGCACGACGCGGGCGCGATACGCCTTCTGGATCACGTCGTCGAAACCGTCGTGGATCTCGGCGTAGACCGATTCCGACGGCACGAACATCAACGCCATTTCCTGGGTCTCGCCGGCGACGAGATATTTTTCGGCGATGTCGCTGACATGCTTCATCACGTCACCGCGCAGCCGCTGCGTGGCGATGCGCTTTTCCTCGTCGGTGCGCGCATCATGCAGCGCGGTCATCGCCTCCAGCGGAAATTTCGCGTCGATGCAGAGCGGACGCTGGTCGGGCAGGAACACGACGCAGTCCGGACGCTTGCCGGTCGAGAGCGTGAACTGGAACTCGTAGGCGCCCTTCGGCAGACCGTCCTGGACGATCGCTTCCATCCGCGCCTGACCGAAGGCGCCGCGCGACTGCTTGTTGGCGAGCACGTCGCGCAGGGTCGTCACCTGCGTGGTGAGGTCGGTGAGGTTCTTGTGCGCGCTGTCGATGATGCCGAGCCGCTCGTGCAGCGCGTGCAGGCTCTCCATGGTGTTGCGGGTCGAGTGCTCCATGGACTGGCCGACGCGGTGGGTCACCGAATCCAGCCGCTCGTTGACCGCGCGCGCCATGTCGGCCTGGCGGCCGGCCAGCGTCTGGGTCATGGCGTCGACTCGCCCCGAAGCCTCGCTCTGGGCGTGCAGCATCTGGCTGATGCGCTCCTCGAGCTCGTCGGCGCGGATGGCGTTGGCCATCGCGAGTTCCGCGCCGCGCCGCCCTGACCGCGCGATCACGACGGCAATCACGAGCAGCAGAATAAGGACCAGGGCGCCGAAGCCGATCAGCGCGTCCACGGTGCGCACCGGCCAGTCGCCAAGCATGAAAATGATCTCGTTCATGCCCCTGCTTCTAGCCGATTCGCTTCGAGACACGAACGAATAGCGAACATTTATGGTAAATGCTCTGTTAATTTTTATGGTTAACGAAACCTGAAGTTTTATGGTTAGCGGAGGGTTAACGGGGTTCCCGGCCGCATTGACCGCATCGAACGCGCGGCTTAAATCGCGGCCATGGCCCTCAGAGAAATCATCATCCTGCCCGACAAGCAGCTGCGTCTGGTCTCCAAGCCGATCGAGAAGGTCACGCCGGAGATCCGCAAGCTTGCCGACGACATGTTCGAGACCATGTACGACGCGCCCGGCATCGGGCTCGCGGCGATCCAGATCGCGCAGCCGTTGCGGCTGATCACCATGGACCTCGCCAAGCCCGACCAGGACGGCGAGACCAAGCCCGAGCCGCGCGTCTTCATCAATCCGGAAATCATCGCCTCTTCGGAGGACCTGTCGGTCTACGAGGAAGGCTGCCTGTCGATCCCCGAATATTACGAGGAGGTCGAGCGCCCTGCGAAGGTGCGGGTGCGCTACACCGATCTCGACGGCAAGGTGCACGAGGAGGACGCCGAAGGCCTCTACGCCACCTGCATCCAGCACGAGATCGACCATCTCAACGGCGTGCTGTTCGTCGACTATCTGTCAAAGCTCAAGCGCGACCGCGTGCTGAAGAAGTTCGAGAAAGCCGCCAAGCGCGCGGAGTGAGGTTCTCTGTCGATGCCCCTCCGCCTGATCTTCATGGGCACGCCCGATTTCTCCGTGCCGACGCTGCTCGAGCTCGTCGCGCATGGCCACGAGATCGCGGCCGTGTACACGCGCGCGCCGAAGCCCGGCGGACGGCGCGGGCTGCAATTGCAGCCGACCCCGGTGGAAGAGGCCGCGCGAAAGCTCGGTGTGCCCGTGCTGACGCCGAAGACTTTGAAAACGCCGGAGGCGCTGGAAGAGTTTCGCGCCTTTGACGCCGATGCGGCCGTCGTCGTCGCCTATGGCATGATCCTGCCGCAGGCGATCCTCGATGCGCCAAAGCTCGGCTGCTACAACCTGCACGCCTCGCTGCTGCCACGCTGGCGCGGTGCCGCTCCCATCAACCGCGCGATCATGGCCGGCGATGCCGAGAGCGGCGTGATGGTGATGAAGATGGATGTTGGCCTCGACACCGGCGACGTCGCTATGGCGGAACGGCTCGCGATCACGGACAACATGACCGCGCTCGATCTGCACGATCGTCTGTCGCGGCTCGGTGCCGATCTGATGGTGCGCGCCATGGCCGCGCTGGCGCGCGGCGGGCTTCAGCTGAAGCAGCAGAGCGAGGACGGCGTCACCTATGCCGCCAAGATCGACAAGGCCGAGGCGCGGATCGACTGGACCAGGCCCGCGCGCGAGGTGCTGCGCCATATCCACGGCCTGTCGCCGTTTCCCGGCGCCTGGGCCGAACTTGAGAATGCGCGGGTCAAGATCCTGCGCTGCGAGCTGGCGAAAGGCACGGGCGCACCCGGCGAGGTGCTCGACGATCACCTCACCATCGCCTGCGGCGAGGGTGCAATCCGTCTGATCGAGCTCCAGCGCGAAGGCAAGGCACGCATGCAGGCCGCGGACTTCCTGCGCGGCGTGCCGTTGAAGACCGGCGCCAAATTCACCTGACGCTGTCATACCCTGCGAAGGCGGGGTATCCAGTACGCCGAGGCTTCTCGGTCGAACGGATAGGCTGCGGAGTACTGGATTGCCCGGTCGAGCCGGGCGATGACAGCGAAACTGGACAAGATGCCCCGCTACAAGCTCACCATCGAATATGACGGCGCGCCGTTCTTCGGCTGGCAGGTGCAGGAGACGCTGCCCTCGGTGCAGGGCGCGTTGGAGGCCGCTGTGAAGGCGATGACCGGCGCGGATGCGCGCGTCCATGGTGCCGGCCGCACCGATGCCGGCGTGCATGCGCGCGGCCAGGTCGCGCATGTCGATGTCGGCAAGCAGTTTCCGCCGGGCCGTTTTCGCGACGGCTTGAATGCGCATCTGCGCCCGCATCCTGTCGCGGTGCTCGAAGCGGATATCGTGCCTGATAGTTTCGAGGCGCGCTTTTCAGCCATCAAGCGCCACTACCGCTACCGTATCGTCAACACTCGCGCCAATCTCGCACTCGATGCCGGCCACGCCTGGCGCGTGCCGCGCCGGCTCGACGCCGATGCGATGCATGCGGCGGCACAACGCCTGCTCGGCAAGCACGATTTCACCACCTTCCGCGACACCGAGTGCCAGGCCAGGTCGCCGGAGAAGACGCTCGATCAGCTCGACGTGCTGCGCGACGGGCGCGAGATCACCATAGTCACCTCGGCGCGCTCATTCCTGCACAGCCAGGTGCGTTCGATGGTGGGGTCGCTGATGTGGGTCGGCGAAGGCCGCTGGACCGCCGATGATCTCTCCGCAGCGCTCGCCGCACGCAACCGCGCCGCCTGCGGCATCGTCGCCCCGCCGGACGGGCTGTATCTGATGCAGGTGGATTACTGATGGGATGAGGGCGCGTACTCTCGCTACATCCCCCCACTGTCATGCCCCGGCTTGACCGGGGCATCCAGTAGCCGTGGCCTCTCGGCTCAGTCACTGTCGTCTCTGGAATACTGGATCGCCCAATCAAGTCGGGCGATGACAGCGGAGTGGGCAGGCGGAAGAGCCTACCCAAAATACCTCGCCAAAATCCCGCGATACACCTTGGTCAACCGCTCCAGGTCCCTGACCGGCACGCGTTCGTCGATTTGGTGCATGGTCTGGCCGACCAGGCCGAATTCGATCACCGGGCAATAGCTTGAGATGAAGCGCGCGTCCGAGGTGCCGCCTGAGGTCGACAGCTCCGGCTTGCGGCCCGTCACTTCTTCGATCGCGGACACCGCGAGATCGGTGAACGGGCCGGGCTTGGTCACGAACACGTTCGAGTTCGAGGGCTCCCAGACGATGCGGGCGCGAATGCGGTTGCCGCAGGCTTTTGTCAGCCGCATCTCGACCAGCTCGCGCAGGCTCGCCTGAGTGTGGTTGTCGTTGTAGCGGATGTTGAATTTTGCGCGCGCTTGTCCCGGGATGACGTTGTTGGCGGTGTTGCCGACGTCGACCGAGGTGAATTCGAGGTTGGAGGCCTGGAACTGCGCGCTACCATGGTCGAGCGGCTCGTCCGAGATGGCCACGATCAGCCGCGCGATATCAGGCACCGGATTGGCGGCGCGGTGCGGATAGGCGACATGGCCCTGCACGCCGTCGACATACAGCGTGCCGGATTGCGAGCCGCGGCGGCCGACCTTGATGGTGTCGCCGAGGGTCTCGACATTGGAGGGCTCGCCGAGCACGCAATGGTCGAATTTTTCGCCGCGCTCGGCCGCCCACTGCAGCAGCTTGATGGTGCCATTGATGGAGACGTCTTCCTCGTCGCCGGTGATCAGGAAGGAGATCGAACCTTTGCCGTCGCTGCGCGGCTTGCCGTCGTTCGCGGCCAGATGCTCCAGCACCGCGGCGACCGAACAGGCGATGCCGCCTTTCATGTCGACCGCGCCGCGGCCGTGCAGAAAGCCGTCCTTCACCTCGCCCGAGAACGCGCCGACGCTCCAGGCGCTCTCGTCGCCCGGCGGTACCACGTCGGTGTGGCCGGCAAAGGTGATGTGCGGCCCGTCAGTGCCGATCCGCGCAAAGAGATTGTCGACGTCGGCGGTGCCGGGCTCGCTGAAAGTCACGCGGTGGCATGTGAAGCCTGCCGCATTGAGGGCTTTTTCGAGCACGCCCAGTGCACCGGCATCGGCGGGGGTTACCGAGGGGCAGCGGATGAGATCGCGGGCAATCGAGAGAGCATCGGTCATGCGCCCCGCTTAACATGCATGCCGCCGGGTGGGCTAGCACTGGGCGGGACAAATTCGATCTCGCTCTGCTGGTCCCAGCTTTTCGTCGAAGGTGCGGGCGCGGAGCCATCTTCAAGGACGGCCAGTGGATCGGGGCCGAACCGGTTGTCGCCCGAGGTGCCGGGCACAATGAACATTTCCACGAGGCCCCAAAACCACGGAATGTGCACGGCCCAGGCGACGGCAAGAACCCAGTTTGAATTGGTGGGCAGCAGGTCCGAGAACTGGTCGAACAACGCAGGCACGACGAAGAACGGAACCAGCCACCAGCCGCTCCGGTCGCGATCGTGCAGCCGCTTGGTCGCGGTTGCGAGATAGATCCACAGGAATAGCAAAGTGCCGAACACTTTGAGGATGAGGGTCGCGCGATCGGCCGTAGCCAGCTGACGATAGGCCCTGGGATCGACCACGTTGAAGATGTCGTCGACACCGAAATCGAAGTCGACCTTGAAGTTGAAGGCGAAAGTTGCCGCCCCGTTCAGCACCTTGATGGCCTGGTCGATCATCCCGAGCATGCACGCCAGCATCATGACGAGCAGCAGCGCCTGCCACAGCAGCGCGCGGTTGATGCGGCCGTCGAAGCGGAAGAGATACCAGATCCAGTCCATTCCAAAGGCTCCGGGCGGGAAAGGTCGCCCGGATGTTGGTCGCGATGGGGGGAGGGCGGGTTCGATGGACCCTCGGTGTCGTACGGCAGCTGGTGCCGCGAATCAATCCCGCAGCAGCTCGTTGATGCTGGTTTTGGAGCGCGTGCGCTCGTCGACGCGCTTGACGATGACGGCGCAGGCGGTGCTCGGGCCGATCTGGCCGTTCTTCATGGGCTTGCCGGGCAGCGCGCCGGGAACGACGACCGAATATTCCGGCACCTCGCCGATGAAGATCTCGCCGGTCTCGCGATCGACGATCTTGGTCGACGCCCCCAGGAACACGCCCATCGACAGCACCGCGCCCTTGCGCACGATCACGCCCTCGGCGACCTCGGAGCGCGCGCCGATAAAGCAATCGTCCTCGATGATCACGGGCTCGGCCTGCAGCGGCTCGAGCACGCCGCCGATGCCGACGCCGCCGGAGATGTGCACGCGCTTGCCGATCTGCGCGCAGGAGCCGACGGTCGACCAGGTGTCGATCATGGTGGATTCATCGACGTAGGCGCCGAGATTGACGAAGGACGGCATCAGCACGACGTTGCGGGCGATGAAGGCGGAGCGGCGCACGATGGAGCCGGGGACGGCGCGGAAACCGGCATCGCGAAAGCGGTTCTCGCCCCAGCCGTCGAACTTCGAGGGCACCTTGTCCCACCAGGCCGCCTTGCCGGGGCCACCGGGAATGGCGCCCATGTCGTTGAGGCGGAACGAGAGCAGCACCGCCTTCTTCAGCCATTGATTGACCTTCCACTTGCCGTCGGCCCCGCGCTCGGCAACGCGGGCCTCACCCTTGTCCAGAATCTCCAGCGCGTGATCCACGGCCTCGCGGACCTCGCCCCTGGTCGAGGTCGAGACGCCGTCGCGCGCCTCGAAGGCGCCGTTGATGGTGGATTCGAGGACGGACAGGGACATTTGGCGATCCTTGAGCAGCATTTGCGGGGAATTTGGATCGCTTTTTCGGGACTTGGAGCGAGAGAGTCAAGAACGCAGTCGGCCATGTCCCGGCGCGTTCGGACGCGCCCGGGACATGGCCGGCGGCTATTTTGATGTGCCCGCGAGATCGGTGCCGTTCACGATACCCTCGCAGAGGCCGGCGAGCTCATTTCCGAGTTCGGTCAATGCCGGTGAACGGTAGCGCGCGAAGGCCATAGCCGGATCAAGCCATCGCAGTTCGGCTTGACCGTCTGGAAAGCCGATCACGGCGAACTTCAGGGGGCCTCGAGCAGCGCCGCGCTATCGGCGGTCAGCAGCCGCGACATCAGGCGTGGGTGGAAAAACAGGACCTGACGCGCGGGGCCGATGGCGAAGCCGCCACGACTGAGCAGCATTTGCGGGTCGATCTCGTGCAGGATCCAGAGGTCTGCCGCAATGATTCCCTGCTTCAAGCGGGTGACCACCTCTTCGACGGTCAGCGAAGAGGAGACCGACCGTTGAAACGAGCTTGCGGCCGAACCGCATCCGGAGAAGGCCACAGGTTGCGGTGTTTGCGTCATCGGATCAGCCTTCGCCCGGCTTCGGTGCCCGGCTCGAATCGAACGCTTCGAGCGTCCGTGCCGAGTAGACCAACGACGCCCCCGCACCGATCGCAATCGCCACGCCGAGGGCCTCGGCGAGCTCCTCACGGCTCGCGCCGAAACGTGCGGCGGCGGCGGCGTGAACCGCAATACACCCGTCGCAGCGGGCGGTCACGGCCGCCGCCAGCGCGATCAACTCGCGCGTCTTTCCGTCCAGCTTTCCTGTCTGGGGGCCAGCCGCGCCAAGTTCGCGATAGCCCTTCAGCGTCGCCGGGCTTAGGGCACCAATGTCGCCGATCCGCGCCAGCAAGTCGCTCCGATAGGCGCTCCAATCCATCATCATTGTCTCTCTCCTCGAACGGCGGGTTGTTGCCGAGCTCGAGAGATAGACGTGCAGTCTCGCGGGAGCCATCAGCTATGGGCGTATGGCCGCTATACAGCTTGCCGAAGCGTCAGGCGAATTGACGGAATTCTCCCGCGATGAAGTCCACCACGGCGCGAACCCGCCGGACCTTGCCGGTGTCGCGATGAAATCCCAGCCACAGCTCGCGGCTCGGGACGGGCGCCGGCGTCTTGATCGAACGAAGCGCGGGATAGGCCGAGGCCAGCCGAGTCGGCAAGCAAACCAGCCCCGCGCCGGCGGCGGCCGCAGCGGCCTGACCATCGCGGCTATTGCTGCAGAATCCAACATGTGCCTGCGGCAAATAGCGACGCAGCCACTTCGTCTCCGCAACACTTTCGGCGAGCGCCGCGTTCATCGTAATGAGCGCAGCGTCGGCGCCACCGTCCGAAAAATCGGGCGGTCCCTTTGCCTTGAGATAGGCAGCAGCAGCATAAAGCTCGAACGGAATGCTGCCGATCTTCCGCTGCATCAGTCCGTCCTGCTGGAAGCGCCCGAAGCGCAGGGCGACATCTATCTCCCGCCGCGTGAGGCTCAAGGCCTCGGCGTCAGTAACCAGCTCGACGGTGACGGTCGGATGCGCCGCGCAGAACTTCGCCAGCAAAGGCGAGAGGATCCGTGCCCCGAGCCATTCGGGCGAGGTCACGCGCACCGTTCCGGTCAGTCCAGCGCTGCTGCCGACTGCGATCCGCTGCGCCGCCAGTGCTGCGTCCTCCATCCTCTCGGCATAATCGAGAATCTGCCGTCCGGTGTCGGAGAGCCGAAGGCCGGACGGAAGGCGGTCGAACAGGATCGCACCGAGCTTGCTTTCGAACAGTTCGAGGCGCCGGCTCATTGTCGGTTGCGTGGTGCCCAGCTTTCGTGCGGCACCCGAGAGGCTTTTTTCGCGAGCCAGGTGCAGGAAGTAGCGCAGGTCTTCCCATTCGATCGCAGCCAAGTCTGTCGGCTTCTGAGGCACGGTCGCTCCTGCGTTGCTGCGGGGGTCAGCCGATCGCGAGCGACTGCAGAAACCCAGTCAGATCGTCGGTGACGTGGTCGACATGGGCCGCATCACGGCCCGCCAGTTCCCAATCTTCACGCACCACTTGCTTGGTGCCGTCCGGCACCACGAGTATCGTGGTCATGCCGAGTTCGTGCGGAACGGTGAGGTTGCGGGCGAGGTCCTCGAACATCGCTGCGCGGGTCGGATCGACCGAATGGTCGGCGAGAAACTTCCGGTAGGTCTGCGGCGCCGGCTTCGGCTCGAATTCGGCGGCGATGATGTCGAACACGCCGTCGAAATGCGTGGCAAAGCCGAGTCGCGCCAGCACCGCATCGACATGATCGACCGAGCCGTTGGTCAGGATCAGCTTTCGTCCCGGCAGTTTTGCAATGGCCTCGCCCAGCGCCGGGTTCGGCTCCAGCGGGGAATGGTCGATCTTGTGGACATAGGCGAGATAGTCGTCGGCGCGTACACCATGCAGGGTCATCATGCCACGCATGGTGGTGCCGAAGCGCTGGTAATAATCCTTCTGGATCTTGCGCGCTTCCACCGGTGTCAGATTGAGCCAGTTGCAAACGAACTCGGTGATCCGCGCATCGACCTGCTGCCACAGATTGACGTGGTGCGGATAGAGCGTGTTGTCGAGGTCGAACACCCAGGTGTCGATATGGGCAAAGGCGCGGGAGGAGGTCATTTTCACTCTCTATCCGTTGACCGCGGCGGCGCCCCACCCTCAATCGTCGTCCTGGCGAAAGCCAGGACCCATACGCCGTGACCGATCATTGGGGCACTGCGGTCGTCGTTCTTCGCCAAACCCAATCCTGGGGTAATGGGTCCTGGCTTTCGCCAGGACGACAGCGGCGTGCGTGGCACCGGTACCGTCACAACAGCACCCGTCACGGCATTGCAAACCGCAGCGTCTTGCCGCCGCTCGACATGTCCACCGCGCTAAAGCCCGTGGCCGCGAAACCGCGCGCGCCGCAGTCGGTCTGCTCGTTGGTCTCGAACTTGGTCTCGCGCGTGCAAAGCTGCTTGTCGCCGCCCCAGTTCAGCGGCTTGTCCTTCAGCTTGACGATTCGGTTATCGGCGTCGATGGCTTCCGCGAAGCTGAATATCTGCTTCGGCTGGCCGCTCACATCAGGGTGCAGGCAGGTCTTGGGGTCGATGCGATACCAGCCGCGGCTCGTCACCGATTTGCCGTCGTCGGTGGCGACCGCCGCCATCACCTTGTGCGCGGTGTCGTTGCACCAGGTGAGGCCTGTCGCAGACGGCGTCTGCACGGCATCGACCATGGTCTTGAAGAAGTTCGGCGACGACAGGATGTCGGACGACAATCCGCGGCTCTTCAGGAAAGCGGCCAGCGCGCCTTGCGTCTTCGGCCCGTCGACGCCGTCGATCGGCGCGGCGTCGTAACCTGCGATCACCAAAAGCCGCTGGATGCCGGCGAGGCGGGCCTGCTCGTCGTCATACTCGGAGTCCTCGGCGAGATAGGCGACGAAATTGCCGTCCGCGCCTTGGGTCGGGGTGATCTGGGTGAAGGCGGCTTGGGTCTGGCCGCTGCGGCACTGCCGCGCTGCCGCGATGACGAAATTGTCCTGCGCGACGCACAGCGTGTCGCTGCCGTTCTGCGGGATCGGGGATGCGCCGTAGACGCCGAGCGCGCGGGCGTTGAGCAGGATGCGGTCGGCGGAGAGCGTGCCCTGCACCACCACGCGGCAGGTGGCGGGGTCGATCCTGAACCAGCCGCGCGTCGCGGTCGCCGCCTTGTCGTCGATGCCGATCGCGGCCTCGACGACATAGGACATGCGGTTGCAGATTTTCAGGTCGGCGAAGGCCAGTGCGGAGGAGAACACGAACGAGATGGCTGCGGCAGGGAGCGTCATCAGGAAGCGCGTCAGGACGGAGCGGCGAGGCCGCCGCTCTCCCAGCACTGTTCCTGTCCGCTCTTCTCTCACTTGTGGATCAGCGTGCCCGTGCCGGTGTTGGTGAAGAGCTCGAGCAGCACCGCGTGCTGCATCTTGCCGTCGATGATGACGACGCCCTCCACGCCCTGTTCGAGTGCGTAGATGCAGGTCTCGACCTTCGGGATCATGCCGCCCGATATGGTGCCGTCCGCGATCAGCTTTCGCGCGTCCTTGACCGAGAGCTGCGGGATCAGCTTCTTGGACTTGTCGAGCACGCCCGGCACGTCGGTGAGCAGCAGCAGCCGCTTTGCCTTCAGCGCGCCGGCCACGGCACCTGCGAAAGTGTCGGCGTTGACGTTCAGCGTCTGCCCCTCTTTCGAGGTCGCGAGCGGCGCGAGCACGGGGATCAGCTCGTAGCCGATCAGCTGGTTGAGCAGCGTGAGATCGACTTTCTCGGGATCGCCGACGAAGCCGAGATCGACCGCCTTCTCGATGTGCGAGTCCGGATCCATGATGGTGCGCGTCGTCTTGGACGCCTTCACCATATTGGCGTCCTTGCCAGAGAGCCCCACGGCCTTGCCGCCGGCCTCGTTGATGTAGCCGACGATCTGCTTGTTGACGGAGCCGGCGAGCACCATCTCGACGATCTCGATGGTGGCGGCATCGGTGATGCGCAGGCCGGCTGCGAATTCCGAGACGATGCCGAGGCGCTTGAGCATGGTCGCGATCTGCGGGCCGCCGCCATGCACCACCACCGGATTGATTGCGGTCTGCTCGAGCAGCACGATGTCGCGGGCAAAATTCTTCGCGGTCTCCTCGTCCCCCATGGCATGGCCGCCATACTTGATGACGATGGTTTCCTCGTCATACTGCTGCATGTGCGGCAGCGCTTCGGACAGGATGCGGGCCTGGTCGAGCGGGGAGATTTCGGTCATGAGGCGGATCTCGCTGGCGGGATACTCGGGCCGCGTTCTATCCGATTGGCGGGCGGGGCGCAAAGTGATGTTCTTCCCCTCTCCCCTTGCGGGAGAGGGTGGATCGCCGCGATAGCGGCGAGACGGGTGAGGGGTTCTCTCCGCGCGCGCAATAGTGAGTTCGTGGAGAGAACCCCTCATCCGGCGCTTCGCGCCATCTTCTCCCGCAAGGGGAGAAGGAACAAAGAGCCACTATTTCTTTCCCACCACCGCCGCGAGCGTCACTGCCAGCCAGCTCAAGATCATCACCGATCCACCCGTCGGCGCCGCATATGGAAACAGCGAATGGCCGGCATATTGCCGCAAGGTGAGGTCGCCCGCGAACAGCGCGGCGCCGGCTGCGAAGCCGGACGCGGCGATGATGCCAATTCCGCCGTGCAGAAGGCCGCGCCCGAGCAGGGCGACGGTCGCGAGTATGGCGGTTGCATGAAACAGCAGCATGGCGCTTGCGGCGGCGAGCCGGCTCGCATCGCCGCCATGCGAGGAAGCGGCGGCCAGCGCGACGCCGGCGGCGCCCATCATACCGGCAAGCCCGATCAACAGGCGGAACGCCGCCATTACGAGGTGCGCTCTTCCAGCAGCTTGGCGATCGCGGCGCGCAGCTCGGCCATGCCGGTTGCGCTCCGCGACGAGGTCGCGAGCACGTTCGGGAACGCGGCCGGACGCTTGGCGAGCGCGGCCTCGGTCTCGACGATGCGCGATTGAAGCTCGGCGGCCTTGATCTGGTCGGCCTTGGTCAGAACCAGCTGGTAGCTGACCGCGGAGCGATCGAGTGTCTTCAGGACTTCGAGATCGACGTCCTTGAGGCCGTGCCGCGCGTCGACCAGCACGTAGACGCGCGCGAGGCTCGCGCGTCCGAGCAGGAATTTGTGGATCAGCTCGGTCCAGGACGCGACCTGGCTCTTCGGTGCCTTGGCATAACCATAGCCCGGCATGTCGACCAGGCGCAGGTCACTTTTCCCGGGGACCTCGAAGAAGATCAGCTCCTGGGTGCGGCCCGGCGTATGCGAGGTGCGCGCGAGCGCGTTGCGGCCGGTCAGCGCGTTGATCAGGCTGGACTTGCCGACATTGGAGCGGCCGGCAAAAGCGATCTCCAGCCCCGCCATCGGCGGCAGCGTTTCAGTCGAGGGCGAGGCCCAGATGAACTGCCAGTCGCGCGTGAACAGCTTTCGCCCGACCTCGATCAGCTTCGCATCTTTGTCGTCATTCATGCGAAGGCTTTCTGTTTGTCCGCGTCATTGCGAGCGAAGCGAAGCAATCCAAAAATGCATCCGCGAAGGGACTCTGGATTGCTTCGTCGCTTTGCCTCGCAATGACGGCTACGTCGCCTCAGTCGTCAGTTTTTTTTGAAGGAGTTTCGAATGTTGTCGAACAGCTCCACCTTCACGCCGTTGCGGCGCATGATGTAGCTCTGCTGGAGCACCGAGAGCGTGTTGTTCCAGGCCCAGTAGATCACAAGGCCCGCCGGGAAGCCCGCCAGCATGAAGGTGAAGATCAGCGGCATCCAGTTGAAGATCATCTGCTGCGTCGGATCCGGCGGCGTCGGATTCAGCTTCATCTGGAACCACATCGTGATGCCCATGATGATCGGCCAGATGCCGAGCGCCAGGTAGTGGCCGAACACCGGGATAGTGGTCGGATCGAACGGGATCAATCCGAACAGAGTGAACAGGTTGGTCGGGTCCGGCGCGGAAAGATCCTTGATCCAGCCGAAGAACGGCGCGTGCCGCATCTCGATGGTGACGAACAGCACCTTGTACAGCGAGAAGAACACCGGGATCTGGATCACCACGGGAAGACAGCCGGCGACCGGATTGATCTTCTCCTTGCGGTAGATCTCCATCATCTCCTGCTGCTGCTTCACCTTGTCGTCAGGGTAGCGCTCCTTCAGCGCCTGAAGCTGCGGTTGGACCGACTTCATCTTCGCCATCGAGGCGTAGGACTTGTTCGCCAGCGGGAAGAACAGGAGCTTCACGATCACGGTCACGAGCAGGATCGAGATGCCGAAATTGCCGAAGAAGCGGTAGAAGAAGTCGAGGCCGAGGAACATCGGCTTGGTGATGAAGTAGAACCAGCCCCAGTCGATCAACAGATCGAAATGGTTGAGGCCGAGTTCCTTGTTGTAGCCGCCATGGCCGGCGAGCGGGAAATTGATGCCGACAACGCTGGCTTCCTTGGCGCCGGCGAACAGCCGCGCGTTCGCGGTCGCGGAGCCGCCGATCGCGACGGTGACGGGATCGAGCAGATAATCGGTCTGGTAGGTGTGGACGTTGCCACTCGGGTTCGACGAGAAGCGCGCCTGAATCTGCGCACTGGTGTCCGGCAGCAGCGCCGAGGCCCAGTATTTGTCCGTCATGCCGAGCCAGCCATTGGTGGCCTTGAAGTTCACCGTCCTGGCTTCGTCGATTTTCTTGTAGGCGTATTCCTGCAAGCCATCGAGATAGCCGATCAGGCCTTCATGCAGGATGTAGTAGCCGGAGACCTGCGGCGTGCCGTGGCGCGAGATCAGTGCGAACGGATAGAGCGTGACCGGCGCGTTGCCGACATTGCTCACCTCGTCCTTGACGGTGAAGAGGTAGTGGTCGTCGACCGAGATGGTGCGACGGAAGTTGAGGCCCTCGCCATTGTCCCATTTCAGCAGCACCGGGGTCGTCGGCGTCAGGCTGCCGCTGCCGTCCTGCTGCCAGACGGTCTGCGCGTCCGGCAGTTTCGCCGTCACGCCCGTCGCCGGTACCCAGCCGAACTCGGCGTAATACGGCTCCGCGGTCCCCGAGGGCGAATACAGAATAATCGGCGGTGACTTCGGATCGACCGTTTCGCGGAATTGCACCAGCGCGACATCGTCGATGCGTCCGCCCTTCAGCGAGATGCTGCCGGCGATCCGCGGCGTCTCGATCTTCACGCGCGGGCTGGCAGCAATGGCGGTGTCACGGCTTTGAACCGGCTGGGCTTGCTGGTTCGCGCTCGGCGTCGACGGCTGGGCCGTGCTGCCGGCCTGCGGCGTGGCGCCCGGCGTCGCGGAAGCCGTCGGCTGCGGCGTGGTCTTCTGCAGCTCGGGCTGCGCCTGTTGCTGGGCGCGCTGCTTCTCCATCGCCGGCATGTTGTAGAAATATTGCCAGGCGATCAGCACGAAGCCCGACAGAATGACGGCGAGGATGGTATTGCGGTTGTCGGTCATCATTCTCTCGTCATCAATCCGGTTTGCGGCTGGTCGCAGGAGCGGGGCCGGGCTTTAAGCCGTCGGTTGTTGGGCTGCTTTTTGAGCCGCGTCCCTTGTGCGTATGCCGCGCGGGCTTCGCGAACGCTATGCGCAGATCGTCGAGCATGGTGGCGAAGCCGCGCGAGAGCGCGTCCCTTCGGCCGACCAGCACATAATCATGATGGGGCTGCATCGACACCGGATCGAGCCGCTTCACCAGTTCGCGAAGCCGGCGCCGGATGCGATTGCGCTCGGGGGCGTTGCCGTTCTTTTTGCTGACGGTGAAGCCGATCCGGATCGGGCCGCTATCGTCGCGACCGCGGCTTTGCAGGACGAACGCGGGGCTATTCACCCGCGCGCCATTGGCAACGGCGAGGAAATCCGCTCGCTGCCTCAGCCGATCCATGATGAAATCCCAAAAAGGGGTCCGGCTCAGGCGCTCAGACGCTTGCGGCCGCGAGCGCGGCGGGCGGCGAGCACCTTTCGGCCGCCGGCCGTGGCGAGACGGGCACGGAAGCCGTGACGGCGCTTGCGCACCAGTTTGCTGGGTTGATAAGTCCGCTTCACGGGTTTTTCTCCGCTGACCGGGCAATTTGCCTGTAGAATTGATGATAAAGTCCGGAAGATGCTGCCCAAAACGAGCCTTTTTCGGCCCCAAGAGAGCCGCTCCCGGCGGTCACACCGGGTCATCGCGGACAATTGCGCGGCTTATAAGCGAGCGCCTTCTTTTCGTCAACGCCGCACAAGAGCTCAATTCCGGCGAATATCGCTGTTTGTGCGGGGTTTTTAACCCTTGAGGTAGCGACTCGCCAAATCTGCGCTTACATCCGACCTTGGCAGATTGACGATCTGTAATTTGACCGCGCTGGGGGCGGGCCGCATCTTCGTACGCGCCAAACCCTTCACCAGCCAAATCTTCAACCCGGTAAAGGCAGCGAGGGCGAATTTCGTGGCAGCGACAGACCTCCAGCCGATCCAGGATGGGGATCAGCGGGACCCGCCGGCGGGGCTGCCGCGTGGGACGCGCGGACTTGGGCTGTCCGGCAAGCTGCTGCTGCTCACCGTCCCCCTGGTGATGATCGCGGCCATCCTGCTCTACGTGCCGGCCATCGCCAACTTCTGGGTCAACCGGCTCAACGACCGCGTCGCCGCGGCCAACACGGCAGCGCTGGTGCTCGATGCGGCGCCGCTCGGCATGGTCCCCGATTCGCTCTCGCGCGAGATCCTGAAAAGCATCAATGCGCGCGCCGTCGCCATCAAGATGGGCCAGCAGCGTCGCCTGCTCGCCAGCGACAATCTGCCCGCCGCCATCGAGCACGATATCGACCTGCGCGACATGACGGCGTGGGAGGCGATCACCGGCTCGTTCCGGATGATGCTGGAGACCGGCAACCAGGCCATCCGGATCGTCGGGCCCGGCGTCGGCAACGCCCAGTTCATGGAGATCGTCACCGACGAGCTGCCGCTGCGGCAGTCGATGTATCGATTCTCCCGCAACGTCGTGGTGGTCGCGCTGATCATCGCGGTGCTGACCGCCGGCCTCGTCTATCTCGCCATGCATTATCTCTTCGTGCGCCCGATGCGGCGGCTGACCGCGAGCCTGGTCGGCTTCCACGAAAATCCCGAGAGTTCAGCGGGGATCATCGTGCCGAGCCATCGCAGCGACGAGATCGGCGTTGCTGAGCGCGAATTATCGGACATGCAGCGCGACCTGATGTCGATGCTGCATCAGAAGAGCCGGCTCGCCGCCCTCGGCCTCGCCGTCTCCAAGATCAATCACGACCTGCGCAATCTGCTGGCCTCGGCACAACTCCTGTCGGACCAGCTCGCCAGCGTGCCGGATCCGCGGGTGCAGCGCTTTGCGCCAAAACTCGTCCGCTCGCTCGAGCGCGCCATCGCCTTCTGTCAGTCGACCTTGTCTTACGGCCGCGCCCAGGAAGCCGCGCCCGACCGGCGCATGATCATGATCGAGCCGGTGGTGCTTGAGGTGCGCGAGACCGCTGGCCTTGCCTCCGACGCCTCGATCTCCTGGGTCGCCGCAATCGAGCGCGGGCTCGCGGTCGATGCCGATCCCGACCAGCTCTTCCGCGTGCTGCTCAACCTCGTCCGCAACGCCGCCCAGGCGCTGGAAAGCCATGCGTCCGCCGAGGGCGGCGCGCAGCAGATCCGGATCACGGGAAAACGCGAGGGCGCGGTCGCCATCCTCGAGGTCTCCGATACCGGCCCTGGCGTGCCGCAGAAGACTCGCGAACACCTGTTCGAGGCGTTCCAGACCTCCGGCCGCCCCGGCGGCAGCGGCCTCGGCCTTGCCATCGCCGCCGAGCTGGTCCGCGCCCATGGCGGCGACATCCATCTGGTCGAAGGCACCATCGGTGCCACCTTCCGGATCGTCATCCCCGACCGCCCCGTGGAACTGCTCTCCGTCCGCAACGAGCGGGCGCGGGCGTAGGTCGGCCGGCGGCTGAGTGCGGAAACCGTCATTTCCCAGCAAAATCACCTCAATCCGGACCTTGCCAATTGGGGCAAGAGCGGTTAGTCAGGGCGCTCTTTCGCACCCCTCCGGCGTCGCCGGGGGCTGCCTGCGGGCCACGCCCGCAATGTCAGCGAAAAACGCGCCCGTAGCTCAGCTGGATAGAGCATCAGACTACGAATCTGAGGGTCGGACGTTCAGAATCGTTCCGGGCGCGCCAGTCTATCAATGACTTAGCTCGCAGAGCACCTCGGTAAGACGTTCGCGGTAAGCACCTGGTAAGCAAACGGGCGCCACCGCGCTCGCTGATCGTCAGCAGGTACTTGATGAAGCCGAATCGGTGTGGCGCTCGACCAGAGCCGGATCATGCTTCCAGCCCAGTCAGCAGCTTCAGCCAGGTGCCGGCCTCGTTTTGACCGGCTTTCAGCCTTGCCCGCAGCTCGGATTCCCCGGCATTCAGCCTCTCGAACGCTGCATCAATAGGTCATCAGGTGGCCCAATCGGCCGAACAGGCCCTGCGGTATAGGGCTTCCTCCAGCCGAAAAGCGGCTCGAAACCGAGGCGTTCAGAGGCTTTTGGCCAGAGCACAAAGGCCGACGCCTAAAAAACCGTCTCCAAAATTTCCGCCAGTTTCGTCCGCCAGAGCAGCGGGTTTCCGGCAGCCATTCGGATCAACTTCCAAATTCATCATCCTCTCGGCGCGATGACTGATTGGGCTGCGCCACGAGGGAAAATCCACCCAGCGTTGGAGTTTGAGCCTCTCAACAACGCCTACACCGAGACGATTTCGTCTTGGGCACCTTATTTTCAGGTGTCCTGTAGGGTTGGATGGCAAACAAGGCGGCGGACTGACGGGGCATAGTTTCGATTGGCAGGCGTATGCAATTATGCACGCTGTGACTAAACACGTCCCCGAGATGTACGCTAAAACGTCAATCGGATCACTTGGATATATCCTGAGCTGCCCGCATCAGCTCTAGCCGTTCTTGCAAGGATGAGGCGCCATTGGTTACCCGCCCCTTCGAGATGCCGTCTACCCATCAGTGGAGCTTCGCAGCTATCCGCGAGCACGATCCTGTTCGCGCGGACCGCCTGGAGCGGGCCTCCAGCGCTGACGATGTATTCGAGGGGGTACGCGCGTCATTGGCCGCGGCAATTGCTGAAGAAAAATGGCGTCTTGCTGTAGACCACCTGACTCATGAGGTCCCCGGTGTCCGGGCGATACTGCAGTTTCCGGTCAACTGCGATGTCTTTGACGCATTCTTCAATTCCAGGTGCGGCTATAGGGCGAACTATTGGTACGATCCCGCGTGCGGCTTGGGCGCCGAAGCACGTCTCATCTCCTCTATGAGGGAGCTGCTGAGACTTCTGCCGACGCACCTTCATGCACGCATCGTCAAAGTGCGGTTTGATCAATCAAGCCGCGTAGAAGTGGATATTGGTCGTCGCTCTGTCGGCGCGGAATTCTTGATGCACTCGCTCGGGTCCTCGCTGGCGAAAATTTTCGTTTGCGAGCGCCCCATCCGAGGTACCGAAGGCCTCATGGCTGATTTGGTGCAGAGTCTGGTCGATGAGGCATTTCGCCTTGTTGTCCCTAGGTGGCCGAAAGCTCGGGCTATCTGCCCCGACCCGCCGTCCTGCTGGTTAGACTGGAAGGGCGCTTTTATACACGGCGCTGAGCAGTTCCAGCCTAAGCATCCCACCGCGCGAGCTGCGACTTTGCACCGGACGGGGTGGACGTAAGCCTCATTTGTGCAAGACAGGGCCTAGTATTCTCAATCTAAGCGTCGCGCTCAGATTTCGGATTGTTTGGATCAGAACTAGGCTGGCGGGCACGGGGATTTGGACGCGCTGGTGAATTCACGATTCGCATAGGAATGTCGAGCCGATCGGGGCTGAAGGAGGAGTTTTCGAGCCATACTGCCACCTGCTCTAGGCCTGACGTGAATTGCTTGATCTTCCGGTACTCGGCGCGAAAGCTCGCTTCATCAAAAAGGACGCCGGGGGTGTCGAACGACCCTTTCGCCTTAACGGTCATGAAATAAACGGCGGGAGCGTCTTCGCCGATCATGAAAGGGTCGTGGACAAGCATGTTTCTTACCGTCGAGTAGTCGCCAATATCTCTGAGCAATTTTTTAAAATCGGCCTTCAGGGCGTCCTCTATGCTCGAAATGTCCACCAATGTTCGGACGATGTTCAACTTCTCTCGAATGGTCAAGTTGGCGCAAACGACAGTATTCATTAGAGCGTCGAGCTTCGTTCCCGCGGAGACGCAGAGATGGAGCGTTTGCTCCATTTGTGACCAGCGATGAAGGAATTCGCCCACGAGCGCGAAGCTACCCTTGGCGTGTTGGTCGCTGGTCATCTGCCCAGTCCATGAAGGTTGTTGGAGCGTAAGGCACCCGCACGTTCCGAGCCCCTGCGGCCTATCCGCCGCGGACACAGTGTCCGCCAGATCATCAAAGCTACCGCTGTCAGTATCTTTTTTCGTGCCCTCGGAAGCAAGCCGTACGCCGGTGCCCGGGACCCCATCGAGCAGGCCAAGCCGCTATCGGTCGAATTCAAGTCGAATTATGCCAATTTGCCAAGATTCTCCTGGACTCTGTATTTGGATAATTTAGGGGAAATATTGTTGGATTTTATTGTCGGAATTTCAAGCTGTACGGAGGCGCTCATGCTAGAAAAATCGGCCGAAAAGGTTAAAGGGAGCCCTGAAAAGCGCAAGAAATTCGTTGAATTGGCTGAGAATCGAACCCGTAATGCGATCAAGGCCATTCGCGTAATCGCTAAATTGGGTAACCGGTCGGCCTACGAGTACACCGAGGCCGACGTTAAGAAGATCGCAGGGGCGCTCCAACGTGAGATTGATGCGCTCAAAGCCCGGATGATGCAGTCCGGTACGAAGGATTCCGTCGATTTCAGCCTGTGAGGAAGTTGGAATGCCGTTGAATGCCCCTGACCTTTTGACCCGACTGTCGAGCGCCCGTTCGACCGGGCAGGTGGAGGCCATCATGGCCGGTCTGCCCATCGTGCCGCCCGAGCAATACCAGTGGCTCTCCGACACTGAACGAGCCGGCAGATGGCAGCCCGGTAACCTGCACTGGGTGCCCGTGGGCCGCGACCGGGGCAATGGCGGGCGCATCAAGCTGGCCGGAGAGCCGATGAACCCTCTCGCCGAGCGCCTGGTCAATGGCATGGAGGCGCTGATCGAACTCGCCCGGCTGCGCGAGCTCGCGAAGAATCGCGCTGCGGTTATGCCGGCGACCCCGCGCGAAGCGGTCCTCCGCTACTTCGGCTTCCCGCGGCTCGACCAGATCGAGCGCCTTGACGATGACGAGCGCAAGGCAAAGTCCGCGCTTGCCGACAAGGTGCGCAAGGACCTCTCAATCAAGCTGGACTTCGAGAAGAAGTCCAAGCAGTTCGCCGTCACCGTGCGCGATCACGGGATGGGCCAGACACCAGAGAACGTGCACCGCACGCTCCTTTCGCTCGGCCGCACCGAAAAAGCTGACAAGCCCTATCTGATTGGCGTGTTTGGCCAGGGCGGCTCCTCCGCCTTCTCGATCGCCAAGTATTCCGTTGTGATCTCGCGTCGTGCCAACGACATCCGCAAGCAGGGCGAAGGTGCCGGCGTCGGCTGGTCCATTGTGAGGGAAATCCAGCCAAAGGGCCGGCGTGATCCGTATTTTGCGTACCTCGCTGCAGCGGAGGACGGCGGAGTACCAACCATCGCGGAGGCCCATGCCGAGAAGTTCGGCCAGGGCGCGCACTTCTGCCACATCGCCTATGACTTCGGCGCTTCGGAGTCGTCGATTGCCAGGTTGATGTATCAGTCACTCAACCATGTGCTGTTCAACCCGGTGATGCCGTACGAACTGTACGCGCTGAAGGACACGGCGGACCCGATGAAGGGTACCGCTCAGCGCCTTGCCCTGCGCGTGCGCCGGTTTGGTCCGGCAGCGCTCGATAAGTCGTTCACGCAGCTGCCGGTGGTGTGAGGAAAATCGCAATGTCTGAATCAGCACTGCAGGCCGAGCCGCTTCTGTTTGATGATCTTCCGGTCCAAGACCTAGGCACTATTTCCATCCGCGTGTTCGTGTTGCCGCCGAAGGACAAGAAAGGCGCCGAGAAGCAGGCGGCGCTCCCGCTCGATCTCGAGGCAGGCGAAGAGTTCATGCTGGAGAGCCAAGGCGCGACGCCGATCAGCAGCTATCTGGAGGCGAGCCGGGGCAAGCGTTGCGTGGTTTTCTTGGTGAACGGTCAGCGGCAGGAGTTCGACGACAACACCTTCATTGTGCAGGAACTGGGCTTCCGCTATCTGCGTTCGCGCATGATGATCATGATCGACGTTGACGGACTCGCGCAGGAAGCGATCGGTCGCCTGATGCAGGGGTCGCGCCAGGGGTTCTATCGCGGCGCTGTGCGGGAAGCCGTCACCAAGCGCGTCGTGGCGACCTTGAAGGGCGACCCCGATTTGATACGCCTGGAACAGGAGGCGGAAGAGGCAGTTTCGGAATTGTCAGCGGGCGACGAGAAGGTCAAGCAGACGCTCGATCAGCTCATCGAGTCGCACCACGACAAGGGGCATTCCTTCGTTGAAGGCATAGGTTCAGCCGGTGACACGCACGGCGGCGACGAACTCGGCTTCAAGACCGTCGTGAAGGGCGGCGTCGTCACGCTGTTGCCGCCCGATGTTGGCCAGGCGTCGGACTATCCAGTGCTGACGTCTCAACCTGCTGCGTCGATTATCCGCTTGCGGCCGAACGTGTCGCGTGAGATCGCCATCAAATCCATCCCATCCGGGCATTGGGCCGCGATCCAGCAATTCACCGTGGAGGGCGACTCCAAGGTTCTGGAACTCAACGTGAAGCATGAACGCCTAGAGGACCAGGGCAAGCTGACGCTTCTGTTCAATGAGCCCCAGGACTTCGACAAAGACGAATACCCGGTGCGGGCCAACATTAAAGTCACCGCGCGCTTCAATGGCATCAAGGAGTCGCGCCGGCTCGAACTTTCCGTTCTGGTCAAACCCGATGCGGACAAGCCAGACCCGAAGCTCTCGGATGATCCTATCAAGCTGAAGGTCACGTCGCGCCAGCCAGTGCAGGTCCGCCGCGGCGACACTGGGACGCATGTACGTATGCGGTGGGACGGCAAAGATCGCCTGATCACTGGCGATGATGCGTCGTGGAAGTTTTCAGCCAAGCTGCTGAGCGGCACTCAGCCCGACATCCATTTTTCGGACCCCTCCGCAGGCCGCTTCACCATGCTGGTGTCCCCGCTCCCCGAGTGGCAGACAGGGCAGCGGCTCACGTTCGAGGTGTTAGCGACGGGTCCAAAGGGCCGTCAGCTCGTGACGTCATTCGACGCTGATGTTGTCGATCCACCGGAGCCTGCGGTCAAGGAGGAGAAAGCGCCGCGGTTGGTAGATAGCGAGTTCAAGACGGGCTCAATGCGGCGCCCGCCCTACGAGCTGAAGACGATCACGCGCGACGAGTACGACCAGCCATGCTGGAACTCCGACGAGTGGACCGACGAAGATGCGGGAGCGTTCCTCAAGCCCACCGAGCGCGCACCGCTCATCCTTATCATCAATCAGGACATGGTGGCGCTGCGTGAGTTTCGTCAGGCGCTGGCGAAGCGCAACATGGAAAAGGACGTTGAACGCAAGCTCACGAAGTACACGTCGCACATCGCCTTCCACCTGTACCAGATGTATCAGGCGACCATCGGGAAGAAAGACGACGACGTGGATGCCGCTGACGCAGCTCGGCGTGCCGAGGTTCGGCGCGTCGCGCTCACCATGATCAAGCTGATGGATGTCGCCGAGAAGTAGTTAGCGGCGGTGATGGAATAGGACGACTTCCTGGCTGCCCGGTGTCGTGCCGCGCTGAGCGCTGTACCACCGGCGGCCGGGGACGCTGCGCCACAGCCGTCCGTCAGCTTCTCCCTCAAGTATCGGCAGACGAAATTCGGTCAGACCGGCTTCTTCCATGGCTTCGAGGTAGCGCGGGAGTTGCCAGTCCGGCGACGAGAACGCCACCATCTGCACCACGGCCGTGTTCTTGTCCGCGAGCGCGGCGACGGACGACATCGAGCCTTTGATGTTCTCGAAGTAAGTTTGAAGGCCGGGATATTTCCGGTCACCCATCGTGTAGTAACTCGACCCCGCGCCATCGAGCTTGTTGGCTATCATGAACGGCAGCGGCGCTTCCTTGCGGCCGTCCACCTGCCAGCGGTGATAGAGAACGTGCACTCCGGGATACGGTGGAGATGTTACCACCAGCCGAGGTGCGCGCATCGCAGTCAACGAGGCCTCTTGGTGGATACCGATCGCGCTGCGTCGAAAAATCGTGACCGGCTGCCGGCCGTGCGCTTTCACCGACCGACGGAGTTCGCGCGCGCCAACGACCATATCTTTAGCGGTCTCCTGGAGGGTCTGCCGGAAGTCATTGATGGTCGCGCGCTTACTGCGCCCGTCGAGCGCCCACTGCGCGCTGCGCAGAACCACACACCGGCCGAATGCCTCAAGGCGCGGCGTACCGAGCATGACTGCTGCGGCAACCGACTGCTCAATCGCCTTGCGCAGCCGCCAGCGTGACCTATTGTCGAGGTGCTTGTAGTACCCGAGCTCTTGGTAATCGCTGATTGGTGTGGAAGGTCGATGAATGTCAACTAAGGACGCAACTTTGCCGGCCCATTGCTCCAATGTTTCGAGTTCGGCCTCCGAGTAGACCATGCATTTGGCGCTCGCGATGAACTCGGCCAACGAGCTGATGTCCACACCTACGGATTCACGGCCGGAGGCCAGCGCCTCCACGAGCGTGGTGCCACCGCCGACATGAGGATCGAGCACAAGATCGCCGGGCTTCGTGAACGCCTTGATGGCCGCGCTCGCGAACGTTGGCGAGAAGCGGGCGGGATATTTGTAATAGCCGTGTGTCAGACCACGGACGGGCGAGGGGTCGCGCGCAGCCGCGACCAGCACGGCTTGCGCCTCGTCGGAAAGCCCCAGATCGTCCCGGTGGTCATACATCGGTAACCATAAATATCAAGTTTGGTTAACGTCGCCTTACCTGCGAATCGCCATAGGGCAAAGAGACTCCCGAAGGAAGGCGATGAGTAGGCCAAAAGCGAAACTTCCGGCCATTGAAGGCAAAAAGATGTGGGTACAACGAGTTGGCGCGATCGAGGACCAGTCGCCGGCGGCAGCCCCAACCTGTGATGTGCGCTAGTCGCTAATCCCGCCGCAGCGAAGCACTAGGTATCCAGATGGATCGAGCCCTGTCGCCTCGACGGTTCTCGGCCGGCGAGGCATTCGCCGCATCCGCAGGGTTCGTTCAGCCTAGTAGACGCAAGTCGCGGGAGGATAGCCGGGGGGCCCTCAGACGACGCCTACACCGAGGCGAGTTCGTCCAAGGCGCCTCATTTCTTGGAGGGGTGTAGGTGTGGATGGCTCAAGAAAACGCGAACTGGCGGGCCGTGGCTTCGACTGGCAGAGATATGCAGTTGTGCCTACCTCGCTCAAGCATGGTCCTGGAGATGCGCTGCAAGGAGGCAAACCCACCTTCGTCTCCCCCGAGGACACATTACCTACATCGCGCGTGGGAGAGATGAAGCCGGGTTGGGCTACGACCTGGGCCGGGCCGGGCAGTATTTCCGGGAGGCGCTGGCGGCCGTCATCTTGCCATCGCAGACCTGCTGGCAGAGCTGATTGAAGGGGCGCTGCCCCGGCTCCAGCTCAGTTTCCTTGATCCAGCTCTCGTGGTTATCCATGATCTCCCTCAGGCGCCGTGCCTCGTAGCCGCTACGGACGTCCTCGCACGATGGCCTAATTGCACAGTTGGCGAACAGCATGCCGATGGTCTCGCACTCCCGCGCGGTGTAGGTCTCGGCAGCGGCCGGGGTGATGAGCAGCACCAGGGCTATCACAACACGATACATGGGCAACTCACGGCTCGGGCCGGTAGTGGGGGCAGAAGTTTCTGGTCGCTTTCAACACGGTGCTCTTGCCGTGGCAGACCTGATCACACAGCGGCCTAGGTCCAGCTCTGGGTGTGCGTCCGAGAACGTGATTAGGTCCTTACTCTCGCCCGCCCCAGCGCGATGTACCATATAGCACTGCGGCAGCTTTTCGGACACCGAGCAGGCGTCAAAGATGTACAATCCGGTCACAGGTGGCTGTGTCGTATTTCGCTGCTTGGGCCGGGCTGATCAGCAGCCCCAGGGCCAGAATGGCGCATTTCATCCCACCCTCCGTCAGGTTGAGGGACCGGGGCCGGGCTACGGCTTGGTCCGAACTGGCTTCAGTACCCTCGCGACCGGCGCTGCCAACCGGAGGGCATCAGCAGCACTGATTTCTCCCCGCGAATAATGCCGCAGCATCGCGGCCTCCGCCTCCTGGATCACGATCTCATCGTAGCCTGCGGGCGCGGGGCGGCGGCAGAACTTCTTCAGCGCCATCTGAGCGGTCATCTTTTCGTAGCACACATTCTTGCACATAATGTCGAATGTGCCCTGGTCCGACGTCAATCGAGAGTACGGCAGATGATGTCGCAGCTCGATCGCGAGCGTGCTGTTGTCGCCCCAGCGTAACCATTTATGGCTCACGTCGGCGGGGATGCACTCGCCGTCATTCTCATCGAGGCTCTTCGCGCAAATATTGAAATACTGCGCCGCCACCGCGCATTCGCGCTCGTTGAATTTAAGATTTTGAGCGAACACCCGACAGGACGAAGCAGCGTCAGTCTCTTCCGGGGTTGCGGTCGCCTCGCACTCCGCTACCTGGGTGTTACCCCCGGGCGACACGACAAGGGCGTGGCCAGTGAACTTGAGTTTGGCGCTCGCCGTGCAGACAACGTTTTGGAAACTACAGGACCAAATCAATTCTATCAGGTTAACTTTCAGGTTCTTGCTTTCGAGGTGCTTTTGAATATCGCTCTTGGCCTTCTCGCCGAGAGAACCCAGCTTGACAGCCTCGTCGTGCGTGATCGCCTCAGCGAGAGCTGGGGTGACCAGAAGCCCTAGGATGAAAGCAATGCGATACATTGGCTAACACCGCTAATTGAAATAATAGAGATATTAGCTCTAGGCCACCGTGAGTAAAGAATGATCCCCGAGCATCCACCGAAATGGGGAGCACAGGTGGTAGCATTAGCGTGGAGTGCCCGCCGGAAATCTCGCCTGTATCTCGGGCTCTAGCTCGCGACATCCGATTTCATTACAACTGAGCGTGACGTAACCGCCAATATCTGAGCTGCTGTCTGAACGGCGTTCGCCCGTTTGTCTGTTGATGTGCTCCGCTTGATAGACCTTCACTGCGTGAGGCTCACTCACGACCAGGACATCGATATCCCACGAAGAACTCTTTCCATCCGCGTCCTCGACAGTGATTGCTGAGCGTCCGGGAGAGAGGCCGCTGAACTCTACGACATGATCGGTCTGAGGGGCGGCCTTGACCAAAAACTCGTCATCGATCTTGATCCGCTTAATCGGCTTCTTGAAGTAGATGCGGGTCGCGTCACCGAACTTCACGATAATGTCGCCCTTGCCCTTTTCCGGAGCAGGAAGGATAGGC
The DNA here is from genome assembly GCF_040939785.1 of Bradyrhizobium lupini. NCBI lineage: Bacteria > Pseudomonadati > Pseudomonadota > Alphaproteobacteria > Hyphomicrobiales > Nitrobacteraceae > Bradyrhizobium > Bradyrhizobium lupini. The sequence continues at coordinate 4,256,402 of NZ_CP162553.1, forward strand.
TGGCTTATCACGTCTCGGCTTCGAGTAGCCTGGTCCACATCTTGCGCAGACGCGGGAAACGATGCTGCCGCTGCCACGATTGCGGCAGCGCAGGCGCTCAACTGCATGATGTTCATCGAAAATCCCCCCTCGCCCTAACGGCAACCTCACGACTAAAGATGGCACGTCCCGCGCTGCGGGGCTTTAAAACGCTCTCTTTATAACACCCACAGGATTATTATTTAACACCGAAGCGATTATTTTTGCGATTTAATTAATTTACCGCCCGGGTGCTGAGTTAATGCTCTTGGAGGGTGCGCGGCGCCCTGAAGGCCGACACGCGCCCCCAGACATCATCGTCCGCGAGCACACCCCCCCTTGAACAGGTCGGGGATCATGTCAGCTTGGTCAGGACCAACGCAGTCGGCACTAGTCTGGGTCGGCACAAGCCTCACCTTTGGGGCCTTCCCCGACGGGGGAAAATACGTTTCCAACCAACGCACACTCGCGTGCGTGCTAGCTGCCCAACGGCTTGGCCACAGGCTTGGCGTCGAACCGGCTTGTATGGCCTTGTGAGGAAAAAATTGACCAGCTCCACATACCATTTGCCTTGCGTGGTGTTATGTTTGGAACATTGGAGGAACGACGGACGTGACGGAGCACGAGCAATATCGCTTGAAAATCGACGTTTTCAGCGTCGATAGCCTGCCTATGGCCCGCCTGGCGGAGTACATGGCCGAGCTGGCCAGCCTATTGGGCGAGCGCGAGCGCGTGCATTTCTCACACCTTGAACCGGGCAGTGCCGTGCTGGTGTCGAACATCGAGCCGGTCGCCTTTCCGAAGGTGGAGGAGCGCGTGACGCGGGTCAGTCGCGGGGATGGCCCCAAAGATGCGATGCAGGCGTACAAGAACATCGATAACCTGCTCGCAAAGGACGGCGCCGTTGCCGTGCTCATTTCGCCGAGCCAGAGCAAGGTCATCGAATTTCCCGGTCGCGCGCGGCCAAAGCCGGTGCGCTATGGACCGTTCCGGGAAGTCGGCACCCTTGATGGTCGGATCATTCGCATCGGCGGTCGTGACGAAACTATACCGGTTTGGCTCAAAGACGGGGACGCTGAATATCATTGCAACGTGCGCGGCGAAGACGTCGCGCGACGGCTCGCACCGTATTACCTCAACGGCATAGTGCGTGTGCAAGGTAGCGGCAAATGGATGCGAGACGAAAACGGCACCTGGGAGCTGGAGCAGTTCGACATCTATGATTTCGAGGTTCTTGAGGACAGCCCAATGGGTGACGTCGTCGGTCAGCTTCGCGCTGTCGAGGGCAGTACATGGCACCAGAGTGATGACGCGCTGACCGATATTCTCGGCCTGCGTCGCGACGATAAGGACCGCCACTAGATGGCGGTCGTGGTCTTTGATACATCGTTCCTCATCCCCTTGCTGGACCCTCGCGTAAAAGGCTTTGGCGCGGTCGATGTGAAGCTCCTGCATCTCATCCAAATGCTCGATAAACAGAGGGACGTCATCGTTGTCCCGACACCGGCCCTTAGCGAGCTACTCATCGGGGCTGGCGATGCCGCACCCCAATATTTGGACATTCTGAACAGGACGCCGCGCTTTAGGATTGCGGCGTTCGGCCCGCGCGCAGCGGTGGAAGCGGCAGAACGGCATCGGCGGGCGTCGCGCAACAACGATAAGAGGGAAGGCGCCGAGAGCTGGGCGAAGCTCAAATTCGACCGGCAAATTATTGCCATCGCGAGGGTCGAGGGCGCGGACTGCATTTACTCGAACGATGACGATATTCGGCGCTATAGCAAAGCGGAGGGTTTGGAAGTTATCCGACTTGGAGATTTGCCCGAGCCGCCGGAAAAAACCCCCGATCTGTTCGATAAATTGTAGTCGGCCGAACGCGGTTCTCGCGCTCGTAGCAGGGCCCACGCCGCATACCGACGAAAAGCTCGCCGTCCCGGATGTACCCTGCCAGCATCGCGTCAGACGTGTGGCGTGTCTGCGCCCAAATCTTCCAAGTTGGCATCCCCCATCTGTGATGCGCTGGGAGTAAGTGCCGCCCGGAGGGAGTGACCAGAATATCCAAAAGGACCGACGCCAGCCGACAGCTACTGCTCGGCGGACAGCGGCAATCGTTGATTGTGCCCGACAACGTACTTTGAAGCCGAATTTCACCCGGCGTCTGCCATTGATGCCGCTACAGCTACGCGCGCTGCCGGGGTCCGTTTGCTGGCACCCAACCTTATCGCCGCCGCCCGGACACCAAGAAATTGGCCCGAGCACTCGCGCGGCAACCCGCACCCGCGTGAAAATCGCTCAATGCCTCTTAAAAGCAGAACCCCGCCGGAACATCGACGGGGTTTGCCAGCGATCTGAGCCCGGTTTTATTAGGCGGCGCTTACCCTCTTGCAGAGGGCGGGGTGGGTTCAGGACCAGAAGGTCCGATGATCGATGCGAATGTCATATTGGCTCAGGAGCCGTTCCATGCCGCGGGCCGCAAGATAGCTGACAAATGCCGCTTTAGCCGCGACCAGGGCCGCTGCGACGTGGGACGCCGGATCGGGGGTGGGTGTGGCAATGCCAGTGCCCAGAGCCGCAGTGACAGCAGCGGTGACGGCCTCTTCCAGAACTTTCCGCACCGCGGCGTCAGGTTCAGGCCCATCGATTACCAGCCGGAAATCGTGCTGCAGGAACTCCGTGTGTCCCGTGCCGATGCATACTTTGGCCCCGGGCCGAGGATACACCCACTTGCCGCACGTCAAACGGGGTTCGAGCCCGAACTGCGCGATCTTTCTGTCCACGATTGTGCCCGCGTCGGCAGACGCGCTCATGGCAAAAAGGCTGCCTACGCAGGCCGCTGACCGCAGGTATTTCGGGAGGCTGTTCTTGATCATTGAATTGATTTTGGACATGTGGTTGCCACCTTCCTGTTAGAGTTCGCCGGCGGTCTAGCTGACGACGAGGCGTCGTCGGCCCGCCGGGCTCTCCTCAGAAATCGTGGTCGAAGTTCAGCCTCAACGTGCTTTCGGTTTACGTCCGCTCACGCCGTTCCCACTGCATGAACGGGCGTTCATAGAAGCGATCGCTGAATAGGACGCTGTTCACTAGCTTCTATTGCGCCTGAACAATGTCAGGCCCACCTTCTCTGGAGCGTGACTTCTCGCGGGAGCGCTTCATGGCCTTGCTGTCCCAAAGGCAGAAATTCAAGCTCATAGTGAGGCACTTCGAAAGAACTCGTTCCTCTTCGGACGGCGATGCAATCTTAAATCCCGAAGCTGCGGCGCGGGCGAGATGTGGGTTCTGTCGGACGACTGGCTACTATGTGAAGAAGGGGCTGCACGAGGTGAAGGACCCAGAAAAGCTGGAGCACTTCGAGAATACATTCAGGGAGATTGTTGCCGAACCGGGCTCTCGCAGCTACCAAGCTCAATTCGATGGAATGCGAGCCATCGTGGACAGAGGTGGCTCAGATCCGCAGTTCTTGCGATTTGTGGTGCCAGCCGCATATGGACATTGGGCGCAAGTTGCTCTCGACGTGGATAGGCACGATGCGGCGCGTCTTCTTGCTGGACGTCTCGCCGAAGTGCCTCTGTATTACTATTGTAAGCTGCTACTCGACAGCAAGCATCAACGCGATCCAGCAAATCCGGTGCAAGTAGATCCGCGAGCTGCCCATGAGCGCGGCATCAAAGTGATGGAGGCTGTAGCTGGCATCCTGGCCGCCAACTTAAAGGCGCCGCCTGGATTGTTTGAACACGGGAGCGCGACAGCACAGGAGCAAGGGTATCGAATGCTGCGCATTCGCTTGTTGTCGGACTATACCGGCTGGCAAGGCTCCCTAACTAAAGACGACGCCGTGCGCGCAGAAGTTTACGCCAAGGCATACCGCTCCGGCCGGGCAGAGGAGCTGATGTGGTTGCATGAAGAACTCGCCGAAACCTCCGACGTGGCTCACTCGAACGGCGCTTTCAACCTCGCTACTCATGCGGGAGATTGGAGGCGAGCAGCGGAGTATGGCGTTGCGCTGCTAAAGGCGTTTCCGGCTCTTCTAACAGAGAAGGTTGATGGGCTCGCTCCTCTGCTCAATGACCGCACGGTCGGGCCGGGTATCGCGGCCATGATCACACATCGAGAGCTTGATATTCCACCAAAGCTGCGGCGTGAGCTGGACGAACCTCGCCCCAAGCACAAGTCAGTTATGGGCCGTATTCGGCTGATGATTGACGGAGTAAAGGCCGACGCCCCCTATCTGACTGTTCTCAAAATTGGAGAAGGAAAATGAGGCGACTACTTACCGCTATTGCCTTGGCGACAATGATTGTTGGTATGGCCGCGCCTTCTATTGGCGAGAATTCGGGAAGCACTATCGTCAAGAAGCCTCCAGGCACCGTGGAGGTCTCGGCGCGCGATTGGCGCGTGACCGGGTGATGACACGGTACTTCTCAGGATCACAAGAGCGTGCCAGCCGCATTGTTTGTGAATAGCGCTCCGTCTCTGACGTAACGCCCTAACATAGCGTCCGAGGCGTGGCGGGTCTGTGCCCGAATTTTCCAAGTCGGGACGCCAGCCTGGGAGGCGCTGGTGGCTAATCCCGCTCGGAGCGAACGCCCTCAGTATCCTGAGGGATCGAGCCCCGCTGCCTCGATGCGCGCTCGGACGAAGAGCGAAACGGCGTCACCGAATAGGCGCGCTCCCGTTCGAGGCCAGATAATCATTTGCACTGAACTAATAGGTCTCGAAATCGTGCCCAGCCATAAATCAATTCGCGTAGTTCAGCGACCCGGCGTTTAGTGGCTAATTTGCCATTCCGGATACTAAGCGAAGCGGAATTGGATAGCAGCACGTTCGTGAGGCCCAAGTTGTCGAAATACCCTTCGACGTCGCTATATCCAGGGTTGAGCCAGTGAATAGAAACATCAAAGTTGCGCTGTATGACATAATCGATGGTTATACGGACTTCCTCGGTATATTGCATCGAACACAACACAATCCTTGCGGTCTGATGTCGAGAACATCGCCAGCGTATTCTTTCCGTTCTTCAAATGACCCGCTTACGAGATAAACATCAACGCACTCTCCAGGTGCTAACTCAAGCCGCCGCGAGTTCTTCCCGCGCCGTACCGTCCGGCCGAACAGATCGTTCCAAGTCGATGACTTGCCTGAATTACGGTTTCCCAGCACGCCCACGAATAGTCTATTGCCCACGGTCGGCCTCCCTAGTTGCTTGACCTTGCTTGGCTGCATGAGGGAAAGCGATCAACAAATCCGATGCAAGGTTGGTCTCTAGCCTTCTTTTGCTAAGCGCCCGGTAGATATTCTAACCTGAAGTTCTTGGCGGACAGACAACTTGCCAAAGCATGCGGAATTCGTCTCCAAAAGTCCCACCAATTTCGTGCGTCATGCAAGCCGTTCCCGATCCCGGTTGCCCGTGCGTTCAAATTCATCAGCCTCTCAGCGCCGGTCCCCTTGGGCTGCGCCACGAAGGAAAATCCGCTGGGCTTTGTAGTTTGAGCCTCCGTGCGCCTACACCAGGGTGAGTTCGTCCTGGCTGCCTTATTCTGAGGAGGGCTGTAGGTGTGGATACGAGACTGATCTCGAAATGACGCCGCCTAACATCGGCTGGCCAGCACGCTTTTGGTCATTTGCGGGCTGTACTGCCAGGCACGTCGGGCTCCTGCCTGTAACTTTCCATAGAATGCGGCCGCTGATGCGGGCAGAATTTCCGGGTTGCGGCGATCACCGTCATCTTGCCGTAGCAGACCTTCTGACACAGCGCTTGCATCTTGTTAAAAAAGCCATCTGAGGGGTGCCGAGAAAAGAACTGGGACAGGCCTCTGCTTTCGCCCGCCCCAGCGCGGTGCACCATGTAGCAATAATCGGCGGTCTGCTCAGAGACGGAACAGGCGTCAAAAATCACCTCGATCTGGCCGCACTCTTCCTCACTGGCCTTCTGCTCCTTGAGGCGTACGGTCTTCCAGCGCTCGTCGATCTTGACCACCCAGCTATGTCTGTTATCGGCGTTGTCGTCATACTGGGTCGTCTCGACGTCCCCGTTCGGCAGCTGGCGACATTCCTTATATTCAGAGTAGGAGCGGTACAGGTTCTCGCAGTCGCTCTCGAACTGCTCCCGCTGCCCCTTGCCGATTTGGATCTGCACTCTCGGCCGGGTGCGATGGGTCTCACAGGCGAACGTGTAGGCACCGCCGTACTGGTCTTCGCCGGACACGTCTTTGCCCTTCTTCTCCAGAATTTCTTGCCCGCCCCAAGTCCAGCGCCCCAGCGCGTTCGCGCAGAGCTGATCACCCAGCGGGTAGCTTACAGCGCCGATCAGATGGGCAGACGTGTACACCACCAAAAATACACTAGACACGGCTCGAGCCCTCTATTGGGTAGCGGCGGCATCGCACACAGCTTGTAGTAATCTCGGTTGAACCAGCCTCGTCGAGCGGGGCAGTGCTCACGACGAGATCGTCAAAGAACGCGCTTGGTCGGCTGACAGGCTAACGAACTCTCTAAGCGCCTCATCCCCGCCTCAACTTGGGTTAGCAACGTTTGGCCAGACACACGGTCAAGTGTGAAGGAGGTTCCGCTAGTTGCAGTGGCTGTAATTGATCGTTCGTCTGACCGCTGGACCTGGAATTGAACAGTTCTCTCTCCAGCCGGACCTAGGATGCTCGCCGCAAAGTGGGACGTGAGGCTAGCTGAGCTGGTTGCTAAATCTACGGCCAAGATGACGTAGCTCACGTCATCTGGCGGCAAGTCTAGGTTTTTGCACCGCAAGTATACAGGATCTGCTGATGCCGCAGTCGTCGCGAAAGTCATTGAGAGTGCGAAAGCCGTTGCTACCATGTTCATCGAAATGCCTTTCTTGAAAAGGTGTTCTGGCAGGGTCAAGCGAAAAACATTGAACTATTCTTATGGCTCTTTGAAAGGGGCCTCACAGTAGCGCACCAGCGGCATTTTGGGAAAAAAGTGCTCCATCCCGTACGTACCGCGCGAGCATCGCGTCGGAAGCGTGCCGAGTTTGCGCTCTGATCTTCCCGGTTGGCACCCCGACCTGCGACGCGCTGGTCGCAAGCCCCGCGCGTAGCGAATGCCCTGAATATCCAGAGGGATCGAGACCAGCTGCGCTGACGCGCTCCCGGACGATCTCGCCAACTGCTTCGCCGGACAGGCGGCAATCATGGACCCTGCCATGGCGATTAATGGGTCGAAAGATCGGCCCTTCACTGATGCCTGAGATCGCCAGCCAGGCTTCCAGGGCGGCGATCGGGCACCACCGGCCCCGGCCGTGTGGGATGCCGATTTTCTGTCCTCGAGCCTCCTGGTCGGATTTTGAGCGCAGCAAATGAAGAATGACGCCCTGCCGGACATGTTCGGCGTGGTCCCGATTTAGGCCGACCAGCTCGGAACGACGTAACGCGCCCGCAAATCCAACCAGTAGGAGAGCCCGATCCCGGAGGTCCTTCGGCCTGTCGCCGGTTGCGTCGAGCACCTGGATCAGCTCGGTGAGCAGCAGCGGCTTAGCCTGGTGCTGGGCGCAGCCGTAGGTCCGCTTGATGCCCCTTAGTGTCGCCCGGACGAGCGCGGAGCGAGTTGGGTTGGGTAGCCCCCGGGCCTCGTGCGCTTTCGAGATCGAGGCCAAACGCCTGACCAGGGTCGCCACGCTCAGCCTGCCAGCGTTCTGGGCGAGGTGTTCGGCCAAGGTGTCAGGCGATGCGGGGATCGAACCGCCGCTCAGCTCAAATTCCCGCAGATCACTCAGGTACGCCCGGCGGCTATTCTCCGAAACACTGTTTTCGATGAAAAAGTGGGTCTCTGGAGACAGTTCGGTTGCGCGTGCAACTAATTGCATTGGAAGTTCAAAACGGTCTGCTGGGGCCGTTTTAACCTCCGATAAGTGAATAGTATCACGGGTTAGAAGCTCAGCTGACATGGCTCGATGCCTCCATCAGCTGGGCGCGGATCGCGTTCAGCTCGCCCAGATCAGCTCGCGCGAGCGCCAGGATTTCGGTCGCATCTGGGCAGTGCTGGCCGTTGCACTCGTAGTCGGTCGCCCGGCGCAGTTCGTCAGCTAGCGGCCACCGCAGTCGGCGCTGAACGCATTGCCCTTCGAGCCGGAAGATAATCGTCCCCAAGAACTCGACCCGCTTGCGTGGTGGAATGTGCAGTCGGACCCATCGGGCGCTCCGAGTTGATCCCTCGATAAACTTGGCGAGCACGGCTCTGCCAGGGCGGGTGTAGAGGTCAATACACCAGCCTGGAATTGGTCCCACCATCACCTCTGCTGGCATGTCGTCGTCTTTCATGCTCGTCAATTCCAGCTGCAGATGAGGCGCAAGCAGCGCCATCAAGATCGGCAGCACCTCGCCGCTGCGCCGGTAGCCCTCGTGGGCGATCTCGACCAGATCAGCAGGCAAGATTTCACCGAGGGCGGCGAACAGCGAAACGATATCGCCACGTCGTCGGGTAAGCCGAGGTGAGGGGCGGCGATCTGTGCCGAGCAGAAACCACGCTGCCAGCGCTCTCACCGCCCAACGCTCGGAGGTGGTGAGCACCTCGATCAGTTGTTGCGTGGTGCTGAAACCCAGCTCCATGCGATGGCTCTCGTACAGGGGATGGTTCTCTGCCACAAGCAAGAGATCATCCGCGCCTCGGCATTTAGTCGCCTCCGCCATCTTGGTTGTGAGATAGCTGGCGACCGCCCACTCACCCCCGAGCGGTGCTCGCACTCTCTTGCCCGCCATGGCGGCCGTTACCAGCTTCACCAGGTCGAGATGACCTAGACCGACGTCCTCGAATGCTATGCAAGCCAACCTGCGCCACAGCCGCTCCGGCGATTGTTGAAGGAGGGTCGTCGCCGCCTGGAGCGCCAGATCGGTTCGCCCGCGTCGAATTGCCTTCTGGATCGCTGACATTGCGATCCAATCCGACGTTTGCAGCGGCTGTGGCGACGGAGGCTGGAAATTGCCAACCGCGATCTCTAGATGATGCCCGGCAGATTGAATGCCTTTGATTTTGTCCATTGCTCTCCTCCTTGAGTTGAGGGGAGCGAAAACAAGTTGCCCGCTATTAACGATGGACCTGTTGCCGGTCATGTAAAGAGAAAGCTCGGCAAAATCAGCGGAGTAAGCTCCGGGAAGGAGCGCGAGCGCGCCTCGTAAGTCCGCGTCACATGCCTCGACGTCTGCGGCCCCCCCCCCGCGACCCTGAGCGTGGATGAGACCACGTCCAATGGTGTGGTGCAGCACATCTCGTCGTGCATCATTTTCTGATTGCCGTCATAGGCTTTGCCGCCGCCGAACGGCGGCCTATTTGAAGTTCATTCAGGAGAAGCGCCATGCGATTGTTTTCCGCCCTCCTTTTTATACTGGCTTCACTTGTCCTCCCCGTAACTGCTGCCGATGATCAGAGCAATCAGGAAGTCGTCAAAATTGCTGTTTCTTTTACAGAGAACTTTGACAAGCAGAATAGTGCTGGGATCGGCGCTCTTTTCACAAAAGACGGAGTGTTCGTGAACCCTACAGGCGCGCACACTGATGTTGCTCAGTTTTATGCGGAGGCCTTTAAGGCGGGTATCGACCGGATAGAGATCACAGTGAAGCAGGCAGCGGCGGTTGGCGCCGACGCTATGATCGGAATGGGTGAGTACCGGACCAGCGGAAAGGCCCCATCGGGTGCAGCCATTAGCGAGACGGGGCTTTGGACGGGAACATACGTCCGCGACGGGGGGTGTGGAAAATCAGAATGCTCACCGGGCTTCCCAAAGCACCCCACCTAAGTGACTAGTGTCGAGAGGCGGCGGCGCTCAAGCGTCGTCACCAACGTGGCAGGCTCAGAGGCTGTCCGGGGCCGCAAACCGAATTTGGGCGGAAGCTACAAGGTTTGGGTGCGCGTCCCTGGTGACAAGAACTGGTATTCGCCGGAAGACATTTCGGGCGTTCGCCGCTATCTCCCCACTGATGAGCATCTTCGGGTGCTAAAGCGCGATCCCGGCAAGCTGCAGATCGAGAGACTGCCATTACCAGCCGCGAGCAAGACTACGTGAGAACCTGCTTCTTCAAATTGAAGCGCGCTAAACTTATCCCATTCCCAAGAGACGGTTGGCCGGAGGCACCCGACAAGCAGGGCGTCTATGTAATCTATGCGCCTCGTTCCCCGAAGGTTGTCCATGTGGGCAGGACTACGGTCGTGCCTCAGTTTGAAAGTCTCAGTTTTGTGGCCGACGCTGGAGCACCGCAGCGGGATTAGATAATTCGGACACAAGCCACAATGTCTCAGGGCACATCCATTGCAACAATGTCCGGATATTCTTGTATTCCTGTGTTGGCGCCTTATCGAAAATTGCGTAATGATGCATCACCGCATTTCGAAATTTTCGAAGACGCTCCAGTCTCATGTAGACGTCGTTACGGCCAAGGCCTTTCGGGAGGTGGGGAAAGGCAGCACCGATACCGTCACACCAGAGAATGAATTGAAGCCTTTTGCCGAGCAGGTTCTGCCAAAAACCGAATGACATCCCGGCCACAACGTGGTCAGCCGCGAATGCGAGCCCGCGCTTTTGGCGCTCATCTGCGGCCACTTTGGCGATTTCATTTTTGTGCCGATCCGGAATTGCCCCGTGAACCGGGGCTCGTCAAACCACTCGTTTCCGTAAAGGATGGTTAACCGTTGGTGGATAGAGTTCCTTAAAGAAACCTCGGAAAATTGAAGAGGGATATAGAACTCTTCGCAGAGTCGCGCGTTCCATACATATAGTCTAAGCGCATGATATTTATCGCCTTTCGATGCTCCAACGTAACGCGCTAGCCGCGCCGGAGACATGGTGGCTTCGAGGGCAGACAGCACTTTCGGCAGCGGCGAAAAGGGGTATTGCATCGCGACTCGGCTGTTAGTAAGTAATCAGGACGTGCCGTGGGGCTGGATCACTGCGCTAACGCGCATATCTCCTACGGACAAAAGCGGGCCGGACCTTCGGGTGCCGGCCTTCTATTTTTGTGCCGCAACTGCCGGCAATGTCAAAGACTTCATGCGGATGTAAGTTGCTTTTTCTTGTATGGTCCCCGCTTCTTAGCCGGACCTTCCCGCCGGTCGATCAGCGTAACAATGTCGCTCATTTTCAGCGGTGACGAAACAAGGCCGGCCGCCATTGCCGGCGTGAGCCCCTTGAGTGACTTGTGGGCCTTGATGAAATTGTACCAGACGAAATAGAGCGACAGCGCGCTCCAGATAGGAGGTGGAGACGTGCGCCATGTCGGGCGATCCAAGGATCAGGTCTTTATCGATCCCGATCAGCTTGGCCGGGCTGTAACGCTTCTGAGCCTGCTGGTCGCTGCCGTAGATCCTCACCAGCATCCCGTAATCAATGCCGTCCGCGCCGAAGGTCTCACTAACTGCGTTCAAGTAGGCCCTGTGCCCGTCCGTGGTGAGCTGGACGCAGTTGGCAAGGCGAGGCTTCAAATCCTCCATGAGCGCACTGGCGCAGCGCGGCTTGCTCCGCCAGCCTTGCCGCCCCGCGCCCGATTCGGCCCTTTGCCGGGCGTATCCTCAACCTCGCCGGTCGCGATCCTGCCGATCAGCACGGCGTTCTGCACGGTGTCGGCGTGGCGCTTCTCGCCTTTAGGTCTTCCGGGCATTCGGTTATGCCCCGTCCACCTCGGTACAAGCGAGTGACCCAGCTCGTGGCAACTCGCGTTTCGGACTTGCTCAACAACTCAATTTGGCCCGGTCCCTGAAAACGGCTCATGCAACTGCATCCTGGGTCTCTAATCACCGGCATTCTGAAGGCGGTTTTCGAAGGGTGCTTCTGGACCATCCGCTAGACAGATTGTCTCGCCCGGACGATCATGGATAGCCCGAGCGAACCTGGAGCGCCGCCATGGAGATGCGAGGTTGGCTGCGGAGGCTTGGCCTCGAACAATATGAGGCGGCATTCCGCCAGAATGAGATCGACGAGACGGTCCTGCCGACCTTGACAGCGGAGGACTTGAAGGACCTTGGTGTCGAGCTTGTAGGGCATCGTCGTAAGCTGCTGGACGCGATTGCTAGCCTCCGCGCCGAAGCCGCGTCAGCGTCGGTACCCCGGCCCACCGAAACGGCGGAAAGAGCTGCTGAGCGGCGCCAAGTGACCGTGATGTTTTCGGACCTTGTAGGCTCGACTGCGCTCTCCGCGCGGATGGACCCGGAGGACCTGCGCGAGGTCATTTCAGCCTATCAGAAGTGCGTCGCTGAGATCGTTCGCCGCGCGGCTGGCTTCGTGGCAAAATATATGGGCGACGGCGTGCTCATTTATTTCGGCTATCCGGAGGCGCACGAGGACGACGCAGAACGTTCCGTCCGCGCAGCATTGGAGATGATTGCTGCCGTCGGTGCACTCAAGGTTTCCGTCCCGCTGCAGACACGCATCGGTATTGCTACCGGGTTGGTCGTTGTGGGCGACCTGATCGGCTCAGGGGAAGCGCAGGAGCGTGGCATCATCGGAGAAACGCCCAATCTCGCGGCACGTCTGCAAGCCTTGGCTGAACCGAACTCCGTTGTCATTGCCGAGAGCACCCGGAAGCTCCTGGGCAACCTGTTTGAATTGACGGACCTTGGGCCGCAGGAACTCAAGGGGATCGCCCGAGCAATGCGAGCCTTCGCCGTGCTGCAGGCAAGCCCTATCGAGAGCCGCTTTGAGGCGATGCACCCCAGCGGGCTGACTGCTCTGATCGGACGAGAAGAAGAACTTGAGCTGCTTTTGCGCCGCTGGGCGAGAGCAAAAGTGGGCGCAGGACAGGTGGTGCTCCTATCGGGCGAGGCTGGAATAGGCAAATCGCGCCTCACGGCGGCCTTTATGGAAACAGTCGCAAAGGAAGCCCACACGGGTTTGCGCTATTTCTGCTCGCCTCAGCACACGGACAGTCCGCTCCATCCAATCATCGGACAGATGGAGCGTGCTGCTGGAGTTGGGCGTGACGATCAGCCCCTTACCAAGCTCGACAAGATAGACACCCTGCTGGGGCAGAGCTTGACGTCGCGCCAACATATCGCGCTCCTCACCGAAATGCTTTCCCTGCCGAACGACGGACGATACCCCCATCTGGAGCTAACTGCGCCGCAGCGCCGACAAAAGACGTTTGAGGCGCTAACCGCACGACTTGAGGCTTTATCCAAGTCCAGTCCGGTCCTGATGATCTTCGAGGACGTGCATTGGATCGATCCGACGAGCCTTGAAGCACTCAGTCGTACGATCGATGGGTTAAAAAATCTTCGGGTGCTGCTGATTGTCACGTACCGGCCCGAATTCGAGCCGCCATGGATTGGAACGCCATACGTCGCCGCAGTGCATCTGAACCGCCTCGGCGAGGACGAGAGCAAGGCCATAATCGACCGCGTCTCTGGAAATGCCCAAATTCCAGCGGACATTAGACAGGACATCATCGAGCGCACCGATGGCATACCCCTCTTCGTCGAGGAGATGACCAAAGCGGTAATGGAGGCGGGCGAGAACGGTGCTGAGCGATCGGCTGCGAGTATTCCCTCACCGCTGGCCGCCGTTCCTCCGAGCCTCCATGCCTCGCTGATGGCACGGCTTGATCGGCTCGGGTCACTCGCAAAGGAAACGGCTCAAGTTGGTGCCGCCATTGGTCGGGAGTTCTCCTACGAGCTGCTCCTGCCAGTGGGGCAGCGAAACTCGGCTGAGCTGGATGAAGCCCTGAACCAGCTTGTATCCGCCGAATTGATCTTCAGGCGCGGAATGCCGCCACACGCGGAATACACCTTTAAGCATGCCCTGGTGCAAGATGCCGCTTACGGCACGTTGCTGCGGGGACCCCGTCAGGAGCTGCATGCACGAATTGCTGAAGTGCTCGAACAGCTATTTCCCGAGCGCACCCATATCGAACCCGAGCTGTTGGCGCGCCATTTCACAAATGCCGGGCACGCGGACCGTGCTATTCCATACTGGTTAAAGGCCGGACGGCGTGCGGCTGAACGATCCGCCGACGAAGAGGCAGTGCGTCATCTCAAACGGGGCCTTGAGATGTTGATGACGTTACCGCATTCGGCACAGAAGGACAGGCAGGAACTCGACTATCAGCTTGCCTTGGGCACGCCTTTGGCGGCTCAACATGGGTATGGCAACCCGGTCGTCGGAGCTGCGCGTGATCGCGCGATTGCGCTCTGTGAACGATTAGGCGACACCCAGCACCTGTTGCCATGCCTTTATGGTCAGTATGCCTATTGCATAGCCAGCGGCAGGATTTCCAAAGCACTTGAGTATTCGGAGCGGTGCCAATCGCTGGCCGCGCAGACGGGCGATCGCGTGGCGAAACTGATTGCATACCGCGCGATGGGCGCATCGCTGCTAGAAGTGGGCGACTTAGAGACGGCAAAAGCGCAGCTGGAACAAATGCTAGCAATCGACCGGATCGAAATGGACCAAGCTCTTTCGGTGCTTTACCTCACCGATCCACATGCGTCAGGTCTTGCCTATTTGGCACTGAGCCTGTGGGCCCTGGGATACCCCGACAAGGCAGTCGCAGCACGCGAAAAAGGCAATTAAATATGCCCTGGATGCACAACACGCAAATACCAGTGGCGTCGTTGGCATCTACGCTGGCGCACAGTTGTCTGTGCTGCTCGGCAACACGCGGGACATCAACAAGTATGTTGATAGCTTAAACGCACAACTCGGACCGCGCATGCCACTGTGGGCAACTAGCTGCGGGAAAATATTAACTGGTTGGGCCATCGGGGGCGCAGACCAGCTGGAAGACGGCATTGCTCTGGTGAAACAGGGAATACATGCCGCCAAAGAACAGGTTCGATTTCATTCCCCGCACTACCATTCCCTCCTTGCAATCCTGCAAGCACGTGCGGGATATATGCAGGACAGCCTGGTCGCGATCAGCAATGCCAAGGAGCTCATTCTCGAAACGGGCGAGTTTCTCTGGCAAGCTGACGTACTTAGAATTGAGGGTGAACTCCGACTGCTTTTTGGAGCATCCGCGAACCAAGCAGAAGCAAGCCTGTTTGAAGCGCTCGAAGTCGCCCGCAAGCAGCGGGCAAAATCGTTCGAGTTACGCGCCGCGATGAGCATGGCGCGGCTGTGGCGTGATCAAGGGAAGCGGCACGAGGCCCGAGAACTTCTCGCTCCAGTCTACGGCTGGTTCACGGAGGGCTTCGACACCCTGGACCTCAAGCAGGCCAAGGCTTTACTCGACGAGTTGGCGTAAGCTCATTGTCGCGGAGTGTCTCTGGGTCGGGCTACTTGTCGCCGCCGTATGCTCCAGGGACATTGGGCTTGTCCTCTTACGTATCTGCACTTGCGGGACAGATTAGAAGCCTTGCCTGGGGAGTGATTTCACCGCAGCTCAATGCGTTGATTTGCTGATTGAATTTGGCTCAATCATCGGGGGTGAAGCATCGTTGCCACTCAGGTCGGCCGTGTCTCAAGCCCTGTCTCGAACTGGCCTCAAAGGGCCTGGGCGAGATCGGCGAACAGGCGGGATGTTCGCTCATATACTTTGCCTTCCTCGAGTGCGGAGCTGAGATGGTGCAAGCGAAGCCGGCGCGAAAGAGTAGGCCCGCTTCGGCGGAAGCCTTTTCATTTCTCGATGCTCCGCTCACCCGGTCGTTAACTGCCGCCGGGATCGTCGCTACTCGTCAGGCCATCGTGGCCGACTAAGAGGTGCTGCTGGAGGAGCCGGAGGATGCGAAATTGCGCATGGATACAGCCGGGCCGTTTTGGCTGCGGGTACGCATCTGTAGGTACTTCAGAGGCCAGAAAGCCAAAGTAGCGCTGACGTATTCTTCGAACTTCGCTTCCCGTTACTTTTTTGTTGCTCAGTTCATGCGCTCTTGTCTCCGTGAATTTTTTGATGTCCTTTTCAAGGTTGTGTTCGTCTTTGCAGTGTCGCAAAATGAGAACAAGCAGGTCGCTGGCGAAATTCGCTTCGTCTCTCGTCGGCTGAACCGTGCCGGTCCCGTCTACAAAAAATCTGATGAGCTCTTTCTGTTTCTTCCAAGTAAGAAGTTGTTCGGATGCATTCATGTTTGGTCTCCATAATCCTGGCGACGAGCGAGAAGCAGAGTTCATGCAATTAATTGCAAATCACTGCTATTGGGCGGCAAGATCGGTTCATGAGGGTGCGTCTTGGGTTTGATGAGTCCCAGCTCTTTGCCTAATCCCGACTTTAGCAGCGCATCTTTCCACCCAGTCCACAGCTGCTCTGCATCGGGGAGCAGGGTTTGTGCGGCTGTCAGTGCCTGGGTGATCAGTTTCCGCTGATCTGGGGGGAATGGGGACAGGGCATGCTTCAAACCGCGCACGCGGATGCTGTCGGCCAGAATGCGCCCTGGGAAATCCAGCTTCAGCTCGTTCAGCACGTCGGCTGGGAGAAGAAGGACTTTCTTGAACGGATTGTTCAGCTCAACCAGTGCGCTTCCCGGACACAGAGGCTTGCAGCGGACCTCAAGGCGCAGGGCTTGTCCATCTGCGCCATGTTTGGTGTAGGCGACGATCCGCTTGGAGCGGGGGTCCCGAGGTAGGTCGTCTCAGGACGGCCGTGCCGATCTGAGTAAACCCCGTGTTTCTTCTTAGAAGAGGCGAGCACGATCACGTCATCCAGCGTGTGTCCCGGTAGATCAACCGCAGCGTCAGCTCTTGTGATCCGTCCATTGCTGAAGAACTCAATTGGGGTGGCGTGCATCGACGTGTCGAGCAGCGTAATCAGATCGTCGATACCTTCTGGCGAGAGCTTGGCTGGGTTGAAGTCCAATCGACAAGCTGGAAGGGATTTGTGGTGAGGGCCAACTTCCAAGTAGATGGGATGAGCATTCTCGGTTGAGTTGATGAATGGGACCGGAATGGATGCGCGAACCTTGTAGCGCGCATTACTGGTGATCTTGATACCCGGTACTTGCTGCTTGTCGTTAAGCAACACTCCACAAATGTAGGAAGGGTCAATTTCAGCTGGTCCGTTGAAGCAAACTGTAAGCCTATCCAGGATGATCTTTGGGGTTGTATAGAGCTTCGTGTCAGTGTGTTTGGTCATCGTAACTCGGTTTATGGTGCTATAAGAAGGAATGGTCGGATCATTTGATGGTCGATAGGCACGAGCCCTTGTTCACAGCGCCGGACGGCGCCGCGGGCGTCAGTTCGAAGAGAATTAGAGGTCGCTAGCTGCTTCGGTTGTCGGAAGTTGAGCGGTGCCGCCGTTCGTTCAGCCAGTTATCAAGATCGTCTTGGGCATACAGCACTACGCGAGGACCTGCTTTCGAGAACACCGGTCCATCTCCGCGCACCCTCATTTTGGCGAGGGTACACGGTGATAACTGTACGTACGCGGCTGCTTGTTCTGTCCGCATTTGCTTCGGCATCGACGGCACGTCCTCGTTATGTCGCGTCAACGAGGATGAAGATGGCCGAAGATGCTGCGGATTGGAATAGAAGGAATAGCGTCTATTCCTTCCCTTTCGGCGGTTCGAGTACTCCGAACTTGAGCCGCCGACCGGCAGCTTCCGTCCCGGTCAGCTGGCGCCCTACGGAAAGTCCTCTGTAGTACCGAAGACGCTCCTTGCTGTCGGCTAGATTCGCCGACACGGTCTGATAGGATTTTTTCATCGATTCGAAGCCGCCCTCTCCGAAACACCCATGCAAGCTTTTTTCTGCCTCATAGCAAGACTCCTCCAAAGTCTTGCCCGAGACGCGACATTGTTCAACTGTGCTCCACCGTCGGTAGTGAACCATGTCAGTTTTATATGCAGCGAGAGTGTTGCCTGTCTGACCTTTGCCGGTGGTGACGCCTTTCGCCACAAGCGGTTGTAGTTCATCAATAGCAGCCTCGATCGCCCAATCGGGCAGAACAATCCCACTCTGCAAAGCTATCACGAGAGCATCGAACAGCCCTAGCGGGTTTCCCTCTTTATAAACGGCTCTCATTTCCTCTAGTCGCTCGCTTACCCGAAACAAAAACTCGCCGGGAGCGCTCAACTGAAAAGCCGGATCATTGAATTGCTTTTTCTTCTTGGGCATGTGGGTTCAACGCGCCGGAAATTCTGGTTGATATGTCTTCAGACGCTCGCCTAAGAGGGCTGGCATCGAGATGGGCATAACGGTTGGTGGTGGATGGCTGCGTGTGGCCCAACAATTTGCCGATTATTGGCAAGCCAAGTCCAGCTTCCGCTCCATAGGAGGCGAAGCTGTGTCGCAGATCGTGAAGACGTACACCTTTCAAATCAGCAGCTCGGCGAAGCACTGACCAAGGTCGTTTTAAATCAGCGCGGCGGCCGTCGCTGCCAGCGATGATGTAGGGATTACCATCGAGCCGTGGCAAGCTGTCCAGAATGGCAAGCGCGGTCTCAGGCAAGTAGATCGGCTTTTTGCCGGTCTTGCTGTCGGGCAAGAAGAGGATCCGCCGGTCGACATCAACCTGGTCCCATTTCGCACTCAGAATTTCTCCTAGACGGGCGCCGGTGAAGATCAGCAGCCGGATTGCAGCGACGGCGAATGGATCCAATGTGGTCCGACGGTTTTCTTCCCGGGGCAGATGTTTGGACTGAACGTCATTTGTCTCCCATGCGACACCGACCGTCTCCGCGAGTCTCAGGGATTCGCCTAGCCTACCAAACTCATCGCGGGTCAGAAAACGCTCCCGGCTTCGTTCCGGGTTTTTTTCGATTCCCCTAGCCGGGTTCTCTTCAAAAGGGACTTCGGCCCGCCTGGCGGCCCAATTCCAGATTGAGGAGAGGAGGGCCAAACAGCGGTTTGCAGCGAACGGCGCGGACGCCATACACGAGTGTAGGCGCGCGACGTCGCTTCGCGTGATTTCGACAAGCCGACGACTGCCAAGAGCCGGTAGGATGCGACGGTCTAGGAGACATTGATATTCAATGGCTGTCCGCGGCTTGCGCTTACTGCGCACGTGATGGACCATGAAGTCCGCCGCGGCCTCGGCGAGGGTTCTTCGGGCACGCTGTTCGCGGCGTTCCGCGATCGGGTCACTTCCGGTCTCGACAGCACCGAGCAACTTCTTTGCTTCTGAGCGGGCCTGGTCAGGGGTGAGCCTGCCGTGTTCCCCCAGGGCAATGCGGCGGGATCGGCCGTGCTGCCGGTATTGAGCGTAGTAGATCTTCTTCTGAGATGGGAATGCTGCCACCCCGAACCCGGAAAGCGCATCATCCCACAGAAAAACGCGGTCTTGTTTTTCCGAACACCTCAGCGCGTCTACGGATTTTTTTGATATGCGGCCTTGGGGCATCGGCCTTAATCTCACTTCCGGTAAGCACACGGTAAGCAAGATTCAGCCATTCAGAGATGTGCCAGTCAACCTTGATCAGACTACAAAGGCTTAGAATAATTCGATAATCCATCTTGAGGAACCTTGAAGAATGCTGAGATCACTTGGTCGATCAGACTACGAATCTGAGGGTCGGACGTTCGAATCGTTCCGGGCGCGCCATTTTCGAATACGCGATCGACGCCGATTTGCCGCATCCATTCGTTTCGTCCGCAGGCGGCGCACCCGTTTCGGCGCGATGACAATCAATTGCACTGTTCGGGATTCTGCGTACCGCCGACAAAGCCCGCTTTAGCGCCGCCCTACATCTTGCGCCGCCGGATCCGAACCAAGCCCCTTGCTCGTCAGCAAACGGTTGAACTGATCGGCGGAAAAAAGCTGCCCGTCCGGAGCCGTGATCGACACCACAAAACCATTCACCGCATGCTTGCGGGCCAGGATCACCGCAACGATCGCGCTGTCACGGAAATCCACGGTGCGGCAGTCGTCTTTTACAGCTTCGATGATGAATGTCATTTGGCCCACGACCACCGTTGGCACGCGCCAATTGCGCGCCCGGCCACTCAATCCCGTATCGGTGAAAATGATATTGCCGACAAGCCGGCTATTGACCCGATTGAACCGCAACCATACCCATATTGGGGGAAACAGCAGACCGGTCCTGCCTCACGCGCGGTGCGCCACGGATACATAGAACCGGCTGTGGGCGTCGGACCGGACATCCGTAGAAGCGGGGACTGGTGATGGTTGGTACGACTGAAGGCGAGGACATCGCATCGGATTTGATCCGAACCGTCTCCCGCCACTCGTTGGCCTACATGCTGTGCGCAGCCAGCGAGATGTTCCGCCACTACGATTTCGATCCGCTGGACTTGATGATCATTCATGCGGTCCTGAACGCCAACGTTCTCAAGATCATGAAGACCCCCGAACTCGACCGGCAATTTGGCAGTATCCAGGCGGTGGAGCCGGACAAGATCAAGCAGGGCGTTTCCCGTGCCGCCCTGTCCCGCTTTTTCGGTCTGCCGATCGAAACCGTTCGGCGGCGCGCCGATCGCTTGAAGAAGCAAGGCATTTTCCGCGAGACCGACCAGGGTCTGATCGTAACCGAAGCCAACCAGTTCAAGTTCGGCAATAATCACGAGTTGCAGAGAACTAACATGCTCCTGGTGCGGAAATTCCTCCGTGACCTGACGGAAGCGGGCGTTGAGCTTCCCGGCGGGATTTGATGGACCATTGGCGCTTCCGAATCGGGACCGCACCAGACGGTGCGCCATTCATCATCCGGCTTTCACGCGCTCTTCGGCCGAAAAGCGACGATGGATCCGCTTGGCTCGTCTTCGCGCATTGCCGCCTCGATTGCCTTCGCCAACGCAGCCTGGTCGAATGGCTTTGATAAACGCGGCAGGCTGGATCGTTCGTTGCTGGGAATCTCTGCGTATCCCGTGCTCAGGAGGATGACCGTCCCGGGGCGCTCCGCGGCGACAGCGCCGGCCAGCTGCAGTCCAGTCATCCCAGGCATGGCAAATTGTCCTCCCCTGACGACGCCGAATCATCCTCGGCACTAAGATCGCTTCCGCCTGACAGGGACCGCGCCGATGATCGGCCGCGACATCCGTACCTCGTCAGACGAGAATCAGTTGAGAATAATACCGGCCGCGAGCCTGCACCGCAAAGTGTCAGCAAGTCGGCCGGTTCCCGCACAAAATGCATACCGCGCGACCACCTGTGATACGCGAGCGGCACGTCACGCGCTGCTGCGCCGGCAAGGGCGTGGTGCGATATGAATGGTAAGATCCAGGCACGCTCGGCCGGCGGTGTGATGTGCAGCACGCAACATCACTTGTAATCTGCTTCACACGCAAACGCGCCCAATGACGCTAGACAAAACAGGTCGCGCCTTCGCGCGGCCTGTTCGGAGCTGGCGATGATGGCTGCACTGGCAAAGGCGATATCCCGCGCGACGAGAACCAACGTTGATGTCGAAACTCTGAAAGTCCTCGTGATCTTTTCGGGCGCGGGCTTGCTGCTCTCTCTCGTGGCCGCAATGATCTACGGGCAGGCTGGCAACGCTGCTTTGTTTTGAGATCCGGCGCGCCGGGTCGTCGAGGCGCAAGAAAGTCTTCCGCAAGCGTCCGCGCCAACCAATAGCGGACTTTATGCATTCGGTGTCGCCCGGTATCCGGACGCACGGAACCCCTCTCCGCGCAGGGCCGTGCGTCGTCTCCTTAATGAACCGTTTACCGAGCTTCGCGGCAGCCGTAACCGCGGGTTAACCATGGATATTTACGGTGCAGCAAGTCTCTAGGCTGTGCCTGTTAGTTGATTTCGAGTCCAACCCCATGGCGTTCGGTAGAAGCGCATCTCCGCGAAGCATCGCCCCGACGGAGCCCGCGGCTTCGTGGGAAGCGCCGCGGGCTGCGGCGGCGACGCCCGACAACACCGCCCCCGCGCTGATCAAGGGATCGCTGACCCTCACCGGCGCGTTCTCTTTCCTGCGTGAGAACGGCCGGCGCATCCTGATGCTGGCGCTGGCACTCTTCGCGCTCGGCGTCGCCGTGCTGATGGTGCTGCCGGTCCGCTATGCCGCGACGGCGCTCGTCGTGGTCGATCCCCGCGAGCTGCGCGTGACCACGGACCAGGACGTGCTGCCTGGCATCGGCCAGGACGCCGCTGCGCTTCAGAGCCAGATCGAGATCGCCAAGTCGGACGGCTTTCTCCGGCCCCTGATCGAGAAGCTCAAGATCGCCGACGACGAGGATATCTCAGGCGGTCATACCGACATGACGCGCCTGCTCGAAAAACTCCGCAGCCGCCTCGATATCTCGCGTCGCGGCCTGACTTACGTCATCGCCATCTCGTTCACCTCGAACAGTGCGGAGCGGGCAGCGTATTATGCCAATGCCATCGCAGAGGCGTTCGTCGCGACCCAGAGCCGCGTGCGCAGCGATGCGACGGACGAGGCGGCCGACTGGCTCAAGGACCGGCTGAAGACGCTCAGCGAGCGCCTGCGCGTCTCGGAAGACGCCGTCGCAGCCTTCCGGCTCGAGCACAAGATCCTCAATGCCGGCAAGGATTCCACCACCCAGCAATTGCGGGTGACCGACCTGAACCAGCAGGTCTCCGCGGCTCGTGCGCGCACCGAGGAAGCCAAGGCGCGTTACGAGCAGGTGCAGCGCGATCTCAAGGCCAATGTCGAAGGTCCGGTGAAGCAGGATCTCCTGAGCATGCTGCGCGCGCAGCGCTCGACCCTGAACGACCAGATCGCACAGAAGAAGGCGGTCTACGGCGACCGCCATCCTGATCTTGCGATCTCCTACAGCCAGTTGGCTGACATCAACAGGCAGATCGAGGTCGAGCGGAAGAAGAACATCGACACCGCGAAGTCCGAATACGAGGCCCAGCTCGAGCAGCAGGCCGCGCTGGAAAAGCAGCTCAAGGCGGTCGAGACGCAGATGCTGGTGGACGGCCAGGCGCTCGTGAAGCTGCAGGAGCTGCAGCGCGATGCCGATGCCAACAAGAACATCTACGAGCAGTTTTTGTCGCGGTTCAAGACGACCAACGAGCAGCGTCAGCTTCAGAGCTCGCAGACCAAGATCGCTTCGCCCGCGATTCCGCCGCTGCGCTCGACGCGTCCGCCGCTCGCCCTGCTGCTCGCCGCGCTCGCGATCGGCTCGCTGCTGACGTCAACCGCTACGGTTGCGGCGATGACGAGCATGTCCGACAAGTCCGATCCTGCCGAGGCTCCGGCTCGAACGCCCGCGCGGGCGGAGGCGAGGGAGACGCCGAAGCGGCAAGCCAAGCGTCCGGCTCCGGCCGTGCAGCAACCCGAGGCGATGCCGAACCTTCCGGTCTGGTCCCGCATTCCCGAACTGATGTCGGGAGCTGCGCCCAACACTGTCTGGCAACGACCGATTGCCGCCCCAGCCGAGCTCGATCTCGGCGCTTACTTGCGTCCGCTGCTCGAGCGTATCGATCGTGCCCCGGTGCGTGGCTGCAAGGTCGCCCTCGTGCTGTCGGTCGGCAAGAGCGCCGGCGGCAATACCGTTGCGCGCTCGCTCAACCGCGCGGCCGTCAATCGCGGCATGATGAGCGTGCTGATCCGGCTGCAGCCGGAATTCGCGGGCGCCCAGCCGCCGGTGACCGAATGGCAGGACGGCTCGACCACGGCAGGACTCCAGTCGATCGACGAGCTGCTGAGCGCCGGCAGGAAGGCCGATGCGCGGCCGGAGGACGACATTCGCTCGGAGTTCGACTTGATCATCGTCCATGCGAACAATCTTGCCTTGCAGCCAGATGCGATCGCGCTCGCCGCGCACGCGGACCTGATCATCCCGGTGGTGCGCGCCGGCGAGCTCGGTTCGGCGGCGATGCGACGGGTGACCGCCGCGCTGTCGAAGTACGACACCGTGCCGACCGGTCTCGTCGTCAATCATGCGCCCGCCGGCTCTGCCGCGCCTCACCCTGACGGCGGTGCGCTTAGCAGGGCGGTTTGACGATGGCGACGCCGTGCCGTCGTCTGCTCCTTGCCACGATCTTGCTATCCACGATCTTGATGCCAACGTCGCTCGCCTCCGCGACATCGGCCGAAACTTGCGTACCTGCCTCGCAGACCGTCGCGCCGGACAGGCTCGCCGCACTGTCGCGCGGGTTCAATGCCGACGGCTGGATCAATGGCGAAAAATCCGCGCCTCCAACTCGCGAATTGCTGCAGCAGCTTCGCAAGGCGGGGATGAGTCATGTCCGCTTGCCGGTGCCGGCCGAGCGCGTGATGCTGCGCTTCGCTTCGAAAGCGGAACGCGATGAGACGCTGCGTTCGCTCGACAAGGCATTGAAGCAGCTCATCTCGCTCGGCTATTCGATCTCCGTCGATCTTCATCCCGGCGATCGTTTCAATCGCCTGCACAAGGATGACGCCGACGCCTCGCTGCGCGAGCTGGAGGATGCGTGGGGCACGCTCGCCCGGGTCATTCAATCTTTCCCGGCCGACCGCGTGTTCGCCGAGCTGCTCAATGAGCCCGACATCGAAGCCGACAGATGGCAAAAGCAGGTCGAAACGCTCGCCGCCTTCGTTCGCCAATTGCTTCCCGCGACCACGCTGATCGTCGGCCCGGTCGACTGGCAACGCGCGGACTCGCTGCCGCGGTTTCGCCCGTTGCCGGATCCAAACGTCGTCTACGCCATCCATTTCTACGATCCCATGGTGTTCACACACCAGGGCCACTGGGACGTGCAGGATCCGCTGCACGACATCACGGATCTGCCTTATCCGATCAGCGCCGGCGATCCCGGGGTTCAGGCGCTCCGCCGGGATTTGCAGGACAGAGGCGCGACGAAGGCGCTCGTCATGCTCGACACGGCGATTGCCGCCGCCAGGGACAAGCCGGATGTCAGCCGGTGGCTCGCGCCCGCGGTCGCGTGGCAGCAGCAATTTTCGCGGCCGATCATCATCAACGAATTTGGCGTTTTGAAAGCCGCAGCGCCCCGGGACAGCCGCGTACGCTGGCTCGCGGCCGTGACCGCATATGCGCGGGCGCATTGCTGGGGCTGGGCGCATTGGGAGCTGGCGCAGGGATTCGGCCTGCTCGAAAACGGGACCGGCAAGCCCGATCCCGACGTCATGCGCGCGCTGTTCGGCGCCGCGAAGCCGGGCCGCCGCTGAAGCCGGTCCGTCATCGTTAACGAATCCTTACGCATCCTGCCGCTATCGTGGCCGCCGCGCTGCGCCAAAGGACGAGTCATGAGTGGCGGGACCTCACCGCATCTTCAAGCCGTGCAGGCGGGCTGTCCCGAGCCTTCGCGTTCGCCTTCACGTTCGCCTTGGCGCGAGCTGATCCCGACGCTCTGCATCGCCATCGCAACCATCGGCTTTGTGCCGGTCCTGCACGGGGCGAGCCCGGTCCTGTCCCTGACCGTCGAAGTTCTCGTCGCCATCGCCATCGTGGTTGCGGCTCCAACCTACGCGCCGGCGATCGCGATCTTCGTCCTGTTCTTCCAGAACCTGTTCGTCTCGATCCTGTCGCCGCTGATTTCGGCGCCGTCCGACCTGGACTTCATCAAAGGCTATAATTTTCTCGTCTGCTCCGTGATGTGGCTGACGACATTTGGGCTCTACGTCGCCGGCCAAAGGAACCGGTCGACTGAGGTCAATCAGATCATGCGCTGGGGCGTCGTGACCCTCGCCGTGGTGTCGTTGTATTTCGCGATCGGCTTCGTCCAGGACGGCCAGGCGGCAACGGTCTATCTGCGCAACATCGTGCTGCCGCTGTTCCTGTTTCAGCTCTCGCTGCTGACAGCCGCGACCTATGAGGTTCGCGCCACGCCGTTCCTGGTGACGCTTGGAGTCATTCTGATCCTGTGCGGATACGTCGAGTTTGCGTTTCGGGATTTCTGGCTGGCCGTCACCAACGGCTACACGTTCTGGGGTTTCGACGAGCTCAAGGCGGCCCGCTCCGGCGCTTGGGAAGCCGAGATGCGCGCCACCGGCAACGTGCCGGTCGATCTGAAGGATCGCTTCAGCTTCGACTTTCTCAATACGCCCCTGCTCGAAGGGTTCGGCGTGTCGAAGATCCTCCGCATCCACGGGCCGAATATGCACCCGATCAGCTTCGCGTACGGGATCGCGTTTTTCGGGCTTTTCCTGTTTTCGGTAGGGCGTCCGGTTCTGGCCCTCGTGGCGTTGCCGCTGCTGATCGTTTGCAGCGTGAAGGGAGCGCTCATCGTGGTGGTGTTCGTCGCCACGGCCTGGATATCGACCCGTCTGCTCGGCGCCGTGGTGACGCTATGGCTCGGCTTCGTGGCCTTGATCGTGTTTGCAATTGTCGCGATCCGCGTCGGCTTGCAGATCGGCGACTATCACGTCCTCGGCCTCATGGGCGGCTTGAACGGATTTCTCGAAAAGCCGTTTGGCCGCGGCCTGGGCGTCGGCGGAAATCTGTCGGACGATTATTTCTCGATCGACTGGAGCGCCGCGCAGGCCGCCGGAACGACCAACGGCGCCGTCGAGAGTGCGATCGGGGTCCTGCTGTACCAGATGGGCATCGCCGCCCTCGTTCCGCTGGCGTTTCATTTCGCGGTGGCGCTGAAGGCCTGGCGTCTTTATGCGTTCTCCGGATATCTGACGCAGGGGCTCGCCGGCTTCGGCGTCATGGTCGTGCTGCTGAATGGATTGTTTCAGGAAGAGGCCTTGTTCGCGCCGCTGGCGCTGGGGCTCATGCTCTCGCTCACC
This sequence comes from Bradyrhizobium lupini, assembly GCF_040939785.1. NCBI lineage: Bacteria > Pseudomonadati > Pseudomonadota > Alphaproteobacteria > Hyphomicrobiales > Nitrobacteraceae > Bradyrhizobium > Bradyrhizobium lupini. The sequence continues at coordinate 4,282,901 of NZ_CP162553.1, forward strand.
GGACTGGTCATCGGCAGCCAGATCAGGGCGCAGACGGTCTCCGTTCCGGATGCCGATCCGGAGCGGCTGGCACACTACCAGCCCGCGACGTAGCCTTTAAAAGACATCGCCTCGAAAATTGTGCGGCAGTCCAGGCGTCACCGCCACCCCAGCGCAGGCGCCACATGCGTGAGGATCGCCTCGATGGCGTGCGCGCAATAGTCGACGCCGAGCTGGTTCGGAATCGTCAACAGCAACGTGTCCGCCTCGGCGATCGCCTCGTCCGCTCGGAGCTGCTCGATCAGCACATCAGGTTCCGCCGCATAGGAGCGGCCGAAGATCGCGCGGGTGCGCGGGTCGATGAAGCCGACCTGGTCCTCGCTGCCGCGCTCGCCGCCGAAATAGGCGCGGTCGCGATCGTCGAGCAGCGCGAAGATGCTGCGGCTGACGGAGACGCGCGGCTCGCGGGCGTGGCCGGCCTCTTTCCAGGCTGCGCGATAGGTGCGGATCTGCGCAGCCTGCTGCACATGGAAGGCTTCGCCGGTCTCGTCGTTCTTCAGGGTCGAGCTCTGCAGATTCATGCCGTGCCTGGCGGCCCAGACCGCCGTCGCGTTCGAGCCGGCACCCCACCAGATCCGTTCGCGCAGGCCTTCCGCATGCGGCTCGAGCCGCAACAGCCCCGGTGGATTTGGGAACATCGGCTGCGGGTTGGGCTTTGCAAAACCTTCGCCGCGCAAGATGTCGAGAAAGACCTCGGCATGACGCCGGCCCATGTCGGCGTCGCTCTCGCCGTCGGCCGGCTGGTAGCCGAAATAGCGCCAGCCGTCGATCACCTGCTCGGGCGAGCCGCGGCTGATGCCGAGCTGGAGGCGCCCGCCGGCGATGAGATCGGCAGAGCCTGCGTCCTCTGCCATGTACAGCGGGTTCTCGTAGCGCATGTCGATCACGGCCGTACCGATCTCGATTGTGCTGGTCCTGGCACCGACCGCCGCCAGCAGCGGGAAGGGGGAGGCAAGCTGCCGCGCGAAATGATGCACGCGGAAATAGGCGCCATCGGCGCCGAGCTCTTCCGCCGCAACCGCAAGCTCGATGGATTGCAGCAGCGTGTCCGCAGCCGAGCGGGTCTGCGATTGCGGCGAGGGCGTCCAGTGCCCGAAGGAGAGGAATCCGATCTTTTTCATGGAGGCAACATATGGAGGACGGGAGGAGTTTGCGACACTTCGGCCGGAGGAAAGATGACGACCTGGGAAGCGCGTATGGGTAAGTGCCGCTCCTCGAGGGGGAAGCGGACCGAAGCAGACATCGCTGCCAGCTGGCCTTTTGGCCTAACTGAGACATGTGCGCCGCAGGATTGTTGCGTTGCAGAGCGCGTGGATATAAAAGGACGGCGGCGGCAAGATCCTCTGCAACGCCGGCTGCGCTACGCCCCTCCCCGGCATGCGGTACCTGATCCCATGACAAGAGCGCGCGCCGTGCCGATGCCCAGCAACAGCGTGCTTGCGCCGCTTTACGCGGGCGCGGACCTTTTGGACGCCTTTGCAATTCAACTGCCGGCGGGCGCCAGCGATGATGTAGAGGTGCTGGCACGCGCCGCGCTCGAGCGACAGGCGTGGTGGATTCGTGCGCTCACGCGTGTCCGCGATGTGGTGATGGCGGCAGTCGCGGTCAAATCGTCGCGCGCCGTCGGTCTTGCCGCGGCGGCGCGTGGGCCGGTTATCGGCTTCTTCCCGGTGCTGTCAAAGAGTGCGACGGAGTTGGTCGTGGGTGCGGATGACCGGCTCGACTTCCGCGTCACCATTCAACTTCGCGCCGATGCAGCAAATGGGCGCGAGCTGGTCGCGGGTACCGTGGTGCATTGCCATAACCGACTGGGGCGCATCTATCTTACGACGATAGCACCGTTTCATCGCGTGATCGTTCCGGCCAGTTTGGAACAGGCGGCAAGAGCAATGAAGAATTGAGCAGGCTTGGTGGTCGTGACCGGCTGCGGTCGACCAACGAGTCGGCTTCTGGCCCCTCAGCTGACTTGCCGCGCAATCTGTCGAGGACCGCTTGTGACCCGAAGCGGACCTAAGCCGCGAGGAAAACCCCTGGCTGTTTCCGGATGTCTTTCAATCATTGGAGGTTCCCGCGTATGATGGGAGGTCACAAGAGGCCGGCCCATCACAGTACTTGGCGCCGGCCGTCGGGATGAGAATCGCGCCTGAGACGCGATCAAGAACCGGGGGATCGACATGGGTGTGGTGGGTACGACAGCGCGCTGGACGTGGATTTGGCCGGCTCTCGCCTGGGCCATCTTGTTGCTCAGCCTGGTTCTCGGCGGCGGCGGAATTGTATACGCAGCCGCCGGCGCGGCCCTGTTCGGCACGGTCTTCGCCGCCGTATACCACGCCGAGGTGGTCGCTCACCGCGTCGGCGAGCCGTTCGGCACCCTGATCCTCGCGTTAGCGGTGACCGTGATCGAGACGGCGCTCATCGTCTCGGTGATGATCGCAGCGCCTGCCGAGAAAGCCGGACTGGCCCGGGACACGGTCTTCGCGGCGGTCATGATCGTCTGCAACGGCATCGTGGGGGCCTGCCTGCTGTGGGGCGGCGTCCGGCACCGTGAACAGGGTTTCCAGGCGCAAGGCGCCGGCGCCGCTCTCGCCGTGCTCGTCGCTCTCACCAGCCTCACGATGGTGCTTCCGAACCTTGCGGCGCAAGAACTCGGCCCGCTGTACAACACCTCGCAGCTGGTGTTCGCCGCGCTTGCGTCCTTGGTTCTGTACCTGGCGTTCGTTTTCGTTCAGACGATCAGGCACCGTGACTATTTCCTGGCCGCGAAGGGTGCCACGGCGGACGAGCATTCGCCTCCTCCGGACAACAGAACGACCGGTCTGAGTGCCGCTCTCCTCGTCGTCTCCCTTGTGGCCGTCGTGGGCCTTGCAAAGGTCCTGACCCCCAGCGTGGAGAGCGCCATCGATTATCTTCAGGTGCCCAAGGCAGTCGTCGGCACGATCATCGCCGCGCTCGTTCTTCTTCCCGAGGCGGTGGCGGCCGTGAAGGCGGCCCAAAGCGACCGGCTGCAGACCAGTCTCAACCTGGCCCTGGGCTCGGCGCTTGCGACCATCGGGCTGACGATCCCCGCGGTCGCCGCGGTCTCGATCGCGATGGGTTATCGGCTCGAACTCGGGTTGGACATAAAGGATTTGGGCCTGCTGATGCTCACGCTGCTGTTGAGCGTAATCACGCTCGGGACCGGGCGCACCACGGTGCTGCAGGGCGTCGTCCACCTGGTCATCTTCGCCGCGTTTCTGTTTTTCGCGGTGGTGCCGTGATTTGCCGGAACTACGCGGCCGCTCCGAACGGTCGAATTCGGCAGGACTCGAGGAATGCCCGATGATCCGACATCTCGCGCGATTCACCGCTTTGGGCCTCCTTGTCGTCGGCCTGCAGGGCTGTGGAGAGAAGAAGAAGGAAGCGAACGAACAGCCTGTCCGCGGTCTGCGCGCCTACAAGGTCGCTGCGACAGCCGAAAGCCGTGTTCGGCGCTTTCCGAGCGTGCTGCAGCCGGCCGACGTCAGCAGCCTCTCGTTCGAGATCGGCGGGCAGTTGAAGACCGTTGGCCTCACCGTCGGCCAGAAGGTGCAACTCGGGGACGTCCTCGCCGAAATCGACCCGAGATCGCTGCAGAGCCAGGTGGACCAGGCCAGCGCCGGTGTGCAGCAGGCGCAGGCGCAGCTCGACAACGCTCAGTCGGACTTCCAGCGCAAGGAAGAGCTCCTGAAGCGGGGCGTCTCCACCCAAGCGGCTTTCGAACAGTCGAACGCCACCCTGCTCAGCTCCAGGGCCCAAGTTGACCAGGCACGGCGCCAACTCGAATTGGCCAACCAAAACCTGGACCGGAGCAAGCTGCTGGCCCCCTTCGCCGGGACCATCTCCCGGGTCGAAGTCAAATCGTTTGCGCAAGTCGCTGCGGGGCAGCCGGTGGCCACGCTCTACAGCGACGACAGCTTCGAGATGTCCTTTCTGGTCCCGGCCGCGACTTTCCAGAGTCTAAAGGTTGGAGCCAAGATTGCGGTCAAGGTCGCCGACAAGCCTGACCTGCCGCTCAAGGGCGAGATCAAGGAGCTCGGGTCGAAGGCGGAGCAAGTGTCGGCCTTCCCGGTTGTCGTCCGGCTCGAGAACACCGCCCCGGGTCTGAACGCCGGCATGTCGGTCGAGGTCACGATCGAAGAGCCCTTGGTCGTGGGTCGCAGCGGCTTCCTCGTCCCGCTCAGCGTGCTTGTGCCCGACGGCGGAAGGGTGCTGCAGAATACCGGGACCGTGTTTGGTTACGACGAGGCAAGTTCGACTGTGAAGAAACGCACCATCACCGTCGGCGGGATCCGGGACAATCGCCTGGTCGTCGTGGAGGGCGTCAAGCCAGGCGATATCCTGGCCTCGGCCGGGGTGTCGTACCTCGCCGACGGACAGAAGGTGAAGCTGCTTCCCTTGGAGGACGCCGCGCCGTGAATCTCCTCACCCGATTCGGACTTGCACGGTCTCGATTCACGATCATGGCCATGATCGGGCTTCTGATCGCCGGGATCGGGCTCTATCCGAACTTCCCGAAGCGCGAAGACCCCGTGATCGTCATCCGGACTGCGGTCGTGTCGGCCCTCTTCCCGGGCATGGCCCCCGAGCGGATGGAAAATCTAGTCGCGATTCCCATCGAACGAAAAGTACGCGAGCTCGCCGAGGTCAAGGACATCAGGACGCTTGCGGGCGAAGGATCCCTGACGATCTATGTCGACTTGAAGGACGAGGTCGCGAACGTCACTGCCACCTGGCAGCGGCTTCGCGACAAGATGGCCGATGCTAAGGTCGAACTGCCCGACGGCGTCGTTGGACCCTTTGTCAACAGCGACTTCGGCGACGTTGCGATCGCCACCATCGCCATCACGGGCGAAGGCTTTTCGCCGCGCGAGCTGAAGGATGCGGCCGAGGATTTCCGGAAGAAGCTGTATCAGATCGCCGGCATCTCCAAGGTCGAGCTTCACGGCGTACAGGACGAACGGGTCTGGCTCGAACTCGATACCCGGAAGTTGGCCGCGATCGGCGTTCAGGTGAACGCTTTGATCAAGGACCTACAGGGGCAGAACGTGGTGCTGCCGTCCGGCAACATCAACGCGGACGGCACGCGCCTCCTGCTGGAGACCTCCGGAGATTTCCCGAACGTGCGGGCGATCGAGACCATGCTGACCCGTGTGGGCAGCACCGACAGCCTGGTCCGGCTCGCTGACATCGTCACTGTCCGCCGGGATTACGTCTCTCCAAAGGTTAAGCCGATCTATTTCAACGGCCGTCCTGCTGTAGTCCTCAGCGTGATCATGCAGCCGGACCAGGATGTCACCCAGATCGGTGTCAAGCTCCGTACGGCGGCACGCGAATTTGAGCAGCGGCTCCCGATCGGCTTCGCCCTCTCCTTCCCCACCTACCAGGCCGATCAGGTCAGCGCCTCCGTCAATTCGGCCCTCTCCAGCGTGGCCCAGACCTTCGTCGTGGTGGCCGTGCTGGTGGTGGTCTTCTTGGGCCTGCGGGCGGGCACCATCGCCGCGATGATCGTGCCGTTCGCCGTGATGTTCTCGTTGATCGGGATGCGGGCTCTTGGGATCGCGCTTGAGCAGGTCTCGATCGCGGCGATCATCATCGCGCTCGGTCTGCTGGTCGACAATGGCGTCGTGATCGTCGAGGACATCGTGAGCCGGATCGGCCGCGGAGTGCCTCCCGAGGAGGCCGGATTGGCGTCCGGAGCACAGTATGCGCTGCCGCTCCTGATCTCTTCGATCACTACGATAGCGGCGTTCTTGCCGCTCATGCTGCTGTCCGGAGCGTCCGGCGAGTATGCGTTCTCGCTCGCGGCCGTGGTGGCGCTCACGCTTGGGGGATCCTGGATCACGGCGCTGTACATCCTTCCCGCTTTGACCGTGTGGCTCATCGGCCGGCGAGCCGGCTCCGGAACGGAGGATGCCGCGCCCTCACGGCTGCAGCGGCTCTATGCCACCGCGCTCGGCCGGGCCTTGCGCTTCTCGCCCATCGTCCTCGCCGGTTGCGTCGCGCTGGTCGTGATCGCGCTTACACAATTCCCACGCATTCCAAAGGAGATGTTTCCGCTCAGCGAACGGAGCCAGTTTCTGGTCTACATGAACATGCCTGACGGGACCGACATCTCGCAGACCGAAGCTCGCGCGCGCGAGATCGAGCGATGGCTGGGCGACAAAACGGCCAACCCTGAAATCTCCAGCCAGATCCTGTACGTCGGAGATGGCGGCCCGAGGTTCTACCTCACCTTGACCCCCGTCCCTCCGGACCCGGCGTCCGCTTTCTTCCTGGTCAATACCACGGACTATCAAGGCGCGGTGCGTGCGGCCGATCGCGCCTGGAAGTATCTCTACGCCAACCATCCGGAGGCAAGCTTCAAAATCAAGCGGCTGGCCATGGGCGCGGTGGAATCCGGCGTCGTGGAGCTCGAGATCTCGGGGTCCGATGGGGACCGGCTGCTTGGCTTCAGCGAACGGGTCCGATCCCTGCTGCAGGCGGCTCCGGACGTGCGCGAGAACGACGACGATTGGGGCAACAAGATCGTCAAGGTGGTCGTCGAGATCGACCAGGACCGTGCCCGCCAGCTCGGGGTGACCTCGGAGGAAGTGACCCGACTGCTGAACACCTACTTCAGCGGCACCGCGGTCTCGATATACCGCGAAGGCGACAACGCCATCCCCATCGTACTGCGCGCCGGCGCCTACACCTCGCAGAGCCTGGAAGGCCTCACCAGCGCCACCTTCGCGAAGAACGGCGGGCTTATCTCGCTGGCGCAGGTCGCCAGGCTGAAGCCCGGGTTCGACTTCGCGCGGATCCGCCGCAAGAACCAGGAACGGACGATCACGGTCACGGCCCGCAGCACCTCCCTGACGGCCGGGCAGCTACTGGAATCGATCCAGCCCCGGCTCGACGAGATGGACATGACCGGCGGCTATCACGTGACCGTGGGGGGCGAGATCCAGAAAAGCGCCGAGACGAACCAGAAGCTGGCCGCCGGCTTTCCCGTCGCGCTCGCCGTGATGGTGCTGGCGATCATCCTGCAATTCAACTCCTTCCGTCGTACGCTCCTGACCTTCGTCAGCATACCGCTGATCCTGATTGGCATTCCGTTCGGGCTGTTGGCGACGGGACAACCGCTCTCGTTCTTCGGCACGCTGGGCATCATCAGCCTGTCGGGGATCATCATCAACAACGCCATCGTGCTGATCGATCAGATCGACATCGAGCGCGAGACGCTCCCGCTGCGGAAAGCCCTCGTCGCTGCGTCGGAAAAACGGCTTCGTCCGATCCTCCTGACGTCCGCCACCACGGTGCTCGGGCTCGCACCGATGGCACTGGCCGGCGGCGCGTTGTGGCAGCCCATGGCGGTGCTCATGATGTCGGGACTAGCCGTCGCATCCGTCCTGACACTCTTCTTCGTGCCGGCAGGATACTTTCTGCTGTTCCGCTCGGCTAAAGGAGCCTGACTCCCTTGTGGCGCGCGCCCCTCAGCCATGGCGAAACCGGGAAGATCTGCCGGTCAACCCTCGGCCTCATCGTCTTGGCGCTGTGCTGCTGCGCCTGCAGCCGCGTGCCTCTGGACACGCTGCTACCCGTCGGACAGGTCGAAGCGGAAGGCGTGTCGGTCGTCCCGCTGCTGGTGGCAACGACGCGCAACCGAACGGCTGCCGGAAATGCAGCGATGTTCGACAGCGAACGGGCGGACCAGGTGAACTACGCCTCCATCGCCGTTTCCATCCCGCCGGACGCATCGCGCACTGTCGGTCAGGTTCAGTGGCCGACTTCCTCGCCCGGGGATCCACGACTAAACTTCGTGACGGTCTCGGCCGAAGCGGCCGAAAAACCGGCATTTGGCGCTGCGCTGGCGGCGGCCGCAAAGAAGCCGCGAGCACGTGGAAGAGTCCTTGTATTCGTCCATGGCTTCAACAACAGGTTCGATGAAGCCGTGTACCGGTTCGCCCAGATCGTTCATGATTCCGGAGCGCCGGGGGCTCCCGTCCTGTTCTCCTGGCCGTCGCGGGGGTCCGTCAGCCTGGAAGCCTACAAGGAGGATGCGGAGAGCGCGGCGCAGTCTCGAGATGCATTTTCGCAAGTGCTCGATGCGATCGCCGCTACTCCGAACGTCAAGGAAGTGACCGTCCTGTGTCACTCGATGGGGTGCTATCTCACGTTCGAAACCTTGCGCGCGCGAGCGATAGCTGGCCGCATTGGGGCCAAGATCAAGAACGTGCTGTTCGTTGCGCCCGACGTAGACGCCGACAGTTTCCGTACGCAATTGCACGACATGGGAGCGGTACGGCCAGGCTTCGCATTGTTCGTGTCGCGGGACGATGCCCCATTGAAGCTATCGAAGTCTCTCCATGGAGGCGCAATCCGCCTCGGCGGCATCGATCCGGACCAAGAGCCGTATGCCGCTGAATTTCGGCGGGAGGGCGTCGAGCTATTCGATTTGACCCGCCTGCATGGACGCGCTCATTCGCGAGCGTTCGACGACGTGACGACCGTCATGAGTATGATCCAGGCACGCCTTGTCGGCGAGCAGCAGGGTACGGGCGGCGTCTCGAGGCGCCAGGGAGCCGCGCTGCGATGATACGGTGGAGTGGACTCGCATTGCTCATTCGGAAGGCATCGGCCGAAATCGAAACCCAATCAGTTGGAAGGCGCCCTTGATCAAGCGCGGAGAAACACCATCCGATTCCATAGCTGAGGAAATCCCTGAGCCCCTGGCAGAGCCGATTTCCCATTCTTCCGCGGGGCGCGGTGTGCTCACCTACCTGCTCTTGATGGCGGTCCAATTGTTCGGATCGGATTTCATCGTATGGAAGGGCCTGCCGGCCTTCCGGGAGCTGGTGCTCGCGCCTGGTCAGCAGCCGGCCAATACGCCCTATGACGACAATCTGACCCTTGCTGTTCTCATGCTTATGCAGGCGGCTTACTGGTACCGCCTCTTGAAGGTGGCGATCCCGTTCAAAGGCGGACGGCTGTCCCTGAGCCACCTCTTCCTGTTCCTAGGCCGGCTGAACTTCATCTTCGGCAGCGCTGTGTTCTCGATCGTGCTGTTTCGCCACCTTCCCGAACTCGGCCCCGATACCGACGTGGTCTTGATGGCCCGACGTGGGGTGTTGATGGTGATTACGCTGTTCGCGCTGTTCTGCTTCACGTTAGAACTCGAGCGTCTGGGGGATGCACTTGGCGAGAACAAACGAGAGTAGCGCATGCGGCTCGACCGCGCTCTCCACCGAGGTCTGCCGGAGACTATCACCGCTACTACCAGGCCGCCGCGATTACTGTCCAATTTCCTCCTGTGCTTCGGAGGGACCAGGGATCCCGAGCGGAGCGACGCGAAGTCACCGTACTCTGCGATCGCCCCCCTTTAAGAGAGCACTGTCATGACCGCTGTTGGCCCCTAGCTGACTCACAAGGCGGGACTGGCTATGTCCGGTTTCGCGGACAGAGCGGACACCGGCTACCCCGCGAGCTATCGGGTTTACGACTACGCTCCCCAGCGCATCCGGGCGCGCATCGACGCCTGCTGTGTTGAATGGATTCAAGTCGGAGGACGTTGCTTCGAGCCTCCGCGCGGGACGCGGTGTGAAGCTCGAGGATATCGATACGGAGTAGCGGTTGGGGCTCGCCCTGCCACGCGTGCCGCGACAATGGCATCTTGCGCCTGTTTTGCCCGACGAGTCAATATTTCGTCAAAACATAATTTCGGTTTTTCCGTTATCTCACCCCGCGGATTCAACGGATTCGGCAATCGCCTAAGTCATTGATCCCGCTCATGCCGGCTACTGTGCATGGGGTTGTTTTCGAGGTTTTTGTTTTGAGGGCGACAATGCGAAGCTGAACCGGACCTGATCCGGCTCGCCCGCTACTTCATCACCCGCAAATTCTTGGTCGTGAACCGCTGCGTCTTGCCGTCTGGACGAACCGGCCGCCGCGTGCCGGCGGCCTTGCCGGTGCCGGGCGGCTGGTGCGCGGGGACCAGCTGGTCGGGGCGCGAACCGATCAGATCGGCGCGGCCCATCTCTTTCAGGGCTTCACGCAGCACCGGCCAATTGTCGGGGTCATGGTAGCGCAGGAACGCCTTGTGCAAGCGACGCTGGCGCAGGCCCTTGATCGCCTCGACCTTGTCGCTGCCACCGCGCCGCACGCCGCGCAGTGGGTTGACGCCGGTGTGGTACATCGCCGTCGCGGTCGCCATCGGCGAGGGCAGGAAGGTCTGCACCTGATCCGCGCGGTAGCGGTTCTTCTTCAGCCATAGCGCCAGGTTCATCATGTCCTCGTCGGTCGTGCCCGGATGTGCCGCGATGAAATACGGGATCAAATAGTATTTCTTGCCGGCCTGTTCGGCCGCGGCATCGAACATCCGCTTGAACTGGTTGTAGGCGCCGATGCCGGGCTTCATCATCTTGTCGAGCGGCCCGCGCTCGGTATGTTCGGGCGCGATCTTGAGATAACCGCCGACGTGATGGGTGACGAGCTCCTTGATGTATTCGGGGCTCTCGACCGCGAGGTCGTAGCGCACGCCGGAGGCGACCATCACCTTCTTGATGCCCTTGGTCTCGCGCACCTTGCGATAGAGCCGGATCAGATCGTCATGCGAGGTGTTGAGATTCGGGCAGATCTCGGGGAAGACGCAGGACGGCCGCCGGCACGCGGCCTCGACCTTCGGGTCCTTGCACGCCATCCGGTACATGTTGGCGGTGGGACCGCCGATGTCCGAGATCACGCCGGTGAAGCCCGGCGTCTTGTCGCGGATCTTCTCGATCTCGCGCAGGATCGAGCCCTCGGACCGGTTCTGGATGATGCGGCCCTCGTGCTCGGTGATCGAGCAGAAGGTGCAGCCGCCAAAACAGCCGCGCATGATCGTCACCGAAAACTTGATCATGTCCCACGCCGGGATCTTCGCGTCACCGTAGGACGGATGCGGGGCGCGCGCGTAAGGAAGATCGTAGACGGCGTCCATCTCCTCGCTGGTCAGCGGAATCGGCGGCGGGTTGAGCCAGAGATCGCGATCGCCGTGGCGCTGCACCAGCGGCCGCGCATTGCCGGGATTGCTCTCCCGGTGCAGCACGCGTGACGCGCGCGCATAGGCTTCCTTGTCCTGCTCGACCTGCTCCAAAGCGGGCAGCCGGATCACGGTCAAGCCTTTCGTGCGCGAAGCGCCCTCATCGGCGGAGTCGAGATCGTCGGCGTGCAGCTCGGTGTAATCGTCGGGCACGCGGCGGAACAGCGCGACGCCCCTGATGTCGCCGAGCTCGCGCGGCGCCTCGCCGGCGGCCAGACGGTTCGCCACTTCGACGACGGCGCGCTCGGCATTGCCGTAGAGCAGCAGATCCGCCTTGGCGTCGGCCAGCACCGAGCGGCGCACCTTGTCGGACCAGTAATCGTAATGCGCGATCCGGCGCAGCGAGGCCTCGATGCCGCCGAGTACGACCGGCACACCCTTGAACGCCTCGCGGCATCGCTGCGCGTAGACCACGGTGCAGCGGTCCGGCCGCTTACCGCCTTCGCCGCCCGCGGTATAGGCATCGTCGCTGCGTATGCGGCGGTCCGCGGTGTAGCGGTTCACCATGGAGTCCATGTTGCCCCCGGTGACGCCGAAGAAGACTTTTGGCTTGCCCAGTGCCTTGAACGGCTCGGCCGAATGCCAGTCCGGCTGCGAGATGATGCCGACCCGAAAGCCCTGCGCCTCCAGCAGGCGGCCGATGATGGCCATGCCGAAGCTGGGATGGTCGACATAGGCATCGCCCGTCACCAGCACGATGTCGCAAGCGTCCCAGCCGAGCGCATCCATCTCGGCGCGACTCATCGGCAGGAACGGCGCCGGCTTGTGCGGGCGTGCCTGCGCCATCAGGGGTTTTTCGGCGGCGACGATCTGGATGTCCATGGCGCCTACGCATAGGACTCCGGGACGGTGAATACAACCGACAGGCACGTGAAAGATCCGGTTCCGTGGCCGGCAGCCCAGGCGTGCGACCGCGTTAACCGTTCGCGAGCGCCGCCATCAGCTGTCTGCACCTTCTCGGGTCACGCGCAGGAACCAACTGCCCTCGCGAACATTCTGATGCAGGGTTGCGCTGGGCCCGGCTGGCGCGCGCTCGCGCCAGGGGTTTAGTATCGCCTCGATGTTCGCCTCTGGCGAATGGGGGAGCCGTGAGTACAGTCATAGAGAACTTGCTGCTCCGAAAGCAGAAGCTCGTTGAGCAGCTCGAGAAGGCGCCCACGGCCGAGGACCGCGACAAAATCGAACACCAGCTCGAACAGATCAACACCGCGCTGGATTTTCTGGACAGGCCCGGCACGAAAAATGCGCGGTAGCAGCGCTCAATCGACCTGCAGCGCTTTGGCATAGACCGCGCCCGAATTGGTGACGTGAGTGGTCATCAGCGTCGCGAAGGCGGCGAACTCGCCGCGGGCGAACAGATCGAGCAGCTTGCGATGCTCGTCGAAGGACGTGCGGGTGCGCACGTCGATCGGCGAAGTCAAATTGGTGCGGAGTGCCGCGACGCGGCTAGATGCGAGCTGATAGGATTCGGCGAGATAGCGGTTGCCGCAATGGGCGAACAGCGCCTCATGGAAAGCGGCATCGGCGCGTCCATAGGCGATGTTGTCCCTGGCCGCGATCGCCGGCTCCATCGCCGCGATCGCCTCGCTCATCGTCGCGATCGCACCGCCGCGATCATGGCGGAAGGCGAGCTCAGCGGCCTTGGGCTCCAGCGCGATCCTGAACGTGCAGAGCGCGGTGATGTCTTCCGCGCTTGGCGTAAAGACAAAACTGCCGACCTGCGGCCGGATCACGACGAGGCCCTGCGCCTGCAGCTGACCCATCGCCTCGCGCACCGGGGTGCGGCTGACGCCGAAGGAGTTTGCCACCATCTCCTCGGAGATGGCGGCGCCGAGCGCGAACTCGCCGTCGATGATGGCCTGGCGCAGCCGCTGCACGACCCGTTGCGACAGCGATTTCGGTGCATCGAGCTTCAGCGATCGCATCGGCTCTCTCAGATCACCTTGCCGGGGTTGAGCAGATGATCGGGATCGAGTGCGGCCTTCAGCGTTCGCATCAGCGCGATCTCGGCCTCGCTGCGGGCATGACCCAGCCACTTCTTCTTCAACGTGCCGATTCCGTGCTCGGCCGAGACGCTGCCGCCCATCTCGCGCACGAGACCGTAAATGATCGCGTCCATCTCTTCCTTCGGCTGCTGCTCGACGGCAAGGCCGGTGACCCAGGAGACGAGATGCAGATTGCCGTCGCCGATATGGCCGTAATAGACGCTCTCGCATCCGTCGATGCCATCAGCCAGCGCCGCCTTGCAGCGCGTGACGAACTCGTCCATCCGCGCCACGGCGAGGCCGATGTCGTAGGAGATGTGCGGCCCCAGCACCTGGCCGAACTCGGCACAGATGTCGCGCACGCGCCAGAAGCTTTGCGTCTGCGCCAGCGATTGCGCCACGGCGGCGTCGGCGAGAAGCCCGCGCTCCATCAGCTCTTCGAGCCAGCTTTGGAAGCGCGGCGCGTCGAGGCTCTCGTCGGTGCCCTGCGCTTCTACCAGCACGTAGAGGCCGTGGCCTGCGGCGACCGGCGGCTTGACGCCGGCGCGATTCGTGATCACGTCCCAGTAATCCGGCCACATCACCTCGAACGCCGACAGCAGCGGGCCGAGCCCGCTTCGCGCGGCGCCGAGCAGCGCAATCACCGCGGCATAGTCCTCGAGCGCGCAGAGCGCGGCCATGGTCGAGCGCGGCTTTGGAAACAGCCGCAGCACCACGCGGGTGATGATGCCGAGCGTGCCTTCCGAGCCGATGAACAGATGCTTCAGATCGTAGCCGGCATTGTTCTTCATCAGCTTGTTGAGGCTAGTGATGACGGTGCCGTCGGGCAGCACGACTTCGAGCCCGAGCACCAGTTCGCGCGTCATGCCATAGCGGATCACGCGATTGCCGCCGGCATTGGTCGAGAGGTTGCCGCCGATGGCGCAGGAGCCGCGCGAGCCGAGATCGAGCGGAAAGAAGAAGCCGGCTTCGTCGGCTGCCATCTGGATCGTCTGCAGCGGCGTGCCTGCTTTCACCGTCATCGTCATCGAGGCGTGATCGATCTCCTCGATCCCGCTCATGCGCTCGAGCGAGATCGCGACCCAGCCTGCTTCAGGCGATGCGCCGCGGCACAGCCCGGTCAATCCGCCCTGCGGCACGAACGGCAGATGCGCCTGCCGGCAGGTCAGAATCGCGTCGGCCACGCCTTGCGCATCGACCGGGCGGATCACCGCGAGCGGCGTTTGCGGCAGGCTCGCGCTCCAGTCGTTGCAATTGCGCGCGGGCACGTCGGTGCCGACAAGCACGGCAGCCGCGCCGAGCCTGTCGCGCAAGGCGCCGAGCAACTGGGTGGGCCGCTCGACCGGGGTCACCATGTCCATGCGAGACCTCCTCGAATCTGGCTGCGTGTTATGCGCGCCATGACGGCGGAAAGGATTTGCGCCTTTGTTGTATGTAAGGTACAAGCCGCAAAGTAAAGCAAAAACAAGGCTTGCCAAGCTCTGGGTTTGATCGTCCGAGATCAGACGTGGTGCGAAGCCACAGCAACGGATGGTGCGATGACGGAGGCAATTCGCGGGTTCTGGGTGGCTTCGGCGACGCCGCTGGCGACGGACGGCAGCGTGGACTCCGCCAAGCTCGCCGCCCACGCCAAGCAACTCTTCGGTAAGGGCATCGACGGTGTCGTGCTGTTCGGCACCACCGGCGAGGGCACCTCGTTCAATGTCGCCGAACGCGTCGCGACCATCGAAGCCGTGCTCAAGGCCGGCGTTGCGCCGGACCGAATTGGAATCGGCGGCGGCTTCCCCGCGATCGGCGACAGCATCGCATTGACGCGTGCCGTGCTCGGTCTCGGCCTGCGCCACGTGCTGTATCTGCCGCCTTACTTTGACCGAAGCGTCAGCGCTGAAGGCATCGAGGATGCCTTTGCGGCGATCCTCGACGGCGTCGCCGACGATCGCCTGCGTGCCTATCTCTACCATATCCCGCAGATCTCGGGTGTCGCGATCCCGACCGGCGTCGCCGCGAATTTGCGCAAGCGCTACGGCAAGGTCGTTGCGGGCCTGAAAGACTCCAGCGGCGACTTCAAGCAATTCCAGGCCTTCCCGCGCCGCCGCCCCCGAGCTCGCCATCACCGTCGGCAACGAGGTTGACATCACCCGCGCGATCGCCGCCGGCGGTGCCGGCACCATCTGCGGCATGGCCAACATCGCGCCGGAGCTGGTCAAGGCAATGATCGACGGCAAGGATGTCGAAGCACGGATGCAGGCTGCCGTGGACATCGTGGTGAAATCACCATCCTTCCTCACGACGCTGAAAGCCATCCTCGCGGCACAGACGGGCGACGCGAGCTGGCTACGCGTGCGGCCGCCGCTCCGGGCCTTGTCCGACGGCACCGCGCTCAAGCGCAAGCTCGACGAGCTGATGGCTCCCGCGATCGCGTGAGATCGCGCGAAGCCGCGACACGTTGCCGCGAATTCGCGCGCTGCGTGTCGCGGTCGCTGCGCAATCCATCGAGGATTGCCGAACAGCGCGATCAAAGCCTAGAACCATTCAACACTAGAGCGATTCAAGGCCGCTTGCGGTTCTCTTCACGAACAACGGCTGTTAGACGCGCCAGCTTCTGCGTCTGACTTGGAAGTGAATCGAAAGTGCGTGCTCATCTGGATGGCCAGCGCGTCAGCGGCGGTCGAACTCCTGCCGGCACGAGCTGCGCAGTCCTCCTCATTGGAGCAGCCGTTCTGCTCGGCGCACCTTCCTTCAGCGCGACGGCCGCCCAAGCGCAATCGGCTCTGCCGCCGGTGACGGTCGAGGCGCCGGCACCGCGGCCGAAAGCGGCGCGTGCATCGGACCAGTCCCCACGCCGCGCTCAGACCGCCGCGCGCCAGCGCAATCGCAATCCCGCACCCGCAGCGCCGACGCTCTCGGAGCGCGCGGCCGCGGAAGCCGCCGCGCAACAGGCCGCCAAGCTCGGCTACCGCGCGATGCCGAGCGCGACCACGCTGCGCAGCGGCGCTTCGCCGCTCGATACGTCGCAGGCTGTCAACGTGGTGCCCGAGCAGGTGCTGAAGGACCAGCTCCCGCGAAACATCGACGACGCGCTGATCAACGTCAGCGGCATCACCCAGACCAACACGCTCGCCGGCAGCCAGGACGCGGTCATCCGCCGCGGCTTCGGCGACAACCGCGACGGCTCGATCATGCGCAACGGCATGCCGCTGGTGCAGGGGCGCAGCTTCAATCCCGCAGTCGAAAGCGTCGAGGTGCTGAAGGGGCCGGCCTCGCTGCTCTACGGCATCATGGATCCCGGCGGCATCGTCAACACGATCAGCAAGCGGCCGGAGCTGTACCAGCACGGCTCGGTTACGCTGCTTGGTTCGGCCTTCAGTGCTTCCAAGACCGGCGCCGACGGCTTGCTCGACATCACCGGTCCGATCGGTGATCAAGGCCTGGCCTATCGCTTCATCGGCTACGGCGTCAGCGAGGATTACTGGCGGAATTTCGGCCGCCATCGCGAGATGCTGGTTGCGCCGTCACTGGCCTGGTACGGCCAGGACACCACGGTGCAGCTCAACTACGAGCATCGCGAGTTCATCTATCCGTTCGATCGCGGCACGGCGTTCAATCCGGTGACGAAGGCGCCGCTGGCGGTGCCCAAGACGCGCCGGCTCGACGAGCCCTTCAATAACACGTGGGGCACGTCGGACCTGATCCAGGCGTCTGTCGAGCACCGTTTCAATCAGGATTGGAAGCTCTCCGCCGGCTACAGCTACAACACCGAGACCTTCAGCGCCAACCAGCTTCGTATCACCGGCATCAACTTCACGACAGGCGCCGAGACCCGCAGCAACGACGGCACGCAGGGTTCGCTCAGCAACGCAAGCTACGGAACGTCCTACGTTTCTGGCGGCTTCTGGCTCGGCGAGATGCGCAATGACGTGGTGTTCGGTGGCGACGGCCAGTATCGCACCATCTACCGGGACAATCTGATCCGGCAGACAACGCCCGCCTTCAATGTCTACAATCCCGTTTACGGCCTGATCGGGCCGGGAACGACGGGGTCCAATCCAGACAGTGCGCAGACCGACAAGCTTGGCTAGTGGTCGATATTCGTCCAGGACACGTTGCATCTGACAGAGCGGTTCGCCTTGGTCGGCGGCGTGCGCTACATGGACTACGACCAGATCGCCGGGCGCGGGAAGCCGTTTGTCACCAACACCAATGTGTCCCAGGACAAGATGCTTCCGCTCGGCGGCGCCATTTTCAAGCTCACCGACCAGATATCGCTCTATGCGAGCTATACTGAATCGTTGAAGCCGAATTCGACCATTGCGCCGATCGGCGTCACGATCGGCTCCAACGTCGCGCCGGAAGAAGGCGTGTCATACGAGACCGGCGTCAAGTTCGATTTGAACAAGCGCATCTCCGGAACGCTGGCGCTCTACGATCTCGACAAGAAGAACGTGCAGACGACCAAGACGAACAGCGCAGGCGTCGTGGAACTCCACACCGTGGGCCGTGCTCATTCGCGCGGCGTCGAGCTGGATGTCACCGGCAGGCTCACCGACAGCTGGGCCTTGATCGGCAGTTACGGCTACACCGATGCCCGCGTGACGGCATCCGAGGATGTCACGCTGCTCGGCAGGAAGCTGCAGAACGTCGCGCTGAACACGGCCTCGCTCTATCTGGTCTATGACTTCGGCACAGCCCTGCCGGGTCAGCTCCGCCTCGGCGGCGGCGCGCGTTATGTCGGTGATCGTCCCGGCGATTCGATCAACTCCTTCTTCCTGCCCCCTTATGTGGTCGCCGATATTTTCGCGACCTATGAGATGAAATACCAGAACACGCCGGTGATCTACCAGCTCAACGTCAAGAACCTGTTCGACACTGTCTACTATCCCTCCGCCGTCAATAATCTGAACGTCGCCCTCGGCGACGCGCGGCGGGTCTCGCTGTCGGCGACGGTGAAGTTTTAGCGATGGGCATGTCGCGCAGGGACGCCCTTCGGATGTCGCGCCGAGCAGGAGGGCTCGCGCCGATGCGTGAGTCCTGGCGCGCGATCAAGGCCGCTCTGCTTCATGTCCATTCCATCGCGGGCCTCGTGCTGGCGCTGCTGCTCGCCGTGATCGCACTGACCGGTGCGATCATGAGTTTTGAGGACGAGATCGTCGATCATCTCAACGCCGGCATCATGCAGGTCGCGCCGCGCCAGGCACCGGCGCTGATGCCGGACGAACTGGTTGCGCGCCTGACTGCGGCGCAGGACGTCGGCAAAATCTCCGCCGTGACGCTGGCGAGTGATCCGTCCGCCGCGGTGCATGTGCGCTTCGCCCGCGACGAACGAGGCGCGCGGCCGTCCTCGCTCTATGTCGATCCCTATGACGCGCGCGTGTTGGGCACACCGGACGGCGAAGAGTTTTTCGCGACCGTGCGCAAGCTTCATCGCTGGCTGTTGATTCCCGGCGACGCCAAGGGCTGGGGGCGCCAGATCACGGGCGTGGCCGCGCTCGGCCTGATCGTGATGCTGATCTCGGGCCTCGTGCTGCGCTGGCCGCGTCGTGCAGGCAGCGTGAAGATGTGGCTGAAGCCGAATCTCGGGCTCAGTGGCCGCGGTCTGCATCGGTCGCTGCATGCGGTGATCGGCACCTGGGTCCTGCCGGTCTATCTGGTGATGACGTTCACCGGGCTCTGGTACTCGTTCGACTGGTACAAGGATGGCGTCGTCTGGTTGCTGTCGCGCCCGCAGATCGCCGCGGCGAAGATGCAGCCCAAGATGCTCACAAAGGCGTCGCGTGCTGCCGGTGTCAGCGAGACGGCACAGCCGATCGGCTTTGATCGCGCGTGGGCCGCCTTCCTGCACGAAGAGGGCGGCCGTTTCTCCAAGGCGTTGCTGACGCTGCCCGCCGGTCCGGGCACGGTGATACGGATCCGCTCCTGGGGGAAAGACTCGACCCTCGACACCACCCGTGACGAATTCCGCGTCGATGCCATCACAGGCCAATTCGTGTCTGCGGAGCGTTATTCCGATAAGACCCTCGGCGAGAAGACCATCGCGAACGTGCTCGATATCCACCGCGGCGCATTTCTGGGCTGGCCCGGCAAGCTCGCGTTCATGCTCGCGGCTGTGCTGATGCCGCTGTTCGCGGTCACCGGCGTTTTGCTTTATTTGTCGCGTCGAAAGCTGAGGCGGCTGGCGCAGCCACGGCTCGGGCGGCTTGTTCCCGGCGAATGAACGGGCTGCCGCAAAGGCTAGCCAACACTTCTGCAATCGTTCAAAAGCCCATGGCCAATCCTCGTCAGGGTTTACGCCATGAAGATCACCACCGTCACTCCCGCCGACATCCGCCGTGCACTGCTGCTCCGCGAGGAGATCGCGTTGCTTGATCTCAGGCACGAGGCTGGTTTCGCGACGGGACATCCGCTGTTCGCCGCCAACATGGCTGCCGATCGGATTGCGATCGAAGCGGACGTCAGGCTGCCGCGCAAGAATGTGCCGATCGTGCTCTATGATGACGGCGAAGGGCTCGTCACCGCGGGTGCCGAGCGGCTGGCCGCGCTCGGCTATACCAACGTCCGCGCGCTCGATGGCGGACTGAAGGCCTGGCGCGACGCGGGCTATCAAATGTTCGAGGACGTCAACTCCTACTCCAAAGCCTTTGGCGAGCTGGTCGAGTCGCGTAGGCACACGCCCTCGTTCAGTGCCGACGAGGTGGCAAAACTCATCGCGGACAAGGCCAACATTGCCATCCTCGACGTCCGCCGCTTCGACGAATATGCTACCATGAACATTCCGGGCTCGGTCAGCGTGCCCGGCGCGGAGCTGGTGCTGCGAGCAGGACAGGCGGCACCCGATGCCGACACCACCATCATCGTCAATTGCGCCGGCCGCACCCGCTCGATCATCGGCACCCAATCGCTGCTCAATGCCGGCGTGCCGAACAAGGTCCGGGCGCTGCGCAACGGCACTATCGGCTGGACGCTGGCGCGGCATACGCTCGACCACGGTGCTAACAGGCGTGGCGCGATCGGGCCGTTCGAGGGCGGTCCGGCCAATGCGCGCGATGTCGCCTATCGCGCCGGCGTGCGCCACATCGGTGCGAGCGAGATGGCTGCGCTTGTCGCGCAGACCGATCGCACGCTCTATCGCTTCGACGTGCGTGACGCCGAGGAATATGCAGCCGGCCATCTCCCGGGCTTTCGCCACTATCCCGGCGGCCAACTCGTGCAGGAGACGGACATGGCGGCGCCGGTGCGCGGCGCGCGTATCGTGCTGACCGACGATAAGGGCGTCCGCGCCGACATGACGGCATCCTGGCTCGCGCAGATGGGTTGGGAGGTCTATGTGCGGGAGGGCGGCTATGACGGCGCGCTCGAAATCGGGCCGCCGCACGTCCTCCCCAAGCCGGACCCCGCTCACCGCTACCGCCGCCCCTATGAAGGCACCGGCGTCGACGAGCGCGCGATGCAGGCCTATCTCGACTGGGAATACGGCCTGGTCGAACAGTTGCGTCTGGACGGAACGCACGGGTTTTACGTGATCTGACGACCGCCCCGCCATCTTCTCCCCGTATCCGAACCCTATTGTGCTGCGCGTCCCCCGCGGTCTATGAGCTGCGGCGAAGCTGTGACCCACGGAGATTCCATGCCAGCCCCAGGCCAAAGCCCTGAGCGGAACGCGAAGGCGCTGCTGCTCGAAGGCGTCAATGACAGCGCCGTGGACCTGTTCAGAACGGCGGGTTTCACCAATGTCGAGCGCCTGACCAAGGCGCTGGACGGGGAGGATTTGCGGCGGGCGCTCAAGGGCGTGTCGCTGCTCGGCATCCGCTCGCGCACCCAGATCACCGATCAGGTCCTGGAAGCGGCCGACCAGCTTCTCGCCGTCGGCTGCTTCAGCGTCGGCACCAACCAGGTCGATCTGCTGGCGGCGCGCAAGCGCGGCATTCCGGTGTTCAACGCGCCGTTCTCCAACACGCGCAGCGTCGCCGAGCTCGTGATCGGCGAGATCGTGATGCTGCTGCGGCGCATTTTCCCGCGCTCGGTGTCGGCCCATGAGGGCGGCTGGGACAAGTCGGCGACCGGCAGCCGCGAGGTGCGCGGCCGCACCCTCGGCATCATCGGCTACGGCAATATCGGCTCGCAGCTCTCGACCCTGGCCGAGGCGATCGGCATGCGCGTGATCTATTTCGACCGCACCGACAAGCTCCGCCACGGCAACACCGAGCCAGTCGAGAAGCTGGAGGAGCTGCTCGCGCAGAGCGACGTCGTCAGCCTGCACGTGCCGGAGACGCCGGAGACATCAGGGATGATCGGCGAGAAGGAGCTGCGGGCGATGAAGCCCGGCTCGCTCCTGATCAACAACAGCCGCGGCACCGTCGTCGATCTCGATGCGCTGGCGGGGGCTCTGCGCGACGGCCATCTCGCGGGTGCCGCCATCGACGTGTTTCCGGTCGAGCCGTCCTCGAACTCGGAACGCTTCAACAGCCCGGTGCAGGGCCTCGGCAATGTCATCCTCACGCCGCATATCGGCGGCTCGACCGAGGAGGCGCAGGAGCGCATCGGCGGCGAGGTGGCGCGCAAGCTGGTCGACTTTTTCATCACCGGATCGACCACGGGCGCGGTGAATTTTCCGGAAGTGCAGCTGCATCTGCGTCCCTCCGGCGCGCGCTTCAGCCACGTCCATCGCAACGTGCCCGGCATGCTGCGCCGGCTCAACGAGGTCTTCCTCCAGCGCGACATCAATATCGCCGCGCAATATCTGGAGACCTCCGGCGACCTCGGTTACGTCGTGCTCGATGCCGACCTCGGCGGCCAGGATTCAGGCGCGCTGCTGCAGCAGATCCGCAGCCTCGAGGGCACCGTCGGCGCGCGGCTGGTGTTTGAGCACTAGCACTGCATTGACGAGCGGCCGCAGGGCGCCTTGAATGCGGCCTGCTGGCACAACGAACAGAAACTCAAGGGGAAACGATGGCGCAAATCCATGTGAAGCTGTGCGCATTGCTGGTGGGCGCAGCGGGCGCGCTGGGCGCGAATTCCGCTTCAGCGGTGACGCTGACTGAGGATGCGGACACTGTCTGCAAGGGCCTCGTCGGCGGCGCTGACGCCGTGAAGGTGGATTCGGCGACGTTGGTGGCGCCGTCGCAACTGGCCGTCGCCGAACGCGGCCCGACGCCGTCGGGGCGCGTCACGCCCGCCAATCCCGGCTTCTGCAAGCTGCTCGGCCATATCGATCCCACCGATCCCAAGGCGCCGCCGATCAAGTTTCAGGTCAATTTGCCCGTCGAATGGAACGGCCGTTCGCTGCAATATGGCGGCGGTGGATTCAATGGCGTGCTGATCACGGGCCTGGCGCTGCCGCCGGCCTATCCCTTCGACAAGGCGTCGCCGCTCGCGCGCGGCTTCGTCACCTACGGCACCGATTCCGGTCACGAGTCCAAGCCGGGCGAGCCGCCGCAGCTGTTCGCGCTCAACGACGAAGCCTTCGAGAATTTCGCCCATCGCGCCTACAAGAAGGTGCGCGATGCCGCCGTCGCGCTGATGCAGCGCGCTTACGGCAAGGCGCCGGAGAAAATGTACTTCATGGGGTCGTCCGAAGGCGGCCGCGAAGGCCTCACCATGGCGCAGCGCTACCCTGATGATTTCGACGGCATCTTTGCTCGCGTGCCCGTCATCAACTGGGTCGGCCTGCAGCATGCCGGCACGCGTTCGGGGCTCGTGACCATGGGTGATGGCTGGATCAATCCGGCGCAGGTGAAGCTAGTCGGCGATGCCGTGCGGGCCGCTTGCGACAAGGCCGACGGCTCCGATGACGCGCTGGTGCAAGATCCCGTTTCCTGCAAGGCGGCCTTCAAGGCGGAGACGCTGCGTTGCGCGAGCGGCAAGACGGGCGATCAGTGCCTCACCGACGCACAGATCAAGGCGATCGAGACCTTGCATGCGACCTACAAATTCCCGTTCGCGCTCGCCAATGGCCTCGACGATTATCCGGGCTGGGGCGTGTCGGGCGAGGACACGCCGGCGGTCGGCCCGACCGGCGGCTGGGTCGCGTGGTGGCTTGGCACGGCGCCTCCCGCGCAGCCGCCCGCGCCCAATAATGGCATCGCCTGGATCTACGGCGCCGGCGGCATCCAATACGTGTTCGCGCGCGATCCCAAGCTCGACGTGACGACGTATAAGCCCGAAGCGCACAAGGCGCGGCTGCTCGAGGTCTCCAGCCTGATGGATTCCACCGACCCCGACCTCAGCCGCTTCCGCGCTCGCGGCGGCCGGCTGATCATGCTCGAACATATGGCGGACTACGCGCAAAGCCCCTATGCCGGCATCCGCTATTTCGAGAACGTCGAACGCAAGGTCGGCAAAGCCGAGACGGCCGAGTTCGCGCGGCTCTACACCGCGCCAGGGGTCGACCATGTCGGCTCCGGCGCGCCGGCCAATGTCGACATGCTGAGCGTGCTGGTCGACTGGGTCGAAAAGGGCAGGGCGCCCGGCGATCTGGAAGTTACCGAGCAGAAGGTCGAGGCGCCGTCGTTTGCGACGCTTCGCGCGCTGCCGCTGTGCCGCTGGCCGGCCTGGCCGCACTACAAGAGCGGCCCAGTGACGGAGGCGTCGAGCTTCATGTGCGCGCCGTAGCAGGCGCGCCACTTCGGAGCGTCACCCGCTGGCCATTGCCTGCGCGCCGCCGAGCAGCTGCGCGTTAAGCCGGCCGCCGGAGAACAGCATGTCGTCAAGCGCCTCGTCGATATCGGCCGAGATCACGGTGTTGCCGCCGTCCCGCGCGATGCTTCCTTGCGCCAGCCGCCGCATCAGCTCCTTGATGAAGGCGCAACTCGTGCCCTCGCTGCGTCGGGCAGCCTCCGCGATCACGGCCCCCTCGAGCGGCAATCCCCTGCCGTAGAGCCGGACCAGCTTGCCGCGGCCGGTCTCGTCTGGCAGCGGCACTTCGATGGCTTGATCGATGCGGCCGGGGCGACCCGCGAGAGCTCCCTCGAGGTCCTCCGGCCGGTTGGTGGTCAGGACGAACAGGATGTCGGCGTCTTCCTTCAGCCCGTCCATCTCGTTGAGCAGCTTGTTCAGCATGGATTCCTCACACGGCCCCATGTCATCGCGGTCGCGGGCGATGAGATCGACATCCTCGATCACCACCATCGACGGCTGGAGCAACCGTGCCAGGCTCATATAGGCGCCGAGCAGACCGATCTGCTCGGCCGTGATGATCAGCGTCGTATGCCCGGGCAAATGCGTTGCGAGATAACGGATCGTGTGGGTCTTGCCAGTGCCCGGCGGCCCGTACAGCAAGATGCCTTTGCGTGTCGATTGACCCAGCCGGCGCAATTGGTCTCGGGTGTTGACGAAGGTCAGAACGTTGCGATCGAGCAGCCGCAGGGTCTGCTCCGGCAGGATCACCTCGTCGCGCGCGACCTGCGGCAAGCGATGCACCGTGATGCCGCGCGAGCGACCGCGATAGTCGGAGTCGGCATCGAGCGACAGGATCTTGCCGCGATAGGTCCGCGCAGCCTGTACGGCTTCTTCCAATTCATTGAAGCATTGCTGGACCAGAGCCGCGCCTGCGGAACCTGAGGGTACCAGGATTTCGATCCGAATTCCGGGCTCGCGACTGTATTCGCGGTGTGCGCAGAGCAAAACCGCATAGCGGAGATGATCCTGCTCACACAGCCACAGCCCGTTATCCAGACACTTGACCGGGCTCTTCTCGCCTACGTCGACGTCGGAATATTGCAGCGGGGCAATCGCGATCGCATAGCGGCCCTCCTTGAGCAGTCGTGGAATCGACAGCGTTTCGTAGCGCTGCTCCTCGTTTAATCCCACCAGCCGGATGGCCTTGCCGAAGAGCCGGTCGACGGCGGCCTGGAGATCGACCCGCATGTGGCCAGGAAACTGGCGGATCGTGGTCACGAGTTTGCTGCGCGCGGTGCTGGCAAGGTGCCAATCGAGAACGTCGCAAGCAAAGTCGAAATCTTCCTCTTGTTCGTTCGAGGGTTCATCCGCCGCACGCATGCAGTCGCTGCACAGCCAGACCGTTCGGTCGCCGATACGAACGTCGATCTGTCCCTCAGGCTTGCCACAGAGTTCGCAAGGAGTCTTGACCGCCTCTAGCGTGACCTGCAGTTGGTGGCCGGCCAATTCGATGGATTGTTGCGCAGATTTGAAAAGGGCTTCGGCAACCGATTGCGGGTAAGGTCCGCAAACCGCTTTTTCCTTCTGCTCGATCTGGGTGATCAGCGCGGTCGCTTCACGGTCTGATTTGCCGAAAACCTGCCGAAGCAGATCCATCACGAATTGGTCCGGCGTATCATCGTCATTATGAATTACGAGCTGGGTCGGCTGATTCTCGCCACGCATACTGTTCATCACGAAAGGTCTCCGGGACAATCTATGATTGAATAGAACGAATAGGGAACATAAAAGGAAGCGGCCGTCAAGCGTGACGGCGGCGGCTAATTGCGATTGGTGGGTGAGGTCCTGGTGCGCCGGGGCGGCCCTGTTCCTCGACGACTGCCGCGGCACATGTCCAGCTGCCGTCCTTTGACAATCTGATCCGCCTCGATTATCTATTTCGCATGCGAAATAAAGACGCGGGCGCGAGACACCATCGGTTGATCTACCTGTTGAGCGTGGCGCAGCGGCGCGTGCAGCGCTGGATGGCGGCGCAGCCTTCGAGCGAGGTCACGCCGGCGCAAGCGGGGCTGCTGTTCATCCTCGGCAAGCAGAACGGCGTCCTGATGGGTGAGGTGGGCGCGGCGCTCGACATGGGGCCGGCCGGCATCTCGGGGCTGGTCGACCGTACGGCGGCGGCTAAACTGGTCGAGCGGCGCGCGGATCACGAGGATGGTCGCGCCTGGCGCGTCTGGCTGACGCCGAAGGGGCGGACGGCACTGGCGCAGGCGAAGGCCAGCGCGGCACAGATCAACGCGGCGTTGACGGACGGATTCACCAGTGCGGAGATCGATATCGTCGCGCGCTGGCTGACCAGCATTCAGGACAAGTTTCCAAGACAGCTTTCAACAGAGCTTTCTAGAGATCCATAGGAATAGAGGAGAGACCCATGACCGAGCACGTCCGGATCCGGAACGACGGCGGAATTCTCACGCTCACGCTGGCACGCCCCGACAAGAAGAATGCGCTGACGGATGCGATGTACGGCAAGCTCGCCGATGCCATCGAATCAGCCGAGCACGATCCGTCGGTCCGCGTGATCCTGATCCGCGGCGAAGGCGACATGTTTACCGCCGGCAACGATGTCGGCGAGTTCGCGGCGGTCGCGGCGGGCAAGTCGGAAGGAAGCCGCAACGTCGTGCGCTTCATCCAGTCGCTGGCGCGCTGCTCCCGGCCCTTGGTGGCCGCGGTGCAGGGCCGCGCCGTCGGCGTCGGCACCACGATGCTGCTGCATTGCGACCTCGTCGTGCTTGCCGACAACGCGCAATTGTCGACGCCCTTCGTCAGCCTCGCACTGGTGCCGGAAGCAGCCTCCAGCCTGCTGATGCCGGCGCGCATCGGCTATGCGCGGGCCTACGAGATGTTCGCGCTGGGCGAGACGGTGCCGGCCAAATCCGCGCTGGAATGGGGGCTCGCCAACCGCGTCGTGCCGCTCGACAAGCTCGATGCCGAGGCGCTCGCGCTGGCGCAGCGTCTTGCCCGTCAGCCGGCCGGCGCACTCACCGCCACCAAGAAGCTGATGCGCAACGGCGAGACGCTGGTCGCGCAGATGAATGCCGAAGGCGAGCAGTTCGGGCTGCGCCTGCGCACCGCTGAGGCGCGCGAGGCCTTCACGGCGTTCACGGAACGCCGCCCGCCGGATTTCACCAAGGTTGCGTGATATCCGGGACTGCGCTGAGGCTCGTCGGGCCGGAAACTCACGCCCATTCGATTAAAACCTTAACGGAACATTGGCATGTCGCGGGCAAGGTGGCGCTCGAAAGAATAGGCCCCCGACCCAGGCCCCCGACACCATGGCAATGTTTAAGAAATCAGTAAGTTCGCTCCTTCTGACCTTGATGGCCCTGCTGGCTGCGGGTGCGCTGGCCTCCACGGCGATCCAGATGGTTGGGGCGTTCGGCCGCTATAGCGACAGCCTCGAGACCGCGCGGCTTGCCGCGGCCGACAAGGCGATCTTCCATGGCGTGCTGGCGCTGCGCAACAATCGCGGCGATGCCCAGAGCGCGATCCTCGGCGAGGATGATCCGCGAGCAAAACTCGAGGCGGCGGAGAAGGCCGAGCAGGGCGGCTATGACGCCATCGGCGCCGCGCTCGCCACCGTCGATTTCGCCCGCCGCGACGAACTCGCTGGCACATTGAAGCAGGGCTGGAGCGCCGCCGCGCCGCAATTCCAGCTGTTCTACGACGAGGCCAAGCGCCCGCGCGCCGAACGCAAGATCGAGCGGACCAACTCCTGGTATGATGCCGTCACCAAGGTGATCGAAACGGCCAACCTCGCCTCCACCGCGGTGTCGAACCGTGCCTGGATGAATGACCCTTTCATCGCCCGCATGATCCAGGTCCGGCGCTTCGCCTGGCAGGTGCGCGACCGTTATGGGATCCATTGTTCGTCGCTTCGCTCCAACGTCAACAGCAGCAAGCCGCTCGACGACGCCCAGAAGCGGTCAGTGGCGCAATGGGATGGCACGATCGCCTCCGGCTGGGCAGGCATGGCCGAGTTGCTGGCCTCGCCCGACGTGGCGGCGGAGCTGGTGACGGCCGCGACGGACGCGAAGGCCAAGACCGACGGTGCGCTCAAGCAGATCGGCGACCTCACCAAGAATTTCGACGGCAGCGGTAAGCCCGCGATGCCCGCCGCGGAATGGAATACGCTGTGTCAGTCACCCTTTGCGTCCATCGTCGCGGTGGCCAACAAGGCGCTCGACCAGTCAATCGTCCGGGCGGAAACGGTGCAGGCCAAGGCGCTCACCAATCTCGTCGTGCAGTCGCTCGCGTTCCTGCTCGCGCTCGCCGTGACCCTGACCGGCGTGTACGTGGTGCGCAATCGCCTGATGCGCCCGGTGCGCGCCATCCTGGACGCGATCGCCAAGATCAGCGCCCGCGACTACGCGACGCCCGTCCCGCAATCCAGGTATCCCGACGAGTTCGGCACCATGGCGGCCGCACTCGAAAGCCTGCGCGAGAGCGCGGCGACCGCGGAACGCCTGGGCCAGGAGCGCGAATCGCAGCAGGCGCTCCAGCTCGCCCGCTCCGGCACCGTCGATGCGGCCTGCCGCAGTTTCGACGACACCGTGCAAGCCGTCATTCACAGCGTTGCGGCGTCGACCAAGGAGCTCGATGCCACCGCGACGGACGTCCGCTCACTGGTTTCGGAATCGAGCAGCCAGACCGCGGCGGTCTCCTCCTCCGCCGAGCAGGCCACCAACAATCTCGAGACCATCGCAGCGGCGACCGAAGAACTCTCGGCGTCCGTCGGCGAGATCTCCGCGCAGGTGCAGGCCAGCGCCCGCGAGGCCCGCGAAGCCGTGTCGCAGGCAGCGCAGACCAATGCGACGGTCGAAATCCTCGATCAGACCGCTGGCCGCATAGGCGAGGTCGTGAAGATGATCAACGCCATCGCAGGGCAGACCAATCTCCTGGCGTTGAACGCCACCATCGAAGCCGCGCGCGCGGGCGAGGCCGGCCGCGGCTTCGCCGTGGTCGCCGGCGAGGTCAAGAGCCTCGCTTCGCAGACGGCGACGGCGACGGAAGAAATCTCCCGCCAGGTCGCGGAGATCCAGGGCGCGACGGGCCAGGCGGTCGCGGCCATCCGCGCGATCGGCGGCGCGATCAGCGGCATCGACGAAAAGATGACGGCGATCGCGGCAGCGGTCGAACAGCAGCGTGCGGCCACCACCGAGATCTCCCGCAACTTCCAGCAGGCCGCGCAGGGAACCCGCGAGGTCACCGACACCATCGGCAGCGTCGCCAGGCTGAACCAGGAGACGGGCAATGCCGGTTCGGTCCTGTCGGTGTCCGTGACGAAAATGTCCGCCGACGCCGATCGTCTCCGCGTCGCGGTCGAGGGCTTTTTGGGCGCGGTGAGGACCGCATAGCTTCGACAATCTTCCGTCCTTACGTCGCGCGATCGGCATTGCCGCCGATGCGCGCGGCGGGTACATCTGTGGCGCTGTGCGAGCGTCGCGGCAGATGTAAGAGATATCAGGGATGGAGAGTTCGATGCCGGTCACGCCCCACCACAAGGCCCAGCGCCCCTATCGCGGCGTGTTCCCGGTCGCACCCACCATCTTCGACGAGCGCGGCGAACTCGACCTTGAGGGACAGCGTCGCTGCATCGATTTCATGATTGACGCAGGCTCGAACGGTCTGTGCATTCTCGCCAATTTCTCCGAGCAGTTCGTGCTCACGGATGCCGAGCGCGAGACCGTGATGCATGCGGTGCTGGAGCATGTCGCGGGCCGCGTTCCCGTGATCGTCACCACCACGCATTTCAGCTCGGCCGTCTGCGCCGCGCGCAGCCGGCAGGCCGAGGCGGCCGGTGCCGCCATGGTCATGGTGATGCCGCCCTATCACGGCGCCACCTTCCGCGTGCCCGAAAAAGGCGTCGTCGAATTCTTCAAGGTGCTGTCGGGCGCGATCAAGATTCCGATCATGATCCAGGATGCGCCTGTCGCCGGCACCCCCTGTCGGTTGAGCTGCTCGCGCGGCTGGCGCGCGATTTCGCCAACATCCGCTATTTCAAGATCGAGGTGCCGGGCGCGGCTGCAAAGCTGCGCAGCCTGATCGACGCCGGCGGCAGCGATATCGAGGGTCCCTGGGACGGCGAGGAAGCGATCACGCTGCTCGCCGATCTCGATGCCGGCGCCACCGGCGCGATGACCGGCGGCGGCTATCCCGACGGCATCCGCCAGATCGTCGATCCTTATTTCGCCGGCAAGCGTGAAGAGGCCAAAGCCGCCTACGAACGCTGGCTGCCGCTGATCAACTACGAAAACCGCCAATGCGGCCTGATCGCCTGCAAGGCGATGATGCAGGCCGGCGGCGTGATCAAGTCGGACACGGTGCGGCATCCGCTCCAGCCGTTGCACCCGGCGACGCGGGCCGGGCTGCTGGAGTTGGCCAAGGAGCGCGATGCGCTGGCGTTGAGGTGGGGGAAGTAGCGCAACGCTGTCGTCCCGGCGAAGGCCGGGACGACGCTGAGTGTGAGGTGCGCACCCTGGCCTGATCCCGCCAGCTTCCATCTGGCTGAAGGCGTCGAATTAACGCGGTTCGGGCGGTTTCCCGCAGCCCGGCGATGACATATTGTACGCTCGCCAACCTGGCCCGCGGAGCAACTCAAGACATCGCGCAACAGCTCTTCATTATGCCGCTATTCCGAACCAGGTTGGTGCGAACCAACGAAACAGGGAGGCAGTGCCATGACGATGAGGCCGGATCCCACCTTTCACGCATCGCCCAAGCTTGCGATGGAAGCTCCTGCGGAGAACTTTGCCTACACGTTGCTGCTCAGTCCGGATTTCTCGAAACCGGATGCTCTCGCGGTGATCGACGCCAAGCCGGGATCGCCGACCTACAGCCAGATCGTCCACACCGTGACGATGCCCAACAAGGGCGATGAGTTTCATCACTTCGGTTGGAATGCCTGCTCCTCCGCCTTGTCGCCGCTCACTGGGCATGCCTTCATCGAGCGGCGCTATCTCATCATCCCCGGGCTGCGCTCGTCGCGGATTTACATCATCGATACCAAGCCCGATCCGACCAAAGCCAAAATCCACAAGATCATCGAGCCCGAGGAAGTCTTCAAAAAGACCGGCTATTCGCGGCCGCACACCATCCATTGCGGGCCGGACGGCGTCTATGTGAGCACGCTCGGCGGCGGCGGCAAGGACGGCACCAACGGGCCTCCAGGCGTCTTCATCATGGATTGCGAGACGTTCGAGGTCCTTGGACGATGGGAGATCGACCGCGGTCCGCAGACGCTGCACTATGATTTCTGGTGGAACCTGCCGCGCGACTACATGGTGACGAGCGAATGGGCATTGCCGCCGCAGTTCGAGAACGGGATCGTCCCGGAAGATCTGCTGGCGAACAAATATGGCCATCGTCTCCACTTCTGGGATCTCCGCGCCCGTCGCAACGTGCAGACCATCGACCTCGGCGCCAATCATCAGATGGCGCTGGAGGTACGGCCGGCGCACGATCCGGTTCGCGAATACGGCTTTGTAGGCGTTGTGGTCGACACCACGAATCTCGAAGCCTCGATCTGGACCTGGTGGCGCGAAGGCGGAAAATTCCATGCGGAGAAGACGGCGACGATCCCGCCCGAGCCTGCGCCAAAGGAGAAGCTCCCGCCGCTGCTTCAGGGCTTTGGCGCCGTGCCGCCGCTGGTGACCGACATCGACCTGTCGATGGATGATCGTTTTCTCTATGTCTCGTGCTGGGGCACGGGTGAAATGCGCCAGTACGACGTGAGTGATCCGCGAAAGCCGAAGCTTGCGGGCTCGGTTCACATCGGCGGCATCGCGCGCCGCACCCCCCATCCGAACGGCAAGGCATTTGCGGCCGGTCCGCAGATGGTCGAGATCAGCCGGGACGGCAGGCGGGTGTACTGGACCAATTCGCTCTATTCCACCTGGGATGACCAGTTCTATCCCGATGGCGTTCCGGGTTTGGAAGTCATGGCCAATGTCGGTCGCAATGGTGGCCTCGAGCTCGACAAGAACTACTTCGTGAGCTTCCCCGACGGATATCGTGCGCACCAGATCAGGCTGGAGGGCGGCGATTGTTCGACGGACTCCTTTTGCTACCCGTCGGCCTAGATTGGGCACACGCGAGCCTCGGCTGGCTGTGGCTCGCTCTTGTTGCGAGCGGTCTCTATCACGGGGTCAATCCGGGAATGGGCTGGCCGCTCGCCGTTTCGGCCGGGCTCATGGACAAGAGCCCGCGCGCGCTCTTTCGTGCGTTGTGGGCTCTGGCCGCCGGACATCTCCTGGCAACGCTTCTCGTGCTGCTGCCATTCGCGTTCCTGCTCGTGCTGGCCGAGTGGCAGCGTTCGATCCAGCTCGGCGCGAGCCTTTTCGTCATCGGCTTCGGCGTCTATCGGCTGGTCGAGCGGCGCCATCCGCGCGCGCTGGCACGAATTCCGCCGACGCAATTGGCGCTCTGGTCATTTGCCGTTGCCATTGCTCACGGCGCCGCCTTGATGCTCGTGCCGATCTATCTCGGGCTCTGCCAGGCCTTCGAACTCGATGCCGGCCATGAGGCCGCCGGCGCGCTGATGAAGGCGAGTCTCGGGATGGCGGTTCTGGTGTCTTTGGTGCACGTCGCTGCCATGGTCAGCGCCGGCGGATGTCTGGCGTGGCTGGTCTACCGCCATCTGGGATTGAGGTTCGTCTCGCGAAGCTGGTTCAATCTGGATGTAATCTGGGCCACCAGCCTCATTCTGGTTGGCGTTGTGGCCTTCGGCTTCAATCTCGCGAGCTGGCACTGACGCTTACTGGGTCAAAGCCCACTCGCCGATGATGCGGAAGCGAGCCTTGGCGTGGTCCTGTTTGAACAGCGCGACGCGATCGATCGCAAGCGTCTTGAGGCCGAGCGCAGCAAACCTTCCCTGCAGCATTTCCAGAATCGGCCCGCGCCGCTCCACGTCGAGCCGGCCCGTCAACGTCATGTGGAAACGGAATTCCTCCATCACGTAAGGATAGCCCCAGCGGTCGAGATAGTGGCGCTGCCGTTCGCTCAGCTTCTCCGGCTTGCGCCGCGCACGGTCTTCCGCGCTCAGCGGCGCGCGGAAGGAGTCGAAGTCGCGCGCGCAATCGGCGGCGAGCTGCTGGAGTTCGCCGACCGGCTCCCCGGGAATGACGGCGATGAAGCCGCTGATGGAATCGACGACCGGGCGGATCACCGGAATTGCGCGTGCCCTGCCGGCGAATGTCGCGCAGGCCGCAACAAGCTCGACCTCGCGCCTGTCGGACGCCAGCGCCATCGGCGCCTTCAGCGTGGCGTGAAAGCCGTATTTGCGGGGATCGGCGGTGACATCACGCCAGTCCGGCGCGAGACGCGATGCGTCGGCGGGAAACGGCAGCTCGTTGCCGGTATAGGCATCGTAGCCGAGCAACTCCGCGCCGAAGCGGGTGAGCGCGCTGTCGCTGCCTGCGGCAAAATAGATCGCGTAGCGGGGGAAACTCGTCATCGTCCGAGCATAGCGGGTTTATGCCGCGGCGACAGCTTGGCGCGGGGTAGCTGGCATGCCAAGCAACCGCGTCGCCTCGGTGAGATGCACGAGCTTGCCGCCTGATATCACGGCGATCAGCCGCGGCCGCAGCGGCATGCTGTCGTCGACCAGCAGAATGTCCGCGCGCCGGCCTTCCGCGAGCACGCCGCGATCTGCAAGACCGGTCGCGCGCGCGGGCGCGGCGGAGACCAGATTCCAGGCCTCGGTCAGCGGCAGCACGCCATCGGCGGCGAGCCGGAACGCAGCGAGCAGCTGCGCGGGATAGTAGTAGTCCGAGGCCAGAACCGAGCAGAGCCCTTTGGCGATCATGTCGGATGCCCTGGTCCAGCCCGTGTGGCTGCCTCCGCGCACGACGTTCGGCGCGCCGTAGACGATGGCGTCACCGTGGCTTGCTGCCGCCCGCGCTGTCTCCTCGTTGATCGGAAACTCCGCAATCGCCACGCCCATGGCGCGAAAGCCTTCGCGCATCGCGGGCGTCGCATCATCGTGCGAGAGCATCCGCACGTCGGCGGCGCGGGCCGTCGCGGCCAGCCGTGACACGGAAGCCGGCACATCCGCGGCGCGGGACATTATGTGTCCGACCAGCCGGTCGAATTCCTCGCTCGACAGGCCGGTGCGCTCCACCATGCGATTGCGCTTGCGCGGCTTGGCCATGTCCCCAACCGTGCCGTCCATGTGGTCGTTGAAGGCGAACAGGTCGACGCGGCCCTCAGTGAGCCATTGGCTGATCTCGGTTTCGGCGTCGAGATTGTAGGTCTCGTGGCGCAGGTGAAAGCGGGTGTCGGCGGCGAATTGCGGGCGCTGCCGTTCGATCGCCTCCATCAGGCTGCGCGCATTGCCGGCGCTGCGCAGGCCCGGCTCCCACGAACAGGTCGTGGCGTGAAAAACCGTGGTGATGCCGTTGCTGATCGCCTGGCGGTCGCTGTCGGCGAGCGCGACGTCGATCGGGAAATCGACCCCGGCGCGCGGCATCATCTGTCGCTCGAAGGCATCGCCATGCAGATCGACGATGCCCGGCAGGACCAGCAGATCGCGCGCCTTGATCGCCAGCCGCGCCCGGCTGCGCGAGGCATTGATCTCTGCGATGTCCGTTCCGGACACGAGAAGCGACGTTTCGGCGAACTCGGAGCCGATCAGGGCCCGCCCGCCCTCGAGGAATATGTCTGTCACGCGACCGCGCTTCGTTTGCTGGCAGAAGAGGGTGCCCCTGCTTCGTATGCCGTGAGGAAATCCTCAATCCCGAGCTTGCGGAAATTGGGCAGGGCTTCACGCAACTTGTCGTGATCCCAGTCCCACCAAGCGAGCCTCGCAAGCCGCCCCGCAACCTCTTCCGAGAACCGCCGGCGCACGATGCGCGCCGGATTGCCGGCGACGATGGTGTAGGCCGGAACGTCCTTGGTGACGATGGCGCCGGCCGCGATCACCGCGCCGGTGCCGATGTTGCGGCCCGGCAGAACGATCGCGCCATGGCCGATCCAGACGTCATGGCCGATATGGACGTGATGCTGGCGCCGCCAGTCGAAGAATTCCGTGTCGTCGCTCTCGCCTTCGAAATAGGCGCTCGAACGATAGGTGAAGTGCGCCTGCGTGGCGCGTTGCATCGGGTGATTGCCCGGATTGATCCGTGTCATCGCCGCGATCGAGCAGAATTTTCCGATGGTGGTGTAGGTGATCTGGGCGTCGTTCACGACATAGGAGTAATCCCCCATCGTCACCTCGTGCAGCATCGTGCGCGCGCCGACCTCGGTGTAGGCCCCAAGCCTGGCGTCGTGCAGCTTCGCGGAGGGATCGACAGTCGGCTGGACCGAAAGAGCTTTGGCGGCCATGTTGAATCCGAACGAGAGGGCGGGCGTTT
The DNA here is from genome assembly GCF_040939785.1 of Bradyrhizobium lupini. Classification (NCBI taxonomy): domain Bacteria; kingdom Pseudomonadati; phylum Pseudomonadota; class Alphaproteobacteria; order Hyphomicrobiales; family Nitrobacteraceae; genus Bradyrhizobium; species Bradyrhizobium lupini. The sequence continues at coordinate 4,318,018 of NZ_CP162553.1, forward strand.
CTCTTCGAGCGGCTTGATGACAATGTCATGACGACGCCATGACAGGGGATGAACAGGAGATGAGGTGTGTAGGATCGCCGCACCGCAACGTCCGTGTCACACAAGTGTCAAGCGCCGGCTTTAGCGGTGGGTCCCAGCTACTCTGGAGCCCTGCATGCTGGTGGTTGAAGGTCTGACGTGTCGCTTCGGCGTGAAAGCCGCGGTGGACGACGCCTCGTTTCAAGTCTCTCCCGGCGGCTTCGTCGGCGTGATCGGACGCTCCGGCGCCGGCAAGTCGACCCTGCTGCGGACCATCAACCGTCTCGCGACCCCTGCACAGGGCCGCATCCTGTTCGACGGCCTCGACGTCACGGCGCTGCGCGGCAAGGAGCTGCGGCAGTGGCGGGCGCGCTCGGCGATGATCTTTCAGCAGTTCAATCTGGTGGGCCGGCTCGATGTGCTCACCAACGTCCTGATGGGACGGCTTGCGACGATGCCGGCCTGGCGCTCGCTGTCGCAGACCTGGCCCGAGCAGGACAGGGCGCTGGCGATGTCCGCGCTCGAACAGTTCGACATTGCCCCGCTCGCGGCCCAGCGCGCCGATCAGCTCTCCGGCGGCCAGCAGCAGCGCGTCGCGATTGCCCGCGCGCTGGTGCAGCAGCCCGACATCATCCTCGCCGACGAGCCGATCGCCTCGCTCGATCCGCGCAACACCAAGATCGTCATGGATGCGCTGCTGCGCATCAACAAGCACTTCGGCATCACGGTGCTCTGCAATCTGCATTCGCTCGACCTGGCGCGCAGCTATTGCGACCGCCTGATTGGCATGGCGCAGGGCCGCGTGGTGTTCGACGGCGCGCCGGCCGAGTTGACCGACCACGTGGCGCGCGAGCTCTACGATCTCGAAGCCGCCGAAGTCATGGGCGGCACGCCTGCACCGGTGCGACAGGGCATTCCGGCGCTTGGAAGGGCGGCCGCCGCCTGAGCTGCGCCGCATCAGGACTTACCAATTTTGCGTCAACCGACCTCAACCAATGAAGAGGCTATCATGATTACTCGCAGATTGATTCTCGCCGGCGCCGCCGCGCTCGCGTTGACGACTTCGGCCTCCGCCGAAGACTGGAAAGCCAAATATCCCGAGCTGACCTTCGCGGTCATTCCGGCGGAAAACGCCTCGGGCGTGACCGAGCGCTGGGCGCCGTTCATGAGCTATCTCTCCAGGGAATTGGGCGTGAAAGTCACGCTGCGCATCGCCAACGACTACGCTGCCGTAATCGAAGGCCAGCGTGCCGGCAACATTCACATCGCGAGCTACGGCTCGGCCTCGTTCGCCCGCGCCCGCCTGACCGGCGTCAAGACCGACGCCTTCGCCAACGACATCAACTCCGACGGCTCCACCGGTTATTACTCGGTGTTCTTCGTCAAGGCGAGCAGCGCCTACAAGAGCATCGACCAGCTCAAGGGCAAGAACCTCGGCCTGGTCGACCCGAACTCGACCTCCGGCAACAACGTGCCGCGCTTCGAGCTCGACAAGATGGGCATCGCGGACGCCGACACCTATTTCAGCAAGGTCGTCTTCACCGGAAGCCACGAGAACGCGATCCTGGCGCTGGCGCAGGGCACGGTCGACGTCGCGGCCAACCAGTGGACCAGCGACAACGACTCGACATTAGCGCAGATGCTGACCAAGGGCATGCTGAAGAATGCCGATGGCTCGGCGATGAAAAAGGACGATTTCCGCATCATCCACAAGTCGGCGCCGATCATCAACGGTCCGTATGCCTACAATTCCGACCTGCCGGAAGAGGCCAAGGCCGCCATCGCGAAGGCGTTCTTCGACGCGCCGGCCAAGGACAAGGCTGCCTTCGACCGCCTACAGGACGGCCAGAAGAAAGGTTTTCATCCCGCGACCACCAAGGATTGGGATGGCACGATCGAGCTGATCAAGTTCGTCGATGCGCTGCGTAAGAAGAAGGCGTCCTGAGTTTCGGGACGATGCCACTGGAGCCGGGTCGATGGACCCGGCTCTTTCTCTTTGATCGACCACCTTTCCTGATCAGATGACCGTCGCGGTTTCGATTCTCCCCGAGCAGCAGCTCGCCGTGCTCAACGCCGCCTATCGCCAGGCGGTGGCGCGCAAGCGGCTCCGAATCCTGTCTGGAGCCGTGATCTTCGCCGCAGCACTGTGTCTGGCCGCGATCGGCGCTGAAGTGAATCTGCGCACGCTGTTCGCCCACTTTGGCAACTTCATCAGCTATTTCGACCGCATCCTCACACTCGACACCGGCCAGCGGGTCTGGACCGATGTCGGGGAGTGGCTGTGGGGCTGGCGCAAATGGCTGAGGATGCTGGGCGAGACTTTGCTGATCTCCTATGTCGGCACGCTGATCGGCGCGACTCTTGCGTTCTGCCTGAACTTCTTCGCCGCTGAAAACACCTCGCCCGCGCCCTGGCTGCGTTTCATGGTGCGGCGCCTGCTCGAATTCGCGCGCACGGTGCCCGGCATCGTGTTTGCGCTGATCTTCGTGATCGCCTTCGGGCTCGGTCCGATGGCCGGCGTGCTTGCGATCGCGATCCACTCCACCGGCGCGCTCGGCAAGCTGTTCTCGGAGATCGTCGAGAATGCCGACATGAAGCCGGTCGAAGGCGTCCGCTCGACCGGCGCAAGCTGGCTCTCCTGCATGCGCTTCGCCATCCTGCCGCAGGTCACGGCAGGCTATGCCAGCTACGCGCTGCTGCGGTTCGAGATCAACGTCCGCGAGGCCTCCGTGATGGGCTTCGTCGGTGCCGGCGGCATCGGCCAGGAGCTCGTCGTCGCCATCCGCAAGTTCTATTACTCCGACGTCAGCGCCATCCTGCTCACCATCATCGTCACGGTCTTCATCATCGACATCAGCACCGGATGGCTGCGCGGCCGTCTGTTCGGCAAGGAGGCGCGGACGTGACGGGACCGCAGGAGACCGACACTGCGGCGCTTCGCGCGCGCTATCCTGACGTGTTCGACCGGCCGGCCTCGGCGCGGCTCGCCATGCCGGCGATGAGCGTCGCGGCGCTCGCGATCCTGATTTACGGCCTCGTCGATCTCGACTTCTCGCCGTCGCGGTTCGTCGCGGGCCTCAACCAGCTCGGCTGGATCAGCCTGATGATGATCCCGCCGGATCCCGGCTCGTCGCTGCCGGTCTATCTGAAGGCGCTGGGCGAGACGCTGTCGATCGCGCTGCTCGGCACAACGCTCGCCGCGCTGTTCGCACTGCCGGTCAGTCTTCTTGCGGCCCGTAATGTCGTGCCATCAAAGCTGCTGCGCTTTCCGGTCCGACGTTTCCTGGATTCGATTCGCGGCGTCGACACGTTGATCTGGGCGCTGGTGTGGATCAACGTGGTCGGGCTCGGCCCGTTTGCCGGCGTGCTCGCCATCGCCGTGTCGGATTTCGGCGCCTTCGGAAAACTGTTCTCGGAGGCGATCGAGGGCGCCGATCAGAAGCAGGTCGAGGGCATCCGCGCCTCCGGCGGCAGCGCGCTGCACGAGATTCGCTTCGGCCTGCTGCCGCAGGTCCTGCCCGTGATTGCGGGGCAGGTGCTCTATTTCATCGAGTCGAATACGCGCTCGGCCACCATCATCGGCATCGTCGGCGCCGGCGGCATCGGCCTCCAGCTCGCCGAGCAGATCCGCGTGCTGGAATGGCAGAAGGTGTCGTTCCTGATCCTGATGATCCTGGTCGCAGTCGCCGCGATCGATTTCGTTTCGGGCAAATTGCGTTTTGCGATTATCGGGCGGCGGGCGGTGGCGTAACCTTCTTCCTTCTCCCCTTGTGGGAGAAGGTGGCGCGAAGCGCCGGATGAGGGGTCTGCATCCTCAATTCAGATCAGTGCGCGGAGGCAACCCCTCACCCGTCTCGCCGCTAGCGCGGCGAGCCACCCTCTCCCGCAAGGGGAGAGGGGCAGAGGGCAGCCAGTTCACCCGTTCTCCACCAGAAATTCCACCCGCTCCGCGGCAAAGCGCGAATGCTTGGTCACCAGCGGCTTGCCGTCGAGATCGTGATCGGTGGCGTCGACCACCAGGATCGGCCGTCCCAGCGCCAGATCGAGCCGTGCGGCGTCGGTTGCGTCGACGATACCGGCGGTGATCCGGGTCGCGCCGCGGCGATAGTCCCGGACGCCGTAATGCTCGAGCAATTTCGTCATCGAGCGGGTCGCGGCAAAGACGTCGCCCGCAGCCGGGAATAGCTGCGCCGACAGCCACGTCGTGGAGACACAGATCGGCGTGCGGTCGGCGAGGCGCATCGCCTCGATCCGGACCAGCGGTGCGCCGGTCTTGAGGCCAAGCTCCCGCGCGAGTTCGCGGGTCGCAACGTCAGCGGACGCCTCGATCAGCCGGCCATGCGGTTCGCGGCCGTCCGCGCCGACGATCTCGGAGAAACGGGTCCGCGAGCGCAGTGGATAAGCGAGCTTCTGCGCCTCGACATAGGTTCCGCTGCCGCGTTCTGCCCGCACGATGCCGCGCTCGGCAAGCGCGGCCAGCGCGCGTCGCACGGTGTGGCGGTTGACGCGATAGGTTTCGGCGATCTCCACCTCGCCCGGCAGCTTGTCGCCCGCCGCAAAGCGGCCGTCGGCGATGCCGCGCTCGATGCCGTCGGCAACGAGACGCCACAACGCGACGCCGGAGGAGGCTGTGTCCTGCATGCTCATGTGGCCGGGAAGCTACTCCAGAAATCACGCCTTTGTCACGAAACAGTCATGGCGCTCCGCTATCAAGTTGTCTAGTATCATAGACAACTTGGATTCGGCAAGTTCTGCAGAGAAGTCGGTGGATGCGGTGACCCAGCACAATAATCAGCAAGCCCAGCGCAAGGCCGCAATGGCCGTGCTGGCGCACGCGGAGGCGGACGAGATCGCCGCTCGCCTCCAAGCTCTCGCTTTGCCGGCGCATCAGGATCTGCGCGCGCCGGAAAACGGCCTCGTCATGCTGCGCGGCCGGGTCGGCGGCGATGGTGCGCCGTTCAACCTCGGTGAAGCCACGGTGTCGCGCGCCGCGGTGCGGCTTGCGAGCGGCGAGGTCGGTTTCGGCTACACGCTCGGTCGCGACGGCGAGAAGGCGCGGCTGATCGCGCTGTGCGATGCCCTGGTGCAGTCCCGCGATTTCGCCGGCGCGGTGGAGCGGGACATTATCGCGCCGTTGCGTGAGCAGCTTATGGTCAGGCGCAAGCAGGTGGCGGCCCAGACCGCCGCGACGAAGGTTGATTTCTATACCATGGTGCGCGGTGAGGGGTGAGATCATGACCACGATTGCGGAACTGCCCCCCGGGTTCGCCGACAAGGTGCTGTCGGCGCAATCGACCTTTCGTTCGGTCATGGACGCGATGGCCCGGCCGGGGTCGGTCCAGCGCATCGTGCCGACATCAGGAGCGCCTCATGTGATGATGCGCGGCACGGCCGCGATCGCGTTGACGCTGTTCGATCACGACACGCCGCTCTGGCTCGATGCGCGCATGCATGAGACTTCCGACGTCGTGAAATGGCTGAAATTCCATACTGGTGCGCCGGTGGTGCAGGATTCTTCCATCGCCAGCTTCGCGCTGATCAGCGACGGCGGGGCGCTGCCTTCGCTGGAGCGCTTCGCGCTCGGCACCAGCGAATATCCGGATCGGTCGACCACGTTGATCCTGCAGGTCGAGAGTCTGGACGGAGGGCGGAGCTTCGAGCTGCGCGGCCCCGGCATTGACGGTGTCGCGACGCTCCAGGCTTCGATCAAGCCGTTCGACCTGTTCGAGCGCCTGCGCGTCAACGAAACGCTGTTTCCGCGCGGCATCGATGTGGTGCTGGTCGCAAATGATGCCGTGGTTGCGATTCCGCGCACCACGCGTGTCGTGAGCAAGGGAAGCTAAGCATGTATGTCGCAGTCAAAGGCGGCGAACGCGCCATCGAGAACGCCCATCGCCTGCTCGCCAGTGCGCGGCGTGGCGACCAAAGCGTTCCGGAAATCTCGCTCGACCAGATCTCCGAGCAGCTTGGTCTCGCCGTGGACCGCGTCATGAGCGAAGGCTCGCTCTATGATCGCGAGCTCGCGGCGCTCGCCATCAAGCAGGCGCGCGGCGATCTGATCGAGGCGATCTTCCTGGTCCGCGCCTTCCGCGCGACGCTGCCCCGCTTCGGCGCCAGCGAGCCGGTCGAGACCGGCGCGATGCGGGTACGGCGGCGGGTGTCCTCGACCTTCAAGGACATTCCCGGCGGCCAGATCCTCGGCCCGACCTTCGACTATACCCACCGCCTGCTCGATCCCTTGCTCGCCGAGGGCTTTGTGCCGGAAGCGCCGGCGACGGCCGAAGCATCGTCTGCGCCGACCCCGCGGGTGACCGACATCCTCGGCCGCGACGGGCTGATCGAATCCTCGCCTAAGGCCGAGGAAGGCGCCAGCGTCGGCGATCTCACCCGCGAGCCGCTCAATTTTCCCGCCGATCGTGACATGCGCCTGCAAAATCTCGCGCGTGGCGACGAAGGTTTTCTGCTGGCGATGGGCTATTCCACCCAGCGCGGCTACGGCCGCAACCATCCCTTCGCTGGCGAGATTCGCTTCGGTGAGGTCGAGGTTGAATTCTCCGCGGAAGACGTCGGCTTCGCCGTGCCGCTCGGCTCGATCGAGCTCACCGAGTGTCAGATGGTCAATCAGTTCAAGGGCTCCGCGACGGAGGCGCCGTGCTTCACCCGCGGCTATGGCCTCGCCTTCGGCCAGAGCGAGCGCAAGACGATGTCGATGGCGCTGGTCGACCGCGCGTTGCGTGCGCGCGAGCTCGGCGAAGAGGCACTCGCCCCCGCGCAAGACGAAGAATTCGTGATGTCGCATTCGGACAACGTCCAGGCTACCGGCTTCGTCGAGCATCTGAAGCTACCGCATTATGTCGACTTCCAGTCTGAGCTCGGCCTGTTGCGCAAGCTGCGGAAGGAATTCACTGAGGCCAATGCGCCCGATGCCATGAAGGAGGCCGCGGAATGAACGCGCCCGCCTACAATTTCGCTTATCTCGACGAACAGACCAAGCGGATGATCCGCCGCGCGATCCTCAAGGCGATCGCGATCCCCGGCTATCAGGTGCCGTTCGCCAGCCGTGAAATGCCGATGCCCTATGGCTGGGGCACCGGCGGCGTGCAGGTGACGGCCGCGATCCTCGGGCCCGAGGACGTGCTGAAGGTGATCGACCAGGGCTCCGACGACACCACCAATGCGATCTCGATCAGGAAGTTCTTTGCCAAGACCGCCGGCGTCGCCACGACGACGGCGACGATCGATGCGACCGTGATCCAGACCCGCCACCGCATTCCGGAGACGTCGCTACACGCAAATCAGGTGCTGGTCTACCAGGTGCCGATCCCGGAGCCGCTGCGCTTCCTCGAGCCGCGCGAGACGGAGACGCGGCGCATGCACGCGCTCGCCGAATACGGCCTGATGCATGTGAAGCTCTACGAGGACATCGCCCGCTTCGGCCACATCGCGACGGCTTACGCCTATCCGGTGAAGGTCAATGCGCGCTACGTGATGGACCCGTCGCCGACGCCCAAATTCGACAATCCCAAGATGGACAATTGCCCGGCGCTGCAACTGTTCGGCGCCGGCCGCGAGAAGCGCATCTATGCGATCCCGCCCTATACGCAAGTTGTGTCGCTCGACTTCGAGGACCATCCCTTCGAGCCGTACCGCTTCAACGCGCCGTGCGCGTTGTGCGCCGCTGAAAATTCCTACCTCGACGAGATCGTGACCGACGACAAGGGCGGGCGCATGTTCGTCTGCTCCGACACCGATTATTGCGAGGGACGTCAGGCCGCCGGCCATCACGGCAGCCTCAGCGCCGCGCCGTACAAGGACAAGGCGCAGGAGGCATCGAATGGCTGATCAAGACATGCTCGAGAACGACGAGCCGCTGCTGGTCGCAAAATCCCTCAGCAAGTCCTATGGCCGGATCGCGGCGTGCCGCGACGTGTCCTTTGCGCTCTACCCCGGCGAGGTGCTGGCGATCGTCGGCGAATCCGGCTCGGGCAAATCGACGCTGCTGCAGCTGCTGTCGGGTCAGCTCGCGGCCAGCGGCGGTGAGGTGTCCTACCGGATGCGCGATGGCGTCACCCGCGATCTCGCCACGCTGGGCGAGGCCGAGCGGCGCTTCCTGTTTCGTACCGATTGGGGCTTCGTTCATCAGGATCCCGCGCAGGGGCTGCGCATGGCCGTCTCGGCCGGCGCCAATGTCGGCGAGCGGCTGATGGCGGTGGGGTGGAATCACTACGGCCGCATCCGCGATACCGCGTCGGACTGGCTGACTCGCGTCGAGATCGACATCGCGCGCATCGACGATGCGCCGCGGACCTATTCCGGCGGCATGCGCCAGCGGCTCCAGATCGCCCGCAACCTCGTCACCGAGCCGCGGCTGGTGTTCATGGACGAGCCGACCGGCGGCCTCGATGTTTCCGTGCAAGCCCGTCTGCTCGACCTCGTGCGCAGCCTGGTCGCGGAGCTGCATCTCGCGGTCATCATCGTCACCCATGATCTCGCGGTCGCGCGCCTGCTGTCGCATCGGGTCATGGTCATGAAGGGCGGCCGAGTCATCGAGACCGGCCTCACCGATCAGGTGCTCGACGACCCCCGCGAGCCCTATACCCAGCTGCTCGTCTCCTCGATCCTGCCGCCATGAGCCTTCCACGTAATGAGCCTTGCAAGAAGAGTTCTCCAATGACCGCCATGATCGACATCGCCGACGCCAACAAGACCTTCACGATGCACCTGCAAGGTGGCATCGAGCTGCCCGTGGTGCGCGGCGTGACCTTTCACGTCAATCCCGGCGAATGCGTCGTGCTGTCGGGGCCATCAGGCGCCGGAAAATCGTCGATCCTGAAGATGATCTTCGGCAGTTATCGTTGCGATTCCGGCCGGATCGGCATCCACCATCGCGGCGCGCTGGTCGATCTCGCCACCGCCGAGCCGCGGCAGGTTCTCAACATCCGCCGCGCGACCATTGGCTATGTCAGCCAGTTCTTGCGCGCGGTGCCGCGCGTCGCGACCCTCGACGTGGTCGCCGAGCCGCTGATCGTCAACGGCCTGGCGCGCGCGGAGGCGCAAGCCCGTGCTGGCGAACTGTTGCATCGCCTCAACATCCCCGAGCGGCTCTGGCAGCTTCCGCCCGCGACCTTTTCCGGCGGCGAGCAGCAGCGCGTCAACATCGCGCGCGGCTTCATCTCGGATCTGCCGATCCTGCTGCTCGACGAGCCGACCGCGTCGCTCGACGCCGCCAACCGCGCCGTCGTGGTCGGGCTGGTAGCCGAAAAGAAGCGCCAGGGCGTCGCCATGGTCGCCATTGTCCATGACGACGAAATCCGTCATCAGATTGCCGACCGCATCGTCGACGTCACCAGCTTCGCCGCCGCGGCCTGAAGGAAATGGACATGAACGCCAAGAAGGACATCGTGATCGCCAACGCCAGGATCGTGCTGACGGAACGGGTGATCGAGCAGGGCTGGCTTGCCCTCGCCGATGGACGCATTGCCGAGATCGGCGAGGGCAGGGCGCCCGCGGGGGCAGAGGATGCCGGCGGCGATCTGATCATGCCCGGCTTGATCGAGCTCCACACCGATCACCTCGAGGCGCATTACGTGCCGCGACCAAAAGTGTTCTGGAATCCAGTCGCCGCCGTCGTCTCCTATGACGGCCAGCTCGCGACATCAGGCATCACGACGGTGTTCGACTCGCTCCGGGTCTGGCGCGAGGATGGCGCCGAGGAAGTCGACGGCCGCGCCGGCACGCTCGCCGCCGCAATCACGACCGCTCGCGATGCTGACCTGCTCCGCGCCGATCACTTCCTGCATCTGCGCTGCGAAATCCCGATGCCGAGCGTGGTCGAGGAGGCCAGGAGCTGATCGACCGTCCCGACGTGCGGCTGATGTCGCTGATGGACCACACCCCCGGCCAGCGCCAGTTCCGGGACGAAGGCAAGCTGCGCGACTATTATCGCGGCAAGGGCGGCGGCAAGACCGACGCCGAGCTCGACGAGCTGTTCGCGAAGCGCTTCGAATATCAGAAGGCCTATGCCGCGACCAACATGCGCGAGATCGTGGCGCTGGCCCACAAGTACAAGATCCCGCTGGCGAGCCATGACGACACCACTGAGGAGAACGTCGTGGACGCCGTGCGCGATGGCGTTTCGGTGGCGGAATTTCCGACCACGCTGGAGGCCGCGCGCGGCCTGCACGAGGCCGGCATCGACATCCTGATGGGCGCGCCGAACGTCGTGCGCGGCGGCTCGCATTCCGGCAATATCGCCGCGGTCGATCTCGCCCGCGAGGGCCTGCTCGACATCCTGTCGTCGGACTACATTCCCTCGAGCCTTCTGATGGCCGCGCTGCACTTGCCCGAGCACGTGCCCGCCATCACTCTTCCGGCGGCGATCCGCACCGTGACGAAGGCGCCCGCGGAGGCAGTCGGCCTGTCCGACCGCGGCGAGATCGCGATCGGCAAGCGTGCCGATCTGATCCGCGTGCATGTCGCGGGCAGCGTCCCCGCGGTCCGCAGCGTCTGGCGCGAAGGAAGCCGTGTCGCATGAGCGAGGCCGTCACCGTGGCGGGAAAGACAACGGGTGCGATCGGGCCCGGGCGGCTCGTGCTCGTGGTCGGTCCCAGCGGTGCCGGCAAGGACACGCTGCTGCGGCTGGCGCGGGCAGCCTGCATCGAGGATCACGACATCGTCTTCCCGCGCCGTGTCGTGACGCGGGAATCCTCGGCCGACGAAGACAATATTGCGGTGAGCCCAGACGAATTCCGTCGCGCGCGCGAGCATGGCGAATTCGCCGTGCATTGGGAGGCGCATGGGCATTGCTACGCGCTGCCCCGCGACCTCAACGACGATATTCGTGCCGGACGCGCCGTCGTGGCCAATGTTTCGCGCACGGTGATCGGCGCGCTGCGCCAGGCCTATGCAAACGTCGTGGTGGTCGCGGTCACCGCGCCGCCGGATGTGCTGGCGCAGCGGCTTGCTGCTCGCGCCCGGGACAGCGACGGCAATATCGCCGAACGGTTGACGCGCAGCGTCGACGACGCATCGGCCCAGGCCGATGTCACCATTCTCAACGCGCACAGCGCGGAGTATCATGGCCGCCAGCTTCTGCGCGTGATCAGGAATCAAGGCTGGCACGAATAGCCGGCACAACAAGGAGACTGGAATGTCGGTGATCGAAACGGTCGAGCAGCTGGAGGCCATCTACGGCGTCACCAACGACGCCTCGACCGTGAAAGTCGCCGACCACGTCACCCCACTCTATCGCGTCTTCATCGAAAAGGCCCCGTTCGCCGCGCTCGCTACCATCGGACCCGAGGGGATCGACTGCTCGCCGCGCGGCGATCTCTCCGGCTTCGTCCGCATTCATGACCCGAAGACGCTGATGCTGCCGGATCGCCGCGGCAACAACCGGGTCGATTCCTTGCGCAACATCGTGCGCGATCCCAGGGTGTCCCTGATGTTCCTGATCCCCGGCTCCGGAAATGCGGTTCGGGCCAATGGCCGGGCGCATCTGTCCATCAATCCCGAGCTGCTCGCCTCGTTCAAAGTCGACGGCAAGGCGCCGCGCAGCGTGATGGTGATGACGGTCAACGAAATCTACTTCCAGTGCGCCCGCGCCATCGTCCGCTCCGATCTCTGGAATCCCGACAAGCGCATCGACCCCAAGACGCTGCCGACGCCCGGCCAGATCCTCGCCGAGATGAGCGAGAACAAGGTCGGCGGCGCGGAGTATGATCGCGCCTGGCCCGAGCGTGCGGCCGCGACGATGTGGTGAGTTCGTTCTTCCCCTCTCCCCTTACGGGAGAGGGTGGCTCGCCGCGTAGCGGCGAGACGGGTGAGGGGTCTCTCTCCGCGTGCGACTCTCTTGAGGATTCGCGGAGGCAAACCCCTCATCCGGCGCTTCGCGCCACCTTCTCCCGCAAGGGGAGAAGGAAGAACTCATCGCGAGATGAATTCGTTTGCCGGCGCTCGCACGCGGAGAAGCGCCCCTGCGCGCTCATCGCAATTACGGATAGACATTTCATTGACCGTTCGCGCTAAACGCGCGATATTCGACGCATCGACACTGCTCCTTCGAGCCGAAGCCGCGATATGAGAACCGATCACCAGCGCAGTAACAATGACATGCATGCGTGCATGACGCGCCGCTGTTTCTCGGCGGCCACCGGCGCATGTTGTTGTTGCTGACCGCCGCCTCCTAGCAGCACCTCACCCAGCAAATCCCAAGAAGCAAATCCAAAGACAGGAACGCCGAGACCCGGCGGACGAGCAGTCATGTCCCGAACTCAATCGAATGCCTACGTCATCGAGATCCACGACCGCGCCGCCGGCATCGTCACGAGGGATACGCGCGGCTTCCGCTTCTTCTCCTCCGAGCGTCTGTTCGACAGCCTCGAAGGCCGCCAGTTCCGCTCGGCGCGCGAGGCGGAGCGCGCCGCCCGTGCGGTATTCTCCGAGCGGGGCCGGCGCGCGAACTGATCAGCTCCGGCGGCGCGCCCTGGTGCGTGCCGCCTTCTTTGCGGCGGTGGAGCGGGCCTTGGCGCCCTTGGTGCGGCTCGCCTTGCGCGCGGCGGCTGAACGCGACGCGGCCGTTCGCCGGCTCGCGGCGCGCTTGCCCTGCTTCGACAGTGCGCTGCGCGATGCGGTCGAGCGCGGCTCCTTCTTCAAAACCTTTTCGACGGCTTGCGACACGCGCGGCCGGCGCTTCGGGGTGCGCTTGCCCTGACCGACGTCATAGGCATATTTGGCGCTGCGGCGCGTCGCCTTCTTGACGCGTCCCTTGCGCGGCGGCGGCAGATCGACGCCGGCGCGGCGCGCTTCGGAGAGACCGATGGCGATGGCCTGCTTCGTCGAGCGCGCGCCATGCCTGCCCTTGCGGATCTTGTCGATCTGGTCCTTGACGAATTCGCCGGCCTGCGTGCTTGCCGATTTTCCGGCACGCTTGTCTTGCCTGGCTTTGCGAATGACTTCCTGTCTTGGCATGGGTCCAGTTCCCTCTGGAATTCACGGGAATGTCTGACCGCAACGCGCAAGATGGACGATTGATCCTGTCAGTTCCGTAGCGCAGCGAGCAGTTCATCGGGGCGTTCGGCCATGATCATGTGGCCGGCGCCCGGCACCACGACGGTCTTCGCATGCGGGATCGCGGCGGCAAGTGCCTTGCCGGCCTTCACCGGCGTCATCATGTCCCGTTCGCCGAGGATGAGTGTGGTGGGCACCTTCACGCTTGCGGCTGCTTGCAGCGCATTGGCGTAAGCATTGCAGGCCGACAAATCCCTGAACAGCACGCCCGGCTCGCAGCGTTTCAATACGGCCTGGGCGCCGCCATGCATCCACAGGCCCGGTGCGAGGCTGCCGCCGAACTCAGCGTTGAAGCCGAGTCCCCAGATCGAGACCATGTCGTTTGCATCCTGCGAATTGGCTTCGGCCGCTTTCAGCAGATCCGGGCCGACCGTCATGGTCGCGGCCGTGCCGATCAGGCTGAGCGCGGAAACCTTGTCGGGGTGACGTGCGGCCGTCTCCAGCGAGATCAGCGATCCCATGGAATGGCCGATCAGATGCGCTTTCGTCGCTTCGGCCGCATCGAGCAGGGCCGCCGTCCAGTCGGCCATTTCGGCGATGCTGCCGAGCGAAGGTCCGGGCGAGCGGCCGTGGCCGGGCAGATCCGGCGCCAGCACGCCAAAGCCGTGATGGCCGAACCAGCGGGTGTGCAGTGCCCAGGTCGAACGGTCGAAACCGGCGCCGTGGAGGAAGACGACGGCGGGCAGGGACTTGTCGAAGTCGCGGCCGCCGGTTGCGACCAGCACCTCGGCGCCGTTGACGGAGAGCTTCATGGTGTCAGACCTTTTGCGAGATGCGCAGCGCCTGCGCGAGATCGTCGATGATGTCGCTTCCGGTCTCGATGCCGACCGAGAGTCGCACCAGCTCTTCGCCGATGCCGGAGGCCTTGAGCTGCTCGGCGTCCATCTGCTGGTGCGTGGTCGAGGCGGGGTGGATCACCAGCGTCTTGGCGTCGCCGACATTGGCGAGATGACTGATCATGCGCAGCGATTCGATGAATTTGCGGCCCGCGGGCCGGCCCCCTTGATGCCGAAGGAGACGATCGAGCCGGCGCCGCGCGGCAGTAATTGTTTTGCGAGCTGGTAGTCCGCATGATCTTCCAGCGAGGGATGCAGCACCCAATCGACCGCCTTGTTGGCTTTCAGTGCTTCCAGCACGAGGTGCGTGTTCTGCATGTGGCGGTCCATGCGCACGCCGAGCGTCTCGACGCCCTGCAACAGCTGGAAGGCGTTGGTCGGCGATAGACAAGCGCCGAAATCGCGCAGGCCTTCGGTGCGCGCGCGCATGATGAAGGCGGTGGTGCCGAACTGCTCGTCGAAGACGATGCCGTGATAGCCGCCATAGGGCTCGGTCAGCACGCCGAATTTTCCGGATGAGCGCCAGTCGAAACGACCGCCGTCGACGATGGCGCCGCCGATCGCGATGCCGTGGCCGCCGATCCATTTGGTCGCCGAATGCATGACGATGTCGGCGCCGAGCTCGATCGGACGGCTGAGATAGGGCGTGGCAAAGGTGTTGTCGATCAGCAGCGGAATCTTCGCGTCATGCGCGATCGAAGCGACTTTCGGAATGTCCAGCACCTCGAGCCCGGGATTGCCGATGGTCTCGCCGATCATCAGCTTCGTGTTCGGCTTGATCGCCGCGCGGAACGCGTCGAGATCGCGCGGCTTGACGAACGTTGTGGTGATGCCGAAGCGCGGCAGCGTGTGCGCCAGCAAATTGATGGTGCCGCCATAGAGCGAGCTCGATGCCACGATATGGTCGCCGGCGTTCAGAAGCGTGGCGATGGCCAGATGCAGCGCCGCCATGCCGCTCGCGGTGCAGATCGCGCCGACGCCGCCTTCCAGCGCCGCAAGCCGTTCTTCCAGCACGCCGGTGGTCGGATTGGAGATGCGCGTATAGATGTGGCCGGCGCGTTCGAGATTGAACAGCGCGGCGGCGTGATCGGAATCCTGGAACACGTAGGACGTGGTCTGGTAGATCGGCACCGCGCGGGCGCCGGTCGCGGGATCCGGATGCTGGCCCGCATGCAGGCTCAGGGTCTCGAAGGCAGGCGGTTTTGGCGTGGGCATGCGGGGCCTCGTTGCTCGGTCGGCGGAGGCGGCTCTTGTGCCATAAAATGGCGCGCGGCGTCAGCCCATTGACAGCGTTGTCTAACCCCGGATCGCCTGCTCGATGATCCGCGCCTCCCGCAGCAGGATCTCCGCGACCTCCTGTTCGCGTCGTGGGCCGAGCCTGGTGCGAACGGCGGAGACGGTCATGGCGGCAGCGGGACGGCCGTCCGGGGTCTTGATCCAGGTCGAGATCGACTTCGTGCCCTGCACGAGACCAATTTCCCTCATGCCGTATCCCAGCCGTCTTGCGGCGGTGACTTGGCCCAGCACCGTCGCAACATCGGTCCGGTAGGCCTCCAGTCTCTTCTCGTTGGCTGCGACGATTTTTCGCGCGTCCTGCGCCGGCATCGCGGCGAGGATGGCGACGCCTGCGCTGGAGACGCCGAGCGGTCGGCGCGCGCCGACCTCGATCGACAGCACCTGGATCGGATAGACGCCAATCCGGCGATCGACGCACAGCGTGTCATTGCCGGTCCGCACCGTCAGGAACAGCGTGTCGCCGATCTCGGCCGAGGCGCGTTGCAGCGACGGATTTGCCGCGATCAGCAGCCGCGACGGCCGAGGCCGTGCGAGCGCGAGCTCCGGCACCTGGTTGCCGATCGCGTAGCGGCCGGTCCGGTCATGCCGTTCGACGATGCCTTCCTCGATCAGCACGTGGACGATGCGGTGCACGGTCGGGCGGGTGAGGCCGGTCGCCCGCACCACCTCGGCCAGCAGCACGCCGTCTTCGCGGCCTGCGGCAAGGATGCGCAGCACCGCGAGCGCGCGCCGGATCGCCTGCGCGCCCTGTCGCGGTCCCGTGATGCGGCGGGTGGATTTCGCGGAAGTCGTCTTGTCCATAATATGGACGAGAACGCCACAATTCACTCGACAGGTAAAGCGCCCATCTGGAGATTGCGCTCCGAATCGACATGCCGTGTACGACGTCAGGCAAATCGACGTAAAATTGGAAGCGCCGCCGGGAGGTTAACATGCGATTAATCTGGATTGCCCTAGCTGCCGCAGCGGCGATGTTGACGGGACCGGCGTCGGGCCAGCAATGGCCGGCGCGCAACGTCAAGCTGATCGTGCCCTATCCGGCCGGCGGCAATGTCGATAGCGCCGCGCGCATCATCGCGGACAAGCTCCAGGAAAAGCTCGGCCAGCCCTTCATCATCGAGAACAAGGCGGGCGCCGGCGGCATGATCGCGGGCGAGGCTTTCGCGAAGTCCGCGCCCGACGGCTACACGCTGTTCGTCGGCGCCAACGGCCCGGTGCTGTTCGCGACCGAGATCAACAAGCGCGACGTCTATAATTGGAAGAAGGATTTCCTGCCGATCTCGACGATCTCGATGACGCCGCTGGTGCTCGAGGTGCATCCGTCGGTGCAGGCGACGACTTTCAAGGAATTCATCGGCCTCGCCAAGCGCGAGCCGGGCAAGCTGACGATGGCCTCGCCCGGTCCCGGCACCACCAAC
Organism: Bradyrhizobium lupini; assembly: GCF_040939785.1. NCBI lineage: Bacteria > Pseudomonadati > Pseudomonadota > Alphaproteobacteria > Hyphomicrobiales > Nitrobacteraceae > Bradyrhizobium > Bradyrhizobium lupini. The sequence goes on from NZ_CP162553.1 coordinate 4,334,654, forward strand.
CATTTGCTCAGCGAACTGATGCAGTCCAGCCTCGACCTGCAATGGGTCACCGCGCACTATCGCGGCAATGCGCCTGCCGTCAACGATCTCTTGGGCGGGCAGGTGCAGTTCGCGTTCGACCAGCTCACGGTCAGCCTGCAGCATATCAAGGCCGGTCTGTTCCGCGCGCTGGCCGTCACCAGCCCGCACCGCCTGAAGTCGCTGCCCGACGTGCCGACCTTCGCCGAGCTTGGTTACAAGGATTTTGACGGCCAGACCTTCACCGGCCTGTTCGCACCGGCAGGCACGCCGGCGCCCGTGATCGACAAGCTGCACGAGGCACTGACCGCGATCCTGAAGGACCCCGCCGTGGTCGACAAGTTCGAGAAGCTCGGCGGTGAAGCCGTCGCGATGACGCCCGACGAATTCAAGGCCTATCTCGCGCGCGAGGACGCCAAATGGATTCCGATCGTGCGCAAGGCCAACATCAAGGCGGATTGATCGATGCGGATCGACCCCACCGAGCTCGGCGCCGAGCGCATCTACCGGCTGATGACCGGCATCGTGGTGCCGCGTCCGATCGCCTGGGTGACGAGCCTGTCGCGCTCCGGCGTGCTCAACCTCGCGCCGTTCAGCGCCTTCACCTTCGTCTCGCAGAAGCCGCCGATGCTCGCGATCAGCGTCGGCCGCAAGGGCGCCGACTACAAGGACACCGCGCATAACATCCTCGACACCGAGGAATACGTCATCCACATCGCCGATACCCCGCTGATGCAGGCGGTGCACGACTCATCGGTCGAGCATCCGCCCGAGATCAGCGAGGTCGCGGAGCTCGGCCTTGAGACGCTCCCGAGCGAGCGCATCAAGGTGCCGCGGCTCAGCGTTGCACCCGTTGCGATGGAGTGCCGCTTTCGGCAGTGCCTCGAATTCGGCGACGCCCGCAGCCGTCTCATCGTGGGCGAAGTCGTGATGTTCCACCTCCGCGACGGCCTCGTGAACGACGGCAAGGTCGAAACCGTCGCGCTCGATCCGATCGCGCGCATCGGCGGGCCGCGCTACGCCCGGCTCGGCGAGATCGTGACGCTGCACGGCGTGTTCCAGACTCCCAAATCGAAAGACTGAGCGCGCCGCCCCCGCGCGCGCCCCAAGACCATTGGAGAACGACCATGCGACTCTAAGCTATCTCGTGGACGGAGAGCCGCGCTACGGTGCCGTCATGGAAGGCGGTGTCGTCGATCTGACCCGGCGGATCGGCCGCGACTTCTCCGACGTCAGGGCGCTGATCGCAGCCAACGCGCTGGCCGACGCGCAGGAAGCCGTCGCCGGACAAAAGCCGGACTACGCGCTGGAAGAGCTCGTGCTGCTTCCGCCGGTGCTGGCGCCGGAAAAGCTCTGGTGCATCGGAGTCAATTACGCCGAGCGCAATGCGGAGTATAAGGACAGCTCTGACCTGCCCAAATATCCCAGTCTGTTCGTGCGCAGCATGTCCTCGATGACGGGCTCAGGCCAGCCGCTGGAGAAGCCTCACGTCTCCGAGCAGCTCGACTATGAAGGCGAGCTCGTCATCGTGATTGGCCAGGGCGGCCGCCACATTCCGCGCGAAAAGGCCTGGGCGCACATCTTCGGCATGACGCTGTGCAACGAGGGCACGATCCGCGACTGGCTCCGCCACGGCAAGTTCAACGTCACGCAGGGCAAGAATTTCGACCGCTCCGGCAGCGTCGGTCCGTGGATCGTCACCGCGGACGAGCTCGACCCGCGCGGGACTCACGACATCGTCACCCGCGTCAACGGCGAGGTGCGGCAGCAGGACACCACCGAACGGCTGATGTTTCCGTTCGATTTCCTGATCTCCTATCTCTCGACCTTCGCAACCCTCAAGCCCGGCGACATGATCGTGACGGGCACGCCGACCGGCGCCGGCGCCCGCTTCGACCCGCCGCGCTGGCTCAAAGTCGGTGATGTCGTCGAGGTCGAATCCAGCCGCATCGGCGTGCTGCGCAACACCGTCGCGGCGGAGCAGTAGGTCATGCTGGACACTGCCACGATCGAACGCCTTGCCGCGCGGCTCGACGAAGCCGAGCGCACCAAGTCGCTGATCACGATGTTCACCAAAGACTATCCCGATTTCAGCATCGAGGATGCCTATGCCGTTCAGCGCGCCTGGACCAAGCTCCAGCTCGGTCGCGGCCGGGTCATCAAGGGCCACAAGATCGGCCTGACCTCGAAAGCGATGCAGAACGCGGTCGGCATTTCCGAACCCGATTACGGCGTGCTGTTCGCCGACATGTTCTATGCCGACGCCACGCCGATTGCGTTCGACCGCTTCCAGGCGCCGCGAATCGAGGTCGAGCTCGCCTTCGTGCTGAAGGCGCCGCTGCGCGGGCCCGATTGCACCATCTTCGACGTGCTCAACGCCACCGACTACGTCACCCCGGCGCTGGAGATCCTGGAGACGCGCATGCACCGCGTCGATCCCGAAACGGGCAAGGCGCGAAAAGTCATGGACACGATCTCGGACAACGCGGCGAACGCCGCGCTGGTGCTTGGCGGCCGGCCGTTCCGTCCGATGGACGCGGACATGCGCTGGATAGGCGCGCTGTTGTTCCGCAACGGCGAGGTCGAGGAAACCGGGCTTGCCGCCGGCGTGCTCAACCATCCCGCCAACGGCATTGCCTGGCTCGCCAACCGCCTCGCGCCGCATGACGAGCATCTGGCCGCCGGCGAGGTGGTGCTGGCGGGATCGTTCACGCGTCCGGTCGACATTCGCCGCGGCGACACGTTTCATGCCGATTATGGCGCGTTCGGCTCGGTGTCGTGCCAGTTCGTCTGAATCAACACATGAAAGGGAGCGCATCATGACCGGTCACACGCGGCGCAAGAGCATCCATATCGGCGGCTTCAAGCATGCCAACCCGATTCCGAACGCCTGCCGCATCGGCAATCTCGTGATGTCGGGCGTCATTCTCGGCCGCGATGCGACTGGTGCGATGCCCGAGAGCCTGGAAGCGCAATGTGCCAACATGTTCGCGCATATGAAGGCGACGGTCGAGGCTGCCGGCGGCACCACCGACGACATCATCAAGATGACGGTGTGGCTGAAGGACCGTACGCAGCGCGGCCCGGTCAATGTCGAGTGGCTGAAGATGTTTCCGGACGAGCATTCGCGCCCGGCGCGCCACGCGCTGCCGATGGACAACATGGACGGCGGCGCGCTGGTGCAGTGCGACTTCACCGCCGTAATCGACTGAGGGAGTTTTGCGCATGCCAACCTATCTTCCGTTCGACCCGAACCCGCGCCGCCCGGTCAAGGCGCCGCCGCCCAAATCCGTCGACAGCCAGTTTCACGTGCTCGGCCCCCTCGACAAATATCCGGAGCGTCCCGGTGCTGCCTATCGGATGCCGACCGCGACCTGGGAGGCGGCGCTGCGCGTGCACAAGACGCTCGGCATCGAGCGCGGCATCATCGTGCAGACCACGACGTATGGCGCCGACCATGCCGTCGTGCTCGACGGTCTCGCCGCGATGGGCCCGAACTATCGCGGCTGCGCCAACGCGCTGGTGTTCGCCGAGGCGAACGATTCGTATCTTGCCAAGCTGCATGATGCTGGGGTCCGCGGCGCGCGCTTCAGCTTCCGCCAGGAGCTCGGCGCTGTGCTGTCGGATGCCGATTTTGCCCGCGCGATTGCGCGCATCCGCGAGCTCGGCTGGTACGTCAAGATCCAGCCCGAGAAGGACGGCATCGTCTCCAGCGTCGCCAAATACGAGAATCTCGACGTGCCCGTGCTGATCGACCACATGGCACGGCCCGATCCTGAAGCCGGCAGGAACGATCCGAACCTGCGCAAGATGCTGGAGCTGCTCGGCAAGGGCAATTTCTGGGTGATGCTGTCGCTCGGCGAGAAGACCTCGAAGCTCGGGCCGCCCTACGACGACGTCATCCCGATCGCGCGTGCCTATATCGAGGCAGCAGTCGACCGCTGCGTCTGGGCCAGCGACTGGCCGCACCCGGTCTCGGTCAAGCAGCCGCCCAACGACGCCGATCTGCTGGAGTTGATGTACCGCTACGCGCCCGACCAGTCGACGCTGGAGAAGATCCTGGTGCACAATCCGGCCAAGCTGTTCGGCTTTCCGGATTAGGGCGCTCACGGCCTGCCACGAGCGCAGCTTCACCGTCGCAACAATCGCACCCGCTCACCCCGCCAACCGATCCCTTACCCCGGCCGCGATCTCGAACGAGCGCAGCCGCGCGGCATGGTCGTAGATCTGGCCCGTGGTCATCAATTCGTCCGCGCCGGTCTCGGCGATCAGCGCCTTCAGCTTCGCTTCGACCATGTCAGGCGAGCCGACCGCCGAGCACGACAGCGACTGGCCGACCATCGCCTTCTCGGCTGGCGACCACAGCGCGTCCATGTCGTCGACCGGCGGCGGCAGCGGGCCGGGCGTGCCGCGGCGCAGATTGATGAACTGCTGCTGCAGCGAGGAGAACATGCGCTGCGCGTCCGCGTCGCTGTCGGCGGCGAACACGTTGACGCCGACCATCGCATAGGGCTTGTCGAGCTGCGTCGAGGGTTCGAACCGCGCCCGATACTCCCGCAGCGCCGGCATCATCATTTGCGGTGCGAAGTGTGAAGCGAACGCGAACGGCAGGCCGAGCATCCCTGCGAGCTGCGCGCCAAAGGTGCTGGATCCCAGGATCCACAGCGGCACCTTCGTCCCCATGCCCGGCACGGCCCGGATGGCCTGGTTCGGCTGCACGTCGCCGAGCAGCGCCTGCAACTCCAGCACGTCCTGCGGAAAGTTTTCCGAACTCGTCGCGAGGTCGCGCCGCAGGGCGCGTGCGGTAAATTGGTCGGTGCCCGGTGCCCGCCCGAGCCCGAGATCGATCCGCCCGGGATAGAGCGAAGCCAGCGTGCCGAACTGCTCGGCGATGACGAGCGGCGAATGGTTCGGCAGCATGATCCCGCCGGACCCGACCCGGATCGTCTTCGTCCCGCCCGCGATATGCCCGATCACCACCGACGTCGCCGCGCTCGCGATCCCCGTCATGTTGTGATGCTCGGCCAGCCAGAACCGCTTGTATCCCCAGCCCTCCGCATGCTGCGCGAGATCGAGCGAATTGCGGAACGCTTGTGACGCATCGCCGCCTTGGCGGATGGGCGCGAGGTCGAGCACGGAGAAGGGGATCATGGAAGGGTCCGGATGGAGCGTGCGGTGGTAACGTGGACTCGACATGTAGGAGCCGGTCGCAGGAATACCAGCCGAAACGATCATGGTGCTGCGCCGGCGGCTCCATCGCGCGGAGACGGGGCCATCGCTGCGCTGCATGCGGCAAATTCGCCTGTATGGAAACCGCGGGCCGCATTGCCGCGTTGCCGGCCGGTTTGATCAACGGCGACGATTTTCATTTCGGGGGCTTTCTTTGGACAGATTCAACATTGGTGTTCATGTCGTTGCGCTGGCTGCGGCCTTCGCACTCGCCGTTCCCATTGGCTGGGACCGCGAGAAGCGGGCGCGAAGCGCGGGCTTGCGCACCTTTCCACTGGTCGCAATGGCAAGCTGCGGCTTCGTGCAGGCCAGCGAAAGCCTGCTCGTGCATTCGCCTGACGGAATGGCGAAGGTGATCGAGGGCCTCATCACCGGCATCGGCTTCATCGGCGGTGGCGCAATTCTCAAGCAGGGGAATTCGGTGCAGGGGACCGCGACGGCCGCGAGCCTCTGGGCGACCGGCGCCATCGGCGTCTCCGTCGGGCTCGGCGCTTTTGATGTCGCGGTGACGGTCGCCGTATTCACGTTCCTGACGCTTCGCTTGTTGACGCTGGTCAAGGAAGAAGACGATCACTGATGCATGTGCGAGCGGCCTGCACCCCGTTCACAACAACGTCATCGCGACCCGCTGCGTCCCCCGGCCCAACTGTGCGTCTGGCGCGTTTTCTTGTACACTCACTGAGCCTTTGGACGCTCGCCAGGAGGAACCGACATGACCACGGTCGTACTCAATCGCCGGAGCCTCCTCGCCGCGGGCGGCTCGATCCTCGCAACCGGGCTCTTGGCGACCGGCGTCCCCGGCCTGCTGTTGCCTGCACGCGCGGACGGCCTCGCACCGACCGAGACGATGTCTGGCGGGGCGAACAACTACCGCAAGGGCGCGGCGATCGTGGAGCGGATCGGAAAGGGTGGCTTCTGGATGAGCGGCACCGTGCGCCGCGCCGGCGACGGGACTCCCTTGGCCGGGCAGCGCATCCAGATCTGGGCGCACACGGTCGAAGGCCAGGAGCACGAGCCGCAGAGTCATGGCGCCACGCTCACCGACAAGGACGGCAAGTTCCGGCTCGAAATGCCGCAGATCATTCCCATCTTCGGCCAGCCGCATGGCCACCTCGCCTATGACAGCGGTGAATTCAAAACCGTCTTCCTGCGGCCGATAATGCGGAGCGCAAAGGAAACCAGCCTCGAGGCGCACTTCGTCCTGCAGCCGGCCTGATCGCATTGGAGATGAAGGGGCGGAGATCGGCCCGGGCGCCCCTGATCTGGATCGCCCTTGCCTTGGCCATCGGCGTGCCGATCGCGCTCGCTGCGGGAAGCGAACAGCTCACATGGCGCGGCCCGGTCTACATCCTCGCCGGCTTCGCTGGCATCATTGCGCTCGGTCTCGTGCTCGCTCAGCCCCTGCTGATCGGCGGATATCTGCCGGGACTGTCGGCCTATCGCGGCCGGCGCGCCCACCACTGGATCGGCGGCACGCTGGCTCTGGCGGTGGTGATCCACGTCGCCGGCCTCTGGATCACCAGCCCGCCCGACATGATCGACGCCCTGACTTATACGTCACCGACACCGTTCTCCCCCTTCGGCGTGACCGCCATGTGGGCCATCTTCATTGTTGCGCTCCTGGCTCTGCTGCGCCGGCGGCTGGGATTGCGGTTGCGCACGTGGCGCATCGTCCATATTCCCCTCGCGATCGTCATCGTCGCAGGCAGCGTCGCCCATTGCCTGCTGATCGAGGGGACGATGGAGACGATCTCGAAGGCTGCGCTTTGCGCAGCTGTGCTGGCGGCGACCGTCAAGGTGATGGTTGATCTCTGGAGAAGGCGGACGTTGCGCGATAGCAGCATTGCGCGGCCGTAAGCGTAGGGTGGGCAAAGGCGCGTAGCGCCGTGCCCACCATCTATCTATCAATGGTGGTTGGTGGGCACGCTTCGCTTCGCCCAGCCTACGAGCTCCGAAACTTTCGCTGACCCCCTTGTTCCAACACGTTCGGCGTCGTTACCGCTGGTATCGGCTCCGCTTGCCCGGGAAGGCGGTCAAGATTATCCTCGCGCGATGGCCGTCAGTGTCCCCGACCTGAGAGCATTCCTGCTCGCCACACCGTTCTTCGGCGGTATCCCGGATCAAAGTCTCGACCTCCTGATGTCGATGCTGGTTGAGTGCCGATTTGATACCGGAGCAACCGTCGTGACGGAGGGCGAGCCCGGACGCTCGCTGTTCATCGTCAAATCCGGCCGGCTGGCGGTGAGCAAGCGGGCGAATGCGGGCAACGTCATCCCGATTTCCGTTCTGGAGCCCGGCGATTTCTTCGGTGAGATGACGCTGATTGAAATGCAAAATCGATCCGCCACGGTGGTCGCGGAGAGTCCGACCGTGCTTTACGAGCTGACCGCCCAGAAGCTCTACGCTTGCTACAAGGCCGATATCCACACCTATGTGATCGTCCTGCAAAACATCAATCGCGAGCTATGCCGACGGCTGCGCCGTTCAGACGATCGGTTAGCGGGGCATCAGGTGGGTGACGAGAGTTGACATGCGTAGCATGGGTAGAGCGAAGCGAAACCCATCATGTCTCGTCACCGCGCAAATCTTCCATGGATTTTCGTTTCGCTGTACCCATCCTACGAACTCCCCGGCACCGTAGGCTTCGAATAGGAAACTAACATGGCTCAAGCCGGAGATAATGGACGGTTCGCGGCGTTCAAGCACCACGCCAAGGTGCACTCCTTCAGAGTCAGCACTGCTTTTCTGACTTGGATTCTGCTCGGCGCGACGCTCTTTTACAAGCCTGAGTGGGTCCGATGGGCCCTGCGAACAGGCACGCACGCTATTGAAGCTGTCGGCGATGCGCTTCCTGGTTATTGGGGCGCTCAGGCCGAAATTGTCTTGCGCGAACTCGGTGGTTTCCTTTGGATCCAGATCACGGCCGCGATCCTGTTTGTCCGGTTCGTGTTCTGGCTGATCGGGGCCTCGTGGCGCCGTGGTCGGCGGTAGATCCAGTCAGCTCGCGTAGGATGGGTAGAGCACTTGCGAAACCCATCATGCTTCGTCACCGAGCAATGCTATGCAATTCCTGGCCAAAACTGACTGGAGCTCTCGCTCGGGCGATGCCCGCAAGTGACCCCGAAGCGGCGGTCGCGGGGAAGTTGAGGTTCGCTAAGGCCCCATAGGCCTAAAATGTGCTTTAAGGAATATAAGAGACATCCTCAGCTGAGGGAGCCAACCTCAGCGGCGATTTCTTCCGTCAACCACGCAATGCCCGCATCCATCATTGCTGCCTTGGTCGTAATGGCCATGATTGCATCGGACTTCCGCTTCAAAGGAAGCTCAACCAATTGCAGCGCGAAACGAGCCGCGTATCTCTCGACGAGACGGCGCGGCAATGTTGCTATCAAGTCCGAGTTTGAAATTTGCGTGAGTGCCATCATAAAGGTGGGCACGGTCAGGACAATGCGGCGCTGGAGGCCGCGCTTCTCCAGGAGTTGGTCGACAAAACCTCGCGGATCGCCGTCGAGCGACACAAGAAGATGCTGTGCTCTGCAGAATGCAGCAATCGTTGGTGCGCGGGCGAATCCGTTTCCCTTGCGCATCGCGACCACGAAACACTCATCGTAAAGCTTTCTTGCCTGGAAGCGGGTTGGCACTGTGCCCAGGGGCAGGATGGCCAAGTCGATTTCGCGCTTCTCCAGCTTCTCCAGGCTTGACCGCCAAGGGTGCTCCACAGCGCTTGCATGCCGCCCTGGCATCAGATGGATCAAGCTCAGGTCGGCACGGGGTGCCTTTCTCCTGAGCCGCCCCGCAAATGGTCCCATCACCGTGTCCATGATCGCATCAGGAGCGCCAATGGAAAAACGGCGGCTACTTGTAGTCGCGTCGAAGGGCGTAGCTGAAGCAAATACGCGCCCTACGCGAGAAAGGATATCTCCTACTGGCTCGCCGAGTTCCAGCGCACGCTCCGTCGGCACAACACCCTTCGGCGTCCGTAAGAACAGGGGGTCATTAAATAGATGCCGTAGCCGCCCAAGTGAATGACTTACGGCAGAAGGGGTGATGTTCAAGCGGCTAGCCGCTCGCGCCACGTGGCTCTCCTCCAGCACAGTGTGGAAGACCAGCAGCAAGTTAAGATCGACTTTTGACAAGGAAATGTGGTTCAGCATATTGCTGAGGTTATATCACTGGATTCATGTCTCTGAAAGCTCCATGGATTGCGCAACGTTAGCCACAGGAGCTGAAATGACCAAACACCATGCAAACTGGCCAGGAACGCTGTCACGGCGGTCCGCGATCACGACAGTCGCTGCGGCATCGTTGACCCCTCGATTTTGCGCTAGTGTGGCTGCCAGTGACGACGTCGCTCACCTTATCGAGCGCGCCGCTGCGAAAAACGCGGCCTTCATGCGCGGGGACATGGATCGTTGGCTGGCCCTTGTTCGCATCGCCAGTGACTTCACGTTAATGCAACCATTCGGCGGCCCAACTAGCCACGGGTTCGACGCAAGTCCTGAACGTTTGGCGAAGCTATCTCAGTTTTTCAAGAACGGTGAGACGACCTTGGAGGTCGTGCAAACCTATGCATCGGACAAGCTGGTCGTTCTCGTCATGGTCGAGCGGCAATATGCCGAAGTCGGGAGCTTACCAAAACAAGACTGGTCGCTCCGAGTTACGGAAATCTATCGCAAGGACGGTTCTGAATGGCAGTTAGTCCATCGCCACGCAGACCCGCTGGTTCATGGCGTTACGTTGCAGGAGGCGGCGACGATTGCTCGCGGCGGACGTAAGGATGAATGACCGCGGCAACTGGCGTCTTATCAGAAGAAGGATCGATTGCGCCGAAGACTGCATTACATGCAGGTCCACTTCCCCTTTTGGCCCCATAGCGGAAGTCTGCTCGACGTCGGCTTGTATCCCCTTCCATAGGTGGGGCGATATACGTGCTTAGGCGCGCGCTAGGCAGGCAAATCTGACCCGTCGGGCAAAACACCTCTCTCCTGCAAAATCTCGTCAACCCTCCTCCACAAAAATATTCCACTTTACCGAAATTCGGAATCGCAGTATCAATCCGCCATCCCGGTCCAGGGAGAGGGGCGATCGTCCGTCGTAACGTACGTGGATCGGGGGGCGGTGGACGCGGCAGTGTCGGGCACGCGAAGGCGGAACCAGGGCGAGATGAACCTCGTGAGGTCCTGTTGCGTGCGGACGAACGGCGCCTGTGTCCGGCGAAGCCTCTTGGCGAAGCCGGATCGCTGCGTACGGCAAAATCGTGTGGTCCTGGCCGTCGTTGCTACGGTCAAGCCTTGCGGAGATGGATCGAGGCTCAACCGGGTCTCAATGCATCGTCAATTCGCAAGGCGACGGTGACAAAAAGGAACTCGTCGCCGGGGAGAGCGCGGCATAAGCCGTCAACCCACTGCGCAGGGAAGGCCGAGTGTTCGGCGTCACCTGTATGCTGCTGTGCGGTCTTTTTGCGCTACATTTTCGCGCAGCGGACCGCGGGTGCCAGCCGGCACCCGGTCTTCCCTGCGCCCTCTTCACAGAGGAGGGTCAAGGTAGAAGCAAAACTCGGGCATCTCATGCCGCGAGAAGGCTGTTTCATGTGTGATTTGAGCGAGGGAATGGTGCTGCCAGACAGGATTGAACTGTCGACCTCTCCATTACCAATGGAGTGCTCTACCACTGAGCTACGGCAGCATGTGCTGGGATAAGAATCGGCCGCCACGAGGGCCTACCAAGCGGGCCGATATCTGCCACAAGGCCCCCTCCTGTGCAAGCTTGCTAGCTCTGCCAAAGCGATAAAATCGGGTCGATATCGGGGCCAAAATGCCTGTTCTGGCGCGAAACGGCCGACTTTCCGCGGAATAGGTTCCGATATCCCCACCCAACTGGCCAGTTGCCCGATACGCCGGATTCGATCCATTTCGATTTTCGCACGATCGGATCGCGCAGGCCTCTTGAGCCGCCTTATTCCTCGGGCATGTTATCGCCGATCGCTGTAATGGACCGGTGATGGCAGACGAGAACGACAAGAGCACGAAGCAGGACGCCAGACAGGCGAGGGCGTCCCGCGACGACCGGCTCAAATCGGCGCTGCGCGAAAACCTGAAGCGGCGGAAGATGCAGGCGCGCGAACGCGCCGCAAGCACCGACCCCTCGCAGAATGAAGATGGTTCCCTAGATGAGGGGGCCGCCGGCGAGATAGCCGGCAAGACCGGCGACTAGAATTTTTGGAGTGCATGGACGTGGCAATGGGGCAGGACGAATCGCAACGACCCGAGAGTGACGCGCAGATGTCGCGGTTCACCCGCCCTGAACAGACCTTTCCGGCGCTGACACCAGCCGAGATCGAGCGTGTCAGGCATTTCGGCGAGGTCCGCAACTATGCCGATGGGGAATTCCTGTTCGAGACCGGTAAGCCGGGACCCGGCATGTTCGTCGTGCTCAAGGGCCACGTCGCCATCACCCAGCGCGACGGCCTCGGCCATGTCACGCCGTTGATCGATCAGGGGCCGGGGCAATTTTTGGCCGAGCTGAGCCAGCTCTCCGGACGGCCGGCGCTGGTCGACGGCCGCGCCGAAGGCGATGTCGAGACGCTGCTGTTGCCGCCGGAGCGGCTGCGCGCGCTGCTGGTCGCCGAGGCCGAACTCGGCGAGCGCATCATGCGCGCGCTGATCCTGCGCCGGGTCAATCTGCTCCAGGGCGGCGTCGGCGGCGTGGTGCTGATCGGTCCGTCGCATTCGGCAGGCGTGGTGCGGTTGCAGGGCTTCCTCACCCGCAACGGCCAGCCGCATCATCTGCTCGATCCCGCGCGCGATCGCGACGCCGCCGACGTCATCGCGCGTTATTCGCCCAAGCCGGACGACTGGCCGCTGGTCGTCACACCCGATGGTGCGGTGCTGCGCAATCCCGGCGAAACCGAGCTTGCGCGCGCGATCGGCATGATCGGCGGTCCGCGCAACGACCGTATCTACGACGTCGCGATCGTCGGCTCGGGGCCAGCCGGGCTCGCCACGGCCGTGTATGCCGCGTCCGAAGGCCTCTCCGTCGCCGTGCTCGACACCCGCGCCTTCGGCGGCCAGGCCGGCGCCAGCGCGCGCATCGAAAACTATCTGGGCTTTCCGACCGGCATTTCCGGCCAGGCCCTGACCGCGCGCGCCTTCAACCAGGCACAAAAGTTCGGCGCGGAAATCATGATCCCGGTGACGGTGAAGTCGCTCGACTGCACGCGCAAGGACGGCGCGTTCTCGGTGGCGCTTGACGGCTGCGATCCCCTGCATTCGCGCGCGGTGGTGGTCGCAAGCGGCGCACGCTATCGCCGGCCCGAGATCGAGAACCTCGACAAGTTCGAAGGCCGTGGCGTCTGGTATTGGGCCTCGCCGGTCGAGGCGAAGCTCTGCGCCGGCGAGGAAGTGGCGCTGGTCGGCGCCGGAAACTCGGCGGGGCAGGCCGCTGTGTTCCTGTCGGGGCACGCCAAAAAAGTGCTGATGATCATCCGCGGCGGCGGTCTCGGCGCCAGCATGTCGCGCTATCTCATCGAGCGCATCGAAGCCACGCCGAACATCGAACTGATGTTCAACACCGAGATCACGGCGCTCGAAGGCGACGAGGCCTCGCTGCTGCGGCGCATCCGCTGGAAGAGCCGGCTCTCGGCCGACGAGGATTTCGCCGACATCCGCAATCTCTTCCTGTTCGTCGGCGCCGATCCCGCCACCAACTGGCTCGACGGCTGCGGCATCACGCTCGATCGCGGCGGCTTCGTCGTCACAGGCGCGCAGTCCGAGCAGAACCAGGGCCGGCTGGTCGCGCCGCTGGAGACGTCGGTGCCCGGCGTGTACGCCGTCGGCGACGTCCGCTCCGGCTCGGTCAAGCGCGTCGGCGGCGCCATCGGCGAAGGCGCCCAGGTCGTGGCCTCCCTGCACGGCTTCCTCGGCGACGCCGCAAAACCGGCGCTTTAGTCAAGGACAAGGCAAGTAAATGGCAAGTCGAATGAGGCTTGCCATCTTGCGGTGTGATGCGTGACTATCTCCTCATCCTGAGGAGCGCGCATTGCGCGCGTCTCGAAGGATGAAGGCCCAGCTGCCAAAGCCGGGCCTGCATGGTTCGCGCGGCGATGCGCAAGCATCGTCCGCAGGGCGCTCGCGCGCCTCCTCACCATGAGGATCGACAAAGAAGCGCTTAACGGGAGGACTAAATGGCTGAAATCGTCGTGCTGTATAAAACGCCCACGGATGCTGCGGCCTTCGACAAATACTATGCCGAGACCCACATTCCGCTCGCCAAGAAACTTCCAGGCTTGAAGAAGTACGCCATCAGCAAGGGGCCGGTCGGCTCCCCCGCTGGACCTTCCGGAATCCATCTCGTCGCCATTCTCACCTTCGACAGCACGGCCGACATCCAGGCGGCATTCGCTAGCCCGGAAGGCAAGGCGACCGGCGCCGACGTGCCGAAATTCGCCAGTGGCGGCGCCGACCTGTTGATCTTCGACACCAAGGAAGTGTGAACCGCGATTCGACTTCGTCGACTCGTAGCCCGGGATTTCGCTTCGCTCCATCCGGGCTACAACTGCCGTCGTTTGTGACAGCGGTGCAAATAATTCAGCCATGCGTTTTCGATTCGCACGATGACGCATGGCTGCGCACGCATGTGTGACGCCAGCGCGTGTGGCAATCTGATGAGGGCCGTAATATCAATCTCCCGAACTCGATGCAGAGAATAGGAGAGATGTCATGGTTCTTGGGTTGAGCTTGCCCGCCTTCACGCTGGTTCATGTCATCATCAGCCTGATCGGCATCGCCGCCGGCCTCGTCGTGATGTTCGGCCTGCTCGGCTCGAAGTCGATGCCGGGCCTCACCGCGATTTTCTTAGCGTTCACGATCCTCACCAGTGCCACCGGCTTCCTGTTTCCGTTCAAGGAGCTGCTGCCGTCGCATATCATCGGCATCATCTCGCTGGTGCTGCTCGCGATCGCCTGCGTCGCGCTCTACGGCATGAAGCTCGCTGGGGTGTGGCGCCCGGTCTACATCGTGACCGCGATGATCTCGCTCTATTTCAACGTCTTCGTGTTGGTGATCCAGTCGTTCCTGAAGGTGCCGGCACTCGCCGCGCTCGCTCCCGCCGTGGCGCCCGCGCCGCCCGGAGGTCCGGTGTTCGCCGTGGTGCAGGGCCTCGTGCTGGTGTTCTTCGTGGTGCTCACCGTCGGCGCCTGGCGCCGCTTCAAACCGATGGCGTTCGCCTGAACATACAAGGAGCCTGACAATGCCCACCATCACCACCAAGGACGGCGTCGAGATCTTCTACAAGGACTGGGGAAGTGGCCAGCCGATCGTGTTCAGTCACGGCTGGCCGCTGTCGGCTGACGACTGGGACGCGCAGATGATGTTCTTCGTCACGCGCGGCTATCGCGTCATCGCGCATGACCGTCGCGGCCATGGCCGTTCGTCGCAGGTCGCCGACGGCCACGACATGGATCATTATGCCGATGATCTCGCAGCCGTGACGGCCCATCTCGATCTCAAGAACGCAATCCACGTCGGCCACTCCACCGGCGGCGGCGAAGTCGTGCATTACATCGCGCGCCATGGCGAGAGCCGGGTGGCGAAGGCCGCGATCCTCTCCGCAGTGCCGCCGCTGATGCTGAAGACGGAGGCTAATCCCGGCGGCCTGCCCAAGAGCGTGTTCGACGATTTCCAGGTGCAGCTCGCTGCCGGCCGCGCCAGCTTCTACCGCGACATCGCGGCCGGCCCCTTCTATGGCTACAACCGTCCCGGCGCAAAGCCCTCGGAAGCGGTGATCCAGAACTGGTGGCGCCAGGGCATGATGGGCGGCGCGAAAGCCCATTACGACGGCATCGTCGCGTTTTCGCAAACCGACTTCACCGAGGATCTGAAGAAGATCAATGTGCCTGTGCTGGTGATGCACGGCGACGACGACCAGATCGTGCCTTACGCCGACTCCGCGCCGCTGTCGGCCAAGCTCTTGAAGAACGGCACGCTGAAGACCTACAAGGGTTTCCCGCACGGCATGCCGACAACGCACGCCGAGACCATCAACGCGGACCTGCTTGCGTTCTTCAAGGAGTGAGCGGCCTCAGTCCACGCGCGGACCGATCTGATTTCGGACGGGCCGGGTGCGAACACGTTCCAGTCGCGTGTGAGCCGGTGGTTGCAGCGTTTCATTAGCCAGTCTGCCGCGGAAGGCGCGCTGCGGGGAGGTCCCGATGCAGATCATCATCTTCGGCGCGACCGGCATGGTCGGGCAGGGCGTTCTGCGCGAATGCCTGATCGATGCCCGCATCGATCGCGTGCTCGTGGTCGGCCGCAGCCCGACCGGCGTGCGCCACGCCAAGCTCACCGAGATCACACACGGCGAGTTCACGGACTACTCGGCGATCGAAGCGCAGCTCACCGGCTTCGATGCCTGCTTCTTCTGCCTCGGCGTCTCCTCGATCGGCATGAGCGGGGAGCGCTACCGCCATCTGACCTATGACATCACGCTCGCAGCGGCGACCGCGCTGGCACGGCTCAATCCGCAGATGACATTCGTCTATGTCACGGGCGCCGGCACTGATTCCACCGAGCAGGGTTCGCGGATGTGGGCGCGGATCAAGGGCAAGACCGAGAACGACCTGCTCAAGCTGCCATTCAAGGCGGCCTACATGTTCCGGCCCGGTGCGATCCAACCGCTCCACGGTGCCCGCTCCAAGACTGCGTGGGTGCAGGCCGTGTATGCAGCAAGTTGGCCGCTGTGGTCGGTGCTGCGCCGGCTCTCGCCGCGGCTCGTTACCTCGACCGAGCAGATCGGCCGCGCCATGATCCGGGTTGCGCGGGAGGGGTATCCGCGAAAGGTGCTGGAGATGGAGGATATCAATAGCCTCTAGTCCCGTAGGGCATTAGTTCTAGGGAAATTTCGCCGCCCGCGCGCGTTGAGCCCTATCCGCCCGAAGGAGAAAGCGCCGTCGATGTCTCCCCAGCTCAAACTGATCGCACTTGACGCCGACGACCTCTCCGTAATCTCGGCCCACGTCCAGGACGCCCGCGTGCAGCCCTCGGACATCATCTGGCGGCAAAGTGAAAAGCGGCTGGTCGTCGGCATGAGCCGGTTGGACTGGGAGCAGACGCTGGACGGCGAAGCCGAGCCGCGCAGGCTGGTGGCGGCTCTCCGGTTCGACCGCGTGCTCGCCTGTAAGTCGCGCGACATCGACCTCGACGCGCCGGACACTGTCCTGGACCTTGTCGGCATCGAATTCCACGGCCAGGACGCCCCCGGCGGGAGCGCGCTGCTGCTGTTTGCCCAAGGCGGCGCCATCCGCCTCGACGTCGAATGCCTGGAATGCGAGCTGACTGATCTGGGGGCGGATCAGCTGGGGACGGGGTTGGAGGCTGAAGGCGAGGGGTGAGGTGGCATGCCAACGCCACGCCTTCCGGTTTCGCCAGGACGACGCCGGAGGGGAGCGGCCCGGCTCAAGGGTTGACGCAGCTTCCCCGCCGCGCCATTGAGCAGGGGCCTGGTGAGCCAAACCGCGCCCCCAAAAACCAGTTAGAAGCCAAGATGCCCGTTCGTCTCGACCGCAGCAGCGCCGATTTTGACCAGCGATTCGGGGCCTTCCTCGCCGCCAAGCGCGAGGCCTCGGCCGATGTCGAGGCGGCCGCGCGTGCCATCGTCGACGACGTGGCGAAGCGGGGCGATGCCGCCTTGCTCGAGGCCACGGCAAAGTTCGACCGGTTGACGCTCGATGCATCCGACCTGCGCGTCACCGCCGCCGAGATCGAGGCCGCGGTGAAAGCCTGTGATGCAGCGACGCTGGATGCGCTCAAGCTCGCGCGCGATCGCATCGAGACCTATCACCGCCGCCAACTGCCGAAGGACGAGCGCTTCACCGATCAGCTCGGCGTCGAGCTCGGCTGGCGCTACACCGCGATCGAATCCGCCGGCCTCTACGTGCCCGGCGGCACCGCGGCCTATCCGTCCTCGGTGCTGATGAATGCGGTGCCGGCAAAGGTCGCCGGCGTGACGCGTCTCGTCATGGTGGTGCCCTCGCCCGACGGCAAGCTCAATCCGCTGGTGCTGGCGGCGGCAAAGCTTGGCGGCGTCACCGAGATCTATCGCGTCGGCGGTGCGCAGGCGGTGGCCGCGCTCGCCCATGGCACCGCGACGATCGCGCCCGTCGCCAAGATCATCGGCCCCGGCAATGCATATGTCGCCGCGGCAAAGCGGCTGGTCTTCGGCAAGGTCGGCATCGACATGATCGCCGGTCCCTCCGAGGTGCTCGTCATCGCCGATGACACCGGCAATGCCGACTGGATTGCCGCCGACCTGCTGGCCCAGGCTGAGCACGATGCCAGCGCGCAGTCGATCCTGATTACCGATTCCGCGCGCCTTGCCGCCGATGTCGAAAAAGCCGTCGAGGCGCAGTTGAAGACGCTGCCGCGCGCCGTGATCGCCAGCGCCTCGTGGGCCGATTTCGGCGCCATCATCATGGTGAAGAACCTCAACGACGCCATTCCGCTCGCGGATGCGATTGCCGCCGAACATCTCGAGATCATGACGCAAGATCCCGACGCGCTCGCCGCAAAAATCCGCAACGCCGGCGCCGTGTTCCTCGGGCCGCATACGCCGGAGGCGATCGGGGACTATGTCGGCGGCTCCAACCATGTGCTGCCGACGGCGCGCTCGGCACGATTCTCGTCGGGGCTCTCGGTGCACGATTTCCTCAAGCGCACCTCGATCCTGAAATGCGGCCCGGATCAGCTGCGTGCGCTGGGACCAGCCGCGATGATTCTCGGCAAGGCGGAGGGGCTAGATGCCCATTCGCGCTCGATTGGATTGCGCCTCAATTTGTCATGACCCAGCCGCCCGAACAGGACGACTCGACCAATCGCATCGTCGGCGTCACGCTCGACGAGGACTCGATCGGCCGTTCCGGGCCTGACATCGAGCATGAGCGCGCGATCGCGATCTACGATTTGATCGAGCAGAACCTGTTCGCGCCGGAGGGCGCCGAGGGGAAGGGGCCGTTCACGCTGCATATCGGGATCACCGGCAGCCGGCTGATGTTCGACATCCGTCGCGAGGACGGCACGCCCGTGGTCGCGCATCTGTTGTCGCTGACGCCGTTCCGGCGGATCGTGAAGGACTATTTCATGATCTGCGACAGCTACTATCAGGCGATCCGCACAGCGACGCCGGACAAGATCGAGGCCATCGACATGGGCCGCCGCGGCATCCATGACGAGGGCTCGCGCACGCTGCAGGAGCGGCTGAAGGGCAAGGTGCGGGTCGATTTCGAGACCTCGCGCCGGCTGTTCACGCTCATTACCGTTCTGCACTGGAAGGGTTAAGCGCGATGGCGGGTCCGCCACGCGCACGCGATCCGCAATCGGTGCTGTTCGCTTGCGCCATGAACAGCGTGCGCTCGCCGATGGCCGAGAGCCTGCTGCGGCACATGTTTCCGCAAGGGCTCTACGTGAAATCGGCCGGCGCCAGGCGCGGCGAACTCGATCCGTTCGCGGTGTCCGTGATGGCCGAGCTCGGCCAGGACATCTCCGCCCACAAGCCTCAGACCTTCGAGGAACTGGAGGATTGGGAGGGGTTGAATTTCGACCTGATCATCACGCTGTCGCCGGAGGCGCATCACAGGGCGCTGGAGCTGACCCGCACGCTTGCCGCCGACGTCGAGTATTGGCCGACGCATGATCCCACCACCATGGAAGGCAGCCGCGACCAGAAGTTGGCTGCCTATCGCGACGTCTGCGACCAGCTCCTGCTGCGCATCCGCCGGCGGTTTTCGAAGGTGGGCGCGGCGAACGGGTAGCATTCGGCGCCCGTAACACCCGCGTCACAGACTGCAGGCACACGCATCCTGTACCCGTCGAATCAGTAAAGTCCGGGTTCCCGGGTTGTGAAATCAGCCCCCGTCCGATAGGTTCCGCGCGCAATTCACCCCCTGCTTCATTCCCCAAATCACCTGATGCTCGGCCGCCCCAAATTCGTTCTCGCCTCCGGTTCGCCGCGGCGCCTGTCGCTGCTCAACCAGGCCGGCATCGAGCCGGACGCGCTCCGGCCCGCCGACGTCGACGAGACGCCGAAGCGGGGCGAGCTGCCGCGCGCCTGCGCCAACCGGCTCGCGCGGGCCAAGGCGGATGCGGCGCTCAAATCGGTGCAGCTTGACGACGAGCTGCGCGGCGCCTTCATCCTCTCCGCCGACACGGTGGTGGCGGTCGGCCGCCGCATCTTGCCCAAAGCCAACCTCGTCGACGAGGCCGCGCAGTGCCTGCGGCTGCTGTCGGGTCGCAACCACCGCGTCTACACCGCGATCACCCTGGTGACGCCGCGCGAGGCCTTCCGCCAGCGCCTGGTCGAGACCCGCGTCCGCTTCAAGCGCCTCTCGGAGGACGATATCCAGGCCTATATCGGCTCCGGCGAATGGCGCGGCAAAGCCGGCGGCTACGCGGTGCAGGGCATCGCCGGCTCCTTCGTGGTCAAGATGGTGGGGTCCTACACCAACGTGGTCGGCCTGCCGCTCTACGAGACCACCACGCTGCTCGGCGGCGAAGGTTTCCCGATCCGCTTCGGCTGGCTCAACGCCACCGCCGTCTGAGCCGAAAAGCCGCTCCTGCAAAAATCGCGAAAACAACCCCATGCACAGTAGAATTGCCCCGCGGAAATCTGGCCGGGACGCCTGCGCTTCCGCCGGAGGAACCCCTTTGGCGACGGGCTCTTGAACTCTCTCACCTCGTGTAAGCTGAGCACCCTATGGACGACCAGGTGAAAAAGCCCGCAAGCCCCCTCAAAACCTGTCCGATCTGCGGCAAGCCGCAGTCCGAGGCCACCCGCCCGTTCTGCTCCTCGCGCTGCCGCGACGTCGATCTGAACCGCTGGCTGAAAGGCTCCTATGTCATTCCCGGCCGCGATGACGAGGCAGACGGAGAGGAATAACCCTGTTCTATCAAGTATTTAAATTGTCGATGCACCGCTACGCGGCGTTGCCTCCGAGCCACGTCCTGCCTTGTGCACAGCCGGGCCACGCCCCGCGAAGCCATCGGCGAAGCGTGGGTGGACAGGCAGCCTTCAGCCCACTATAAACCGCCCGCTCGATGGGCTTTGGCCCCTCTTTGGAGCACGCCCAGGTAGCTCAGTTGGTAGAGCATGCGACTGAAAATCGCAGTGTCGGTGGTTCGATTCCGCCCCTGGGCACCATTTTCGCTCTCCACGGGCAACATCTTGCCCAGCGCCAAGCCTTGAGCGCCAAGCCTTGACCAGCCGGCTCGCGCAGCAATCCGTTCCGGAACCAGATCGCGCCCGCCCGTTGCTGGCACTCTGCTTGCTCAGCCAGGACCAAAGTCTGGCCTTGGAAGAGAGGTCGTTTCAGGTTGAGGCAAGTGATGCAGGAAATGTCCCGTTCTGGTGCTGCCGGCGAACTCCGGCTCGATGCGTTGGTCGCCGATTTGTGGTGGCGCGTTAGACTCATCAACACCGACATTCTCGAGGAAGAGGCGAGAGCAGGGGTGTTTGACGTGCTTCAGCCGACCTATCCGCTTCTTGCGCTGAATCTTCGCGCGCGACGCGACAATTTGGTCTCGACGATCGGCGTGCTCGAGCAGCGTGCGCGATCAACGTCGGAAGCGGCTTGAGCGCGGTCTTCTGTTACACCGGGAACGTCAGCGATTTCGCGAGCCTGACCAGATCGACCTGGCGCCGGCAGCCCGTCTTTTCGAAGACGTGAATGAGGTGGCTCTTCACGGTGCTGACGGAAACGCCGAGCAAGGCCGAGATCGCGTCTCGCGTGTGTCCCTCGCAAATGAGCTCGAAGATGCGAATCTCGGCCGGCGTCAGGTCATAGAGCTGGTTGAGCGCATCGTGAGGCAATCGCGGCGGCCCGGAGGCTGACGTCACGAACACGGCGGCAGCGGCGCTCTGGATCAGACCGGATCGTGTGTGGCTGCGTCGCAGCGGCAGAACGTGGACGACGAGAGGCTCACCGCTTTGGCGAGGGATCGGGATGCCGATGCCTTTTTGCCCGAGCGTCGCCTCGTCCTTTGCCGCCTGCGCGACGGCTGATTGCAATGTGGCCGTGCTCGCCGCGGCTTGAACCGCGATCCTGCCATGCCTTGCCACGATCGGATCGCCGGCCGCGAGCATCGCCGCGGCTGCGGCGTTGGTGTGAACGATCTTCGAATCCTCGTCGGCCAGGACGACGCCCACCGTCAGGGCCTCCACCGTCGCCGCGAATGTGTTGGCTTCCACCGCCTTCATGTCGAACAGATTGCTGATCGTCACGGCGCGGCGGATGTGAGGCGCCAGAAGGCGCAATCCGTCGACCTGCGCATCGTCGATCCGGCCTGCCGACTCATGCTGGCTGAATATCGCATTTCCAACCATCGTCCTGTCGCGAACGAGGCCGACGGCAACGGCGTCGAACAGGCCCCTGGGCATGGCCCATTCGCGATAGTAGCGGTTGCTGGAAATAACGTCCGGCCGGACGGCTTGGGATTGAACGATCGGCTCGCCGAGCGGGTATTGCCGAATGCGTTCGGCGCCGCCCCAGAGCTCGATGATGTCGGGGCCGTAGCCGACCCCGTTCTGGGCCATCTGGGCCAGGTCGGACCCGGAGACCGCATTGACGACGGCCTTCATGTTGGTGAGGCTGGCGACCGAGAGCGCGCCGGTGGCAAAGCCGATCTCGGCGCAGATCTGATCCAGAACTTCGGTCCAGCCTTCCGGCGCGATCACACAATCATAGACACTGCCGATGAGGTCCGAGAACTTCTCGACCCAAGCCTGCTGCATTCCAAACCACTCACTTGAAAATAAGGACGTCACGTGAACGCTAGTTTAGGAGTGGCTTCATCGCCTATGGTGTATTTCACAATCCTGAGGTGATCTTATCATCGTGATTCCGTGGCGCAAACGGGAACACCGAACACAAATGCTTATGACGCTCTCTTGGGCAGCTGCCATGATTTTCACGAATTCCGGAACGTCAACGCCTTGGCTGCATAAGCCCGACGCTCGGGTGCCTGATTAAAACTGCGGCAGATTCGACGTCGATTGCAAAATCTACCTTGTTGTCAGGTAGCTCGCAGTGATCCACCAAGCGAAAGGCAGAACTCCATGCACAACTCCATCCAGCGATCGCATTGGCGACGTGGTGACACCCTCGAGCGCGACGACGCATCGTCTGCGACCATCGCGACCAGCCCATCGTGCGCGACCATCGCAATCAACCCATCGTCCGGGACCACCGCAATCAACCTAAGGTCCGCGACCACCGCCACTAAGCGCACTGGCGACGGAGCCGAACTGAGGAGGTTCGGCTCCGCTTCGCGTGATGGATCGTCTGCGCGTGACGCCTATGTCCATTCGCGATTGTGAGGCTGGAGAACGAGCCACGCCCGCGCTCTCATGCTATTGCTGCCTCGCAACGACACGAGGACACCCATGCTCCCCCTTCCCGCCGATATCTTCACCGAGCCCGAGGACGTCTCGCCCGACGGGCTTGCCAATCTCGGCCCGCTCCGCCGTCTCGCCGGTGTCTGGCAGGCCGACAAGGGTATCGACATCAATCCGAAGGCCCAGGGGCCGGAGCGGCGGACCTTCATCGAGCGCATCCGGATGGACCCGATCGATCCGCAGGCCAACGGGCCGCAGCTGCTCTATGGGCTGCGCTATCACATCCACATCAACACGCCCGAGGAAGACATCACCTTCCACGACCAGGTCGGCTACTGGTTGTGGGAGCCCGCGACCGGGTTGATCATGCAGACGCTGGCGATCCCGCGCGGGCAGGTGCTGCTGGCGTCGGGCAAGGCCGGGCCGGGCGACAAGGAGATCTCCGTGACCGCCAAGCGCGGCGACACCGCTTACGGGATCTGCTCGACTGATTTTCTGGAACAAGCGTTCCGCACCGATGCTTACCGCTGCGACATCACCTTCAACGACGACGGCAGTTGGACCTATCTGATCCAGACCGAGTTGTTCGTGCGCGGCGCGCCGTTCAACCATCGCGACACCAACACGCTGAAACTCATCGCGCCGCCAAAGCTCAATCCCCTCGCTTTGATCGTGAACGATCGCGCCACTGGGAATGAGAAGGGCAATGAGCCGGCTGCCTGAGCGCGGCCCGGAGATACGCATGAAGCCTTACGTCATCTGCCTGATGCATTCGAGTCTGGACGGCCGCACCCATCCGAGCCGCTGGCGCCCGAAGGGGGCAAGAACGGACTGGTTCGAGAAGATCCACGACGAGCTCGGCGGCGACGCCTGGGTGATCGGCCGCATCACCGGCTCGGAGTTCGCCAAGGGCGAGCCCTATCCCACGACGGCGGACGCGAAATTTCCGCGCGAAAACTGGTTCGCGCGACGCGACGCGAAAACCTATGGCGTCGTGCTCGATGCGCAGGGCAAGATCGGCTGGGGCCGCTCCGATATCGGCGGCGATCCGATCGTCGTCGTGTTGACCGAGAGCGTCGCAGATTCGCATCTCGCGGGGCTCCGCGGCGAGGGCGTGTCCTATATCTTTGCCGGCAAGTCCGAGATCGACCTCGCGCTGACGCTGGACATCCTCAACCGCGAGCTCGGCGTGAAGCGCCTGCTGGTGGAGGGCGGCGGCGTCGCCAACGGCGCGTTCCTGCGTGCCGGCCTGATCGACGAGTTCAACCTGATCCTCAGTCCCGCGATCGACGGCGCCAAGGGCGCGCCATTCGTGTTCGATTCCACGGACTCCGACGGCGACCGGCGCGCACCACTGAGCGCGATGACGCTGGAGAGCACGCGGGATGTCGGTGGCGGCGTCCTGCTGCTGCGCTATCTGATCCAGAACGATCCGCAGGCCGTGGGCAAGTAACAGCACCGAGATGTCGGCAACATCCGAGCATATCGTCATTGTCGGTGCCGGCGCGGCCGGTCTGATGGCGGCGCGCGAGCTGGCGCGCGCGGGCAGGACCGTGACAATCCTGGAGGCGCGCGAGCGCTGCGGCGGCCGCATCCATCCGCTGCCTGCTTCGAGTTCGGCTACCCCGCCGACGGCGGCGCCGAATTCGTCCACGGCGAGGCGCCGGTCACGCGCGCGTTGCTGCGTGAAGCCGGGCTGTCCCTTCAGGAGATCGAGGGCGAGCGATGGGGCTTTGACGGCGCTGACATCGTGCGCGAGGATCGCCACGATCCGCATCAGGCTGAGCTGCACGCCGTGGTTCGGGAATTGAACGACGACCTCACCGTCGCCGATTTCCTGCGCCGGCATTTTGCCGGGGATGAGCATGCGCGGCTGCGCCATTCGATCGAGCGAATGGTTGAGGGCTATGATGCGGCCGATCCCGAGTCCGCCTCCACGCTGGCGCTGCGCGAGGAATGGATGGCTGGCGGGCACTCTCCGCAGGCGCGCATCAAGGGCGGCTATGGTGGGATGATCGACTTCCTGGCAGCCGAGTGCCGCAAGCTTGGCGTGACGTTTCGCTTCGGCTGCGTGGTGTCGGCGATCGAGGAGGAGGGCGGCGCGATCGCCGTTCGCTGTGTCGGCGGCGACGTGCAGGGCTGCGATCGCGTGATCATCACCGTTCCGTTGCCGTTGTTGCGCGAGATCGGGCTGCCGAGCCGCGCGCGCGCGAAGGCGGCGGCGGCCGACGATATCGGCTTCGGTAACGTGATAAAAATCCTGCTGCGCTTCAGGCGGCCATGGTGGCGTGAGCGCAAGGAAGAGCTCGCGGACATGGCCTTCCTTTTGTCCGACCAGGCCATCCCGGTGTGGTGGACGCAATATCCGAACCGGCATCCCGTGCTGACCGGATGGTTCGGCGGCCCGCGCACGGCAGCGCTGTCGCGTCTCGACCCGCAAGCGCTGATCGATACCGGGCTCGATTCGCTTGCGATCGTCTTTGGCCTGTCGCGCGAGGACCTCGCACGCGAACTCGTCATCGCGGTCGCGACAAACTGGGCGCACGATCCCTACGCCCGCGGCGCTTATTCCTGGGCGACGCCGCGAACGCGCGAGGCGCAAACGATCCTTGCGCGCGCCGACGGTCCGGTGCTGTTCTCCGGCGAGGCGCTCTATCGCGGAGCCGACATGGGTACAGTCGAAGCGGCGCTGGCGAGCGGTCAACAGACGGCGGGCATAATCTTGCGGGAATAGGCTGACGAGCAAAGAAAGGCCCGCGTTTCGCGAGCCTTTCGTCTTGCTGCCTTTCGTCTTACCAGCGGCTACCGCCGAAGCCGAACGTCACGCTGGGACCGCCGCCGCCGTAATACCCGTACGGCCCACCGCCGTAATAGCCGTGGTGCCGCGGATAATAGCCGTAGCTCCGGTAGTGCGGACGATGAAATCCATGATGGTGGTGAGGACGCCAGTGATGGCGATAGCCGTGATGGTGGTGCCTGTGCTGCGCGCTGATATCGGTTGACTGGGCGGCTGGCGCGTTCTGTTTCGCACTTGAATGATTGGCCGCGTTCGCCGCGGATCCGCCGACAAGCGCCGCAGCACCGACGGCCATCGCGACAAAGAGATACTTCATGTCATCACTCCGGTTGAATGTCGTGTGACAACACATGGTCATCCGGCACGTTCCGGCCAGTGCGGGCGTCGAAACGACGCAGTTACATTGGTCCGGTTCGCGCGGCTGCGTGCGTCTCGTGAGATCTATTGTCGCATCACCGGCGTGATCGCAACTCTGCCATCACTCTGCCGCGAATGACGCAATCACGTCATCGGTGGTGACGATGCGCGCGAATTCGTCGGTGAGCAATCTCGGCTTCGACACACAGCTGGTGCGCGGCCATCTGAATTCGACCCTGGCGTCTTCGAGGATGCGATCTGCATTCCCTGCCGCATGCCCTACATCACCAGCATGTTCATGCCGCGCAGCGCGGCCGACCGCTGCCGGTGCCCAGGAATTCCGTCAATCTCGCCTTCTTCGCGACGCTGGAAAGGCGTTCACGTAACGGATGGAGCTATTTGAACGGATCCTGGATCGACGGCGCCGACTGCCTGATGCGGCGCACGCTCACCGGCGTGCCGTCGGAGACGAACAGGAGTTCGTACTTCCGGCCCTCGCTGTCGGTCGCGGAGCAGGTGACGTCGTTCACCTTCTTGGCGGCGAAATTGCCGGTCTGGCGGCAGAGGCCGGTGGAGGTCTGCTCGGCCGGCACCGGCAGCCCGTCGACCTTGGGGCGGTCCTTGGAGTTGAGCAGCATGCGGTCGATCGGCAGCTCGTAGGAATTGTCGTCGGCGCGCTTGCCGTTCTCGCCGGAGAACGACACGACGTGATTGTCATCAGCGGGATCGTCGACCGCGACCGTGAAATTGACCCGGCCCTTGTCACCATGAGCGTAGGCGACCGTCTTGCAGGGGAAGGTGCGGCCGGCAACCTTCAACGTCTTGCAGTGGCCGGACATCAGCGCCAGCAAGTCGATAAAGGCGGTCTGTTGCCCGGGCGGATTGTTGACGGGAATCGGCGCGGAAGACTCGGCAAAACAAGGGCTTGCCAAGAGGACCAAGGTGGGGACGAGGGCAGCAGCGAGGATGGGGCGGCAGAGGCGCATCGGAAGGCTCACATGCCAGGGAACGACCGAAAAGTCCCGTCGGATAACCAGCGAACCGTAAATTGGTTGCGATCCCGTTTGTTCTGCCGGACTCGTCTGAAATACCACCGCGCCACCCCAACGGCAATTCGCCCATATCGCCCAACCCATTCCCGGCCAGCACTTGCCGTCAGGCCAGTGTTTTTTTCGTGGCGGGGCTATCCCATAGCCGCCCGCCAGCGCGTATCGCGCAAGGATGGGCGGCGGTGCAGGCGGGCGTCGAGCAGGGCGCGGGCGCGCGGCAGGTCGCCGCTGCGCATGAGGGCAACGACAAAAGTGTCCTCGATCAACTCGCGCTGGGCGTGGCTGCCGCCGAGACGCACGACCTCGTCGAGGACCGGCGCGAGCATTTGCACGCATGCCGCGTAATCCTCGTCCGCAAAGGCTGCCAGCGCGCGGCAGACCGCCGGCACGACGGGGCCGGCCGGCAGCTTGCCATCGGCGAGCCGCTGCTCGATCGCGGTCAACCGCGCGACAAGCGCCTCGCGATTTTGCGTTGCGGCTGCGAACAGTGCCATGTGGATATCGGCGAAGGGCAGGCTCGATTTCGGAAACAGTCTTTGCGCGGTGGCATCGGCTTCGACCCAGAGCGCTCTCGGCACGGCGTGGCCGTAAGCCGACAGGCGCCAGAGCAGTGACGCACCGTCGGTGACGAGATTGAGCGGCGGCGCCTGTGTGGCCTCTGGCTGCAGCACATCGGCATAGATCGCGAGCGCCCGCGTGGCATCGCCATGCTCCAGCGCGCCGAGCGCCTGATGCCAGCGGATGTGGCCGTGCAAGATCCCGGCGCGGTCGTAACAGGGGATCCAGTCGTCGACGAGCCGGTCGGCCGCTTCGATCGAACCGTCCTCGAACATCGCATGCAGCACGGCGTGCACAGCATGGGCATTCTGCCGGCGCAGCTCGAAGCCGCGCTCGGTGACACCGCGGCCGCGACCGACATTGCCGTTCTCGGTCATCGCCCAGCCGTACATGGTGAGGAACCACCAATCCTCGCCATAGTCATGCGCGACGCGCTCGCACAGCTCCTGCCGCGCGCGGTCGTGATCGGCCATGCCGGAGAACGCGAACAGGCCGAAGGCGCCGAGCGGCAGCGACAGCACCAATGCATCGCGCGGCCACGCCTCGACGTGCTTCATCGTTGCCGCGATCGCCTCCGGCAGCCGGCCCTCGATTGCGAGCGCCAGCGTCTCGACATGCGAATGCTCGCGTTCCGTGCCGCGTGTCGCCACGAGCTCACGCGCGAGGGCCGCCTTCTGACGTGCCAGGTCGCCTTGCTGATAGAAGCCATGCAGGCGGGCGCGGGCGATATGGGCCAGCGCAAAATCCGGATCGGCCGCAGTCGCGCGCTCCAGCGTTTCCGCCGTGCCGGTCCAGCCCGCGAGCATGAGGTCGACGCCCTCACGATAAGCGGATGCCGCCTCGGGCGAAGAGGTGGAGATCGGCAGGCCATAGCGATCTTCGAGGGCCATCCTTGTCTCCGGCTCAGGCCGTCCGCGCGCGACGTCCTTCGATCGGATAGGCCGGGTCGTTGTAGCCTGGCGTCGAAGGATGACCCGGCACGACCAGTCTGTCGATCAGCGCCTCGTCCTCGGCGGTGAACCGATAGTCGAGCGCGCCGATGTAGCCGTCCCATTGCTCCTCGGTGCGCGGGCCGGCAACGGTCGAGGAGACAAAGGCGGAGTTCAGCACCCAGGCGACCGCGAACTGGCCGCCGGTGATGCCCTTCTTTTCGGCGTGAACCTTGATCTCTTGCGCCAGCTGGAGCGATTCCGGCCGCCATTCGGTCTGCATCATGCGGGTGTCATTGCGGCCCGCGCGCGTCTCCTTGTCGGGAGCCGCGTCGGGCGTGTATTTGCCGGTCAGCACGCCGCGCGCCAGGGGGCTATAGGGCACGATGCCGAGGCCGTAATAGGAGCAGGCCGGGAAGTGCTCGACTTCGGGCATGCGATTCATGGCGTTGTAATAGGGTTGGCTCACCGCGGGCCGGTCGATGCCGAGCCGGTCGCAGATGTTGCAGATTTCGGCGACGCGCCAGGCGCGGTAGTTCGAGACGCCGAAATAGCGCACCTTGCCGGCGCGGATCAAATCGCCCATCGCGCGCACCGTCTCCTCCAGCGGCGTCGAATGGTCTTCCTTGTGCAGATAATAGATGTCGATGTGGTCGGTGCCGAGCCGCTTCAGGCTCTCATCCGCCGCTTGCAATACCCAGCGTCGCGACAGGCCGACACGGTTAGGGTCGCCCCCCATGGGGTTTGCAAGTTTCGTCGCGAGCACCCAGGCGTGACGGTTGTTGCCGATGGCGCGTCCCACGACCTCTTCGGATGCGCCCTTCGAATAGGCGTCGGCGGTGTCGATGAAATTGATCCCGGCCTCGTGCGCCTTCGCGATGATCCGCTTTGAGGTGGCTTCATCGGTCGGCCCGCCGAACATCATGGTGCCCAAGCAGATCGGCGACACTTTCAGGCCGCTGCGGCCGAGTTGGCGGTATTGCATGGGCGCGTCCTTGCTGCTTCTTCGGGCGACAGCATATCCGTCTCACTCCGTCATTGCGAGCGCAGCGAAGCAATCCAGAGATGCGTCTGCGGCGGCAGTCTGGATTGCTTCGCTGCGCTCGCAATGACGCGGTTGGCGGAGATGCTTGCTACGCTCCCATCGCCCGGCTTGACCGGGCGATCCAGTATTCCGAGAGGGCTGTAGTTCAATCGAGAAGCCGCGGCGTACTGGATTCCCCGCCTTCGCGGGAAATGACAGCGTTGGGTGTGGAGTTACCCCGGCCCCTTCAAGATCTTGAACACGCCATTGGCCATCACCACGCAGCGGCCGTCCACGCTGACCTCCGTGCTCATGAAGATCAGGCTGCGCGTCGAGCGCACCACGCGCGGGCGGGAGATCAGGATGTCGCCGATCTGGCCGGCGTCGACGAAATGGGTGTCGAGCTGCACCGTCGCCATGAACTCCTTGCCCGAGACATAGCGGGCAGTCATGCCGCAGGTACGGTCCGCGAACGTCATCATCACGCCGCCCTGGACCATGCCGCGGCGATTGTGGTGCTTGTCCTCGGTCGCAAGTGCGAATTCGTACTGGCCGTCGACCTTGCGCTCCCACAATGGGCCGATCAGGTGCATGAAGCCCGTGGTCTCCAGGATGGTCCAGCCGTCTGCTTTCAGCCTCGCGGCGGTTTGTTGGTCATGTCGTCCATTTCCTGAGCGGGTCGTGCGATCTCGTTTCATCGGGGCCGGACGTGGTGTAGTCAAGCATGATGAGACCGTTCGACGATGCCACACGGCGGAATATCGCGGCTGCCTGTGCGGCCTTCACGCGGCTGCCGGAGGATGAGGCGCCGGCGGCGTTGAAGCGTGCCGCTGTGGTGATTGCGCTGACCGCAGCCAGCGAGCGCGATGACACGGCGTTCCTGCTCACGCTGCGCGCATCGCATCTGCGCGCCCATCGCGGCCAATGGGCTCTTCCCGGCGGACGCTGCGATGCCGGCGAGACGCCGGTCCAGGCGGCACTGCGCGAGCTCGACGAGGAGCTTGGCCTGCGCCTCACCGGCGCGGAGGTGCTCGGCACGCTCGATGACTATCCGACCCGCTCCGGTTATCTGATCACGCCGGTCGTGGTCTGGGCCGCCGATAGTGCCGCGATCAAACCAAACCCGGACGAGGTCGCCTCCGTCCATCGCATCGCGCTTGCGACGGTCGAGCGCGCCGACGCCTTCGATTTCGTCGCGATCCCCGAGAGCACGCGCCGTGTGATCCGTTTCCATCATCAGTCGAGCTTGATTCACGCACCGACGGCGGCCCTGATCTACCAGTTCCGCGAAGTGCTGGCAGGACGGCACACCCGCGTCACCGAGCTGGAACAGCCGGTATTCGCCTGGAAATGATGCGAGGGGCGAAAACGAGGTAAACGGCGCGTTAACGTGACAGTTACCGGATGCCTGCTAAGAGGGCAGCATGCATCAATCGATTCGAAATGCCGTGGGACTGGTTCCACTCGCGCTCGTCCTGCTCGCGCCTGCCGTGCGCGGCGGCGAATCCGACGCGCTGCCGCCGGCCGTCCGCAATGCCAATGCCCAGCTGTTGTCGCAGTTCTTTGCGCAAGGCGGCGTGTCGCCCGCCGTGCTGGAATATCGCCGCAAGCTGCAGGAGTATCAGGCGGCGCGCGCGGCCTTTGACGAGGAAGCCGGCGCCTATTGGAGTCAGATCTCCGAGAAGCGGAAAGGCCGTAATGCCAAGCGGCGCAGCGGGCAGCAGGTCACGCTCGACGATTACGTGCTGGAGCATCCGCCGCTCTATAACGGGCCGAAACGGCCGGTGAATCCGGAGCCGGAGGAAACCCCGGACCGCCCGACGAAAAAGCCGATCCCGGTGGTCGCCGATCTGCTGCGCGCGGCGCAGGAGCTTTATCAGTTCACGCCACAGCGGCCGGCCAACGAAGTCGAATTCAAGCGCGTCTATGCACGCTACGCGCTGGCCTCGGGGCTGACGCGCGAGCAGGCGGTGCGGGTCTACGCGTTCGAGACCGGCGGCACCGGCAGTTACGACGTGCAGGCGGGAATCGAACATGGCGGCAAGCGCGCCATTTCGACCGCGATGGGCTACAACCAGCTGCTGACGACCAACAGCGTCGAGCTGCTGGCCGAGCAAGGCCATGAATTCATCCGCGCTCTCTCTGACAAGGTGGCGCGGACCTCAGGCCCGGCGCGTCAGTCGCTCGAGCACAAGCTCACTGTGCTCAAGAAAATGGTGGCGCACGCCAAGTCGGTGCCCGACACCTGGTCGGAGCACGAGAAGATCGGCAACACCGCGCAGGGCTGGGCCATGCATGCCATGGTGCTCGACATCGATATCGGGCCGATGCTGCAGACTCACAAGCTGCTCACCTCGGTGCTGTTCGCGCGTGCCAAGGGCTACAACCGCCCGCTCAGCGCGGCCGAGCTCGAGATGATGAACCTCACCGGCGACGGCACCGGCCTCGACATGGTGACAATGCCGCAGGTAATGCGCGAGCAGGTGCCGACTTCGAACTTCTTCCAGCGCGGCGGCTACGAGCGTAACCCGGTCGCGATCCGCCACAACACGGTGGCGAAGCTGCTGGCGGTGACGGATACGAGGATGGACAGCAACAGCAACAACGCCGGCGCGCGCGAGCTGGCGGGGGCGTTTTAGTCCTCGGTAGCTGTCATGCCACGCGCATGCGGGGCATCCAGTACGCCGCGGCGGCACGGTTCAAGCACAACCGGCTCTGGAATACTGGATCGTCCGCCCCAGTGCGCAATTGCGCACAAGGCGGACGATGACACCCAGTGTGTGGCGTCGCCGCGACCTCGCCCTACTGATCCGACCCGAACTTGAACTTGCCGTCGCCTTCCAGATACGGGCCGCTGCGCATGTAGAGCTGGCCGTTGTGGCCGAGGAAGAACAGCGTGCCCTTCGGCACCTTCTTGGCGCCCTTCAGAAGTTCGCCGGCATTGCTGGTGCCCATCTTGTAGGAGAAGGTCTTGCCGTCCTTGTCATAGGCGTAGCCGGTGTCGGGCTTGAGCTCCCAAGGTGTTGCAGCGGTCTGCGCCAATGCAGGTGCAGCGAACGCGCCGAGCACGGCCGTCACCAAAAATATCCTTGTCGAAAATGCCATCACCCTATCCTCCCCATCGAGGCTCCCGGCTTGAACAAATCACGAACGGCGCTTTCAGGTCAATTTGCGAAAGCGCCGCAGCGCATCACGTCTTGCCGAGCAGTTTGTGATTTTCCCTTCGTCCCCGCGCGACTATGTTCCGCTTTCCGTCTAGAACGCAATTCGACAAAAACATTGGGTAGGGGATGATTCGAATGAACCTCGTCATTAAAGCTTGCTGGGCCGCCGGCCTGTTGCTGACGGTGCTCGCGCCGGCCGCCCGTGCCGATGATTACCAGCTCAGCCACAACCAGAGGATCTCGTGCAGCCGCGGCCTGGCCCCTGGCAAGCTGAACACCGCGACCTGCAAGTCATACACCTACCTCTTCAACACCAAGACCTCGGAATATTTCCGTTGTCAGGTCTCGCTGGCGCTGACCCGGGACAACAAGGAAGTCATCAACGTCCAGACCGACGGCGGCTGCACCAAGAAGCCGCGCATCTTCGACACCGACGGCCATTACGATTTCGACGCGACCGAGACCGAGCCGCCGAACACCAATTCGTTCTTCGGCCCCGGCGGCTACTCGGTGTGGGCCGCCGACGTCGGCGCGCAGAAGGTGCGCGGCTGCATCATCATCTCCTCCGGCCTCGGCTCCGACATCTCCAAGTGCCTGGACATGACCTTCCAGTGAGGGGCTGACCAGACCTGGCTGCGCCACCTCGCCGCACCCGGCGAGTTCCCCAAAATCGAACCAGCACAGCCATTTACTGCAGTCCTGTTTTGACTTTTGGATGGGTTGACCCGCCCCCCTCATCCGGCCAACTTCCGGCCGGTTTGGGGAGTAGAAAGATCATGAAACGAACGATTTTCGGCGTGGCCGCGGCTCTTGCTCTGGCGGCCTCGGCACCTTGCGCGCAGGCGCAATCCTTTATCAATGTGCTGACCGGTGGCACCTCCGGCGTCTACTATCCGCTCGGGGTCGCGATCGGGAAGATCTACGGCGACAAGATTCCTAACGTGAAGACGCAGGTGCAGGCCACAAAGGCGTCGGTCGAGAATCTGATCCTGCTCCAGCAGGGTCGCGGCGAGATCGCGTTCACGCTGGGTGACTCGCTGAAAGCGGCCTGGGATGGCGACGAGGAAGCAGGCTTCAAGTCCAAGCTCGACAAGCTGCGCACGATCGGCGCGATCTATCCGAACTACATCCAGATCGTCGCGACTGCCGAGAGCGGCATCAAGACGCTTGCGGATCTCAAGGGCAAGAGCCTGTCGGTCGGCGCGCCGAAATCGGGCACGGAGCTGAATTCGCGCGCCATCCTGGCGGCGGCCGGCATGAGCTACAAGGATCTTGGCAAGGTCGAGTATCTGCCGTTTGCCGAATCCGTCGACCTCATGAAGAACCGCCAGCTCGGCGCGACGCTGCAATCGGCCGGGCTCGGAGTGGCCTCGCTGAAGGATCTGTCGACCTCGAGCCCGATTGTGGTGGTGTCGGTGCCGAAGGAGACCGTCGACAAGATCGGCCTGCCCTTCATCGCGGCGACCATTCCCGCCAACACCTACACCGGGCAGGACAAGGACGTGCCGACTGCGGCGGTGGTCAACTACCTCGTCACCAGCTCGGCGGTGTCGGACGATCTCGCCTACCAGATGACAAAACTGGTCTACGAGTCGCTGCCCGAACTCGCCAACGCGCATGCGGCCGGCAAGGAGATCAAGCTCGAGACGGCCGCCAGCGGCAGCCCGGTTCCGCTGCACCCCGGCGCGATCCGCTATTACAAGGAAAAGGGGCTGATCAAGTAACGTCGGCCTCGTTATCGGACGTCATGGCCGGGCTTGTCCCGGCCATCCACGTTCTAAGGCCAGGCGAGAAAGATCGTGGATGCCCGGGACAAGCCCGGGCATGACGGCGCGGATGGACCGTGCCAATGCTATAAGCGCTCGACGATTGGGGATGGGTTGAAATGCTGGAGAAGGCAGAGGGCGCTCAAGAGCCCATCAAGGTCGAGTTCGACAATTTCGAGCACGGTTTTCCGGAAGGCTTTGGCCCGGGCTGGTGGGGCACGCTCGCCTACTGGATCGGCATCGCCTTCGCGATCTTCCAGCTTTATGTCGCGGCCTTCAATTATCTGCCGAGCCAGGTGGTGCGCGGCGTCCATGTCGGCTTCCTCATTCTCCTCACCTTCGGCCTGATCGGCAACTTCACCGCCAAAAGCGATTTCGGCCGCGCGATCGGCTGGCTGATCGGCGGCATGGGCTTTCTGTGCGGGCTCTATCAATGGATCTTCTATGCGGATCTGATCGCACGTGACGGCGATCCGACGCGCCTCGATCTGGTGGTCGGCACGCTGCTCGCCGTCCTGATCTTCGAGGGCACGCGGCGGCTGATGGGCGCAGCGCTCCCGCTGATGTGCGGCGCCTGTCTCGTCTACTGGTTCTTCGGCCAGTATCTGCCGTCACCGCTCAACCATCGTGGCTATGATTTCGACCAGATCGTCACGCATCTGTCGTTCGGCACCGAAGGTTTTTACGGCGTGCCAATCTACGTCTCGGCGACCTACATCTTCCTGTTCATCCTGTTCGGCTCGTTCCTGGAGCGCGCCGGCATGATCCAGCTCTTCACCGACGTTTCTCTTGGGTTATTCGGCAGGACCCGCGGCGGCCCGGCCAAGGTCGCGGTGTTCGCCTCGGGCATGATGGGCACGATCTCCGGCTCCGGCGTCGCCAACGTCGTCACCGTCGGCCAGTTCACGATTCCGCTGATGATCAGGTTCGGCTATCGCCGCGCGTTCGCGGCCGGCGTCGAAGCGACAGCGTCGATGGGTGGGCAGATCATGCCGCCGGTGATGGGCGCGGTCGCCTTCATCATGGCAGAGACGCTCGGCGTCCAATATTCTGAGATCGTGAAGGCGGCCGCGATTCCCGCGATGCTCTATTTCGCCTCCGCCTTCTGGATGGTGCATCTGGAGGCCGGCAAGCACGGGCTCACCGGCATGAAGCGCTCGGAGATTCCGAGCGCCTGGAAGGCCCTGGTGACGCGCTGGTATCTCGTGCTGCCGCTCGCGGCGCTGGTCTACATGCTGTTCGAAGGTTTTACGCCGCTCTATGCCGGCAGCATGGGCCTCGCGCTCACAGTGGCGCTGATCCTTGGCACCGCCATCACGACAGGCGCGTCTTCGATGGCGATCCGCTATGTCTTCTGGATCGGGCTCGCGCTCGTCGTCGCGGCGCTCTCGCGCGACGGCCTTCAGATCGTGCCGGTCGCAGGCGTCGTCGTCGCGCTGATCGTGATCACTGCGTTCGTGCGTGGCGGATTTTCCGCCCTGCGCGCCTGCCGCGATGCCTTGGCTGAAAGCGCCAAATCCGCGATCACCGTCGGCATGGCCTGCGCCATCGTCGGGGTCATCATCGGCATGATGTCGCAGACCGGCGTCGGCACCATCTTCGGCGGCTGGGTGATCGGTCTCGGCGAGAAGAGCCTGTTCCTGGCGCTGATCATGACCATGCTGCTGTCGATCCTGCTCGGCACCGGCATCCCGACCATCCCGACCTACATCATCACGGCAGCGCTCGCGGCGCCCGCGTTGGCCAAACTGGGTGTGCCCCTGATCGCAAGCCACATGTTCGCGTTCTATTACGGCATCATGGCGGACCTCTCGCCGCCGGTGGCGCTGGCCGCGCTTGCCGCAGCACCGATCGCGAAGGAGAATCCGGACAAGATCGGCTGGGAGGCGATGCGCATCGCGCTCGCCGGCTACGTCATCCCCTTCATCTTCGTCTATTCGCCGGCGCTGATGCTGCAGGGCGGCGATCCCATGGCGGCCAAGCTCGGCTTCTACGGCGCGGTGGCATTGGCGACTGTCAAGGCGCTGGTGGCGATCGCGCTGTTCGGCATGGTCGCGATCGGATTCCTGTTCACGCGCCTGACGTTCCTCGAACGTTTGGTCGCGCTCGGTGCCGCGCTGTGCCTGCTCGGCGACTTCCCGTTCAGCGACACCGCGGGCTTCCTGCTCGCCGCTGCGATCGTGCTGTGGCAGTGGCGGCGGCGTCCGCCGGCGCCGGTCGAGGCAGTGTGAGCCTCTGCTTCGTCACAGCCTCAGGCGTGAAGGCGCTGGCGCTGTCCGCGTTCACGCTGGTGTGGACGCATTCGATCGCGAAGGTCGACTGGCAGGAAGACTGGCGCGTCACCCCCGCCGGGCTCGAACTGGTGCAGGCACGCGTGAAGGGCACCGGCCCCGGCATGGAGCCGCCGCCCGAGGCGCGCCTCGTTGACGGCTGGTTTCAATGGAGGCCCGCGCGCGCGCCGATGCCGGAGGTCGTGCTGGGCAATTCGGACGCAGCTGGCGAATGGCGGCTATGCCATGACGGCAAGTGCCGGACGTTGTCCGAGATTGTCGGTCATCCCATTGGTGCTAACGTCACAAAGATGATCGTCTGCAAAGAACAATAATAAGGGAGACACGCGATGGGTCGGCTCAAGGGCAAGGTTGCGATGGTGGTGGGTGCCGGCTCGATCGGGCCTGGTTGGGGCAACGGCAAGGCCACCGCGGTCACCTTTGCCCGCCAGGGTGCGCAGGTGTTTTGCGTCGATCGCAACGGCGCGGCCGCCGAGGAGACCGCGAAGATCATCGCGGACGAAGGCGGCCAGGCGAGCGCGTTCACGGCCGACGTCTCGCATGCGCGCGAGGTCGAGGCGATGGTCGCGGCATGCCTCAAGGCCTACGGCCGCATCGACGTGCTCGACAACAATGTCGGCATCGCCGAGATGGGCAGCGTGGTCGAAGTGACCGAGGAAAGCTGGGACCGGGTCTTCAGCGTCAACCTCAAGAGCGCCTATTTCGCCATGAAGCACGTCATCCCCGTGATGGTGAAACAGGGCGGTGGCTCGATCATCAACATCTCCTCGATCGCTTCGATCCGCCACATGGGCATCTCCTACGTCACGTACGGCACCTCGAAGGCGGCGATGAACCAGATGACCCGCACCACCGCGATCGAGTTCGCGCGCCACCATGTCCGCGTCAACGCGATCCTGCCCGGCCTGATGAAGACGCCGATGGTGGAACATTCCGCAGGTCTTGCGAACAGCTATGCCAAGGGCGATGTTGAAGCGATGTGGCGGGCGCGCGATGCGCAAGTGCCGATGGGCCACATGGGCGACGCTTTCGACGTCGCCAACGCCGCGCTGTTCCTGGCCTCGGACGAAGCGAAATATGTGACGGGCATCGAGCTCGTGGTGGACGGCGGGATCACGTGCAAGGCGGGGGCCTAGGCGTCGTTCCGTGTTCGCCGTCGTCCTGGACAAGCGAGCGTAACGAGCGCTGATCTAGGACCCATAACCCCAGGGAGAAGTTTGACAAAGGTTGGCGGCTCCGGCTTCTTCAACATTCGGCATTCGGGGTAATGGGTCCCCTGAGTTCACAAACGAAGTGCAACACTTCCATCTGGAGGTGTTGCCATGGGGCGGACTTACAAACAGCTCTCCCTTGACGATCGATGCGAGATTGCCCGCCTTTCGGCCAATGGCGGCTCGGTCGGGCAAATCGCGGCAGCTTTGGATCGGCCGCCATCAACGATCTCTCGGGAGCTGAGGCGGAACCGTGGCAGGCAAGTCGGCTACAAGCCAAGCTATGCTCAGCAGCAGACCCGGGCGCGGCGCTGGAAGGGCTCTCGCCTCGAGCGGGACGCCAGCTTGCGCCGCGAGGTCTTGGCAGGCTTGAGCCGCGGTTGGTCACCCGAACAGGTCGCAGGCAGGCTGGCCCGGGAACGTGGCCGTAGGGTGATCTCCTGCGAGAGCATCTACCGCTTCATCTACGCCCAGATCACACGCACGACGGACTTCACCTGGCGGCGCTATCTGCCTCGAGGCAAGAGCAAGCGAGGCCACCGCGGCAAACGAGGCGGGAGCCCCGCAAGCTTCATCGAAGGCCGTGTTTCGCTGGCAGAACGGCCTGCCGAGGTCGCCGATCGCAAAGTCCCGGGCCACTGGGAAGCCGATCTGATGATGTTCTCCAAATACCGGCAGGCCATCCTGGCCGTCCACGAGCGAACCTCGCGCCTGCTGCTCGCCGTTCCCATCGAACGCAAGTTCGCCGCCGGTATCGCTAGCCATCTCGTACGCCTGTTCAAAGCCGTACCGGAGGCACTGCGCCGTACCGTCACCTTCGACAACGGCACCGAGTTCGCCGCCCACCTTTCCTGCAGAGCCTCTTGATGAAGACCTTCTTCTGCGACCCGCACGCGCCGTGGCAAAAGGGCGGCATCGAGAACGCCATCGGCCGCTTGCGCCGCTTCATCCCCCGAAAGACCGACCTCGAAAAGCTCCCAACCAGGCGCTTCCGTCAGTCCATTGCCGCCTACAACAACACCCCGCGCAAATGCCTTGACTTCAGAACCCCGGCAGAGGCCTTCTCCTCTCAACTGTTGCACTTCGAGTGTGAATCCACCTCCTGGCTTTCGCCAGGACGACATCATTGCGCCAGCGCCAGAATCCCGCCGGCGAATGAATGCCATGCCGCCGTTTCGCTGATCGGCCAGTTCAGCACCTTCACCGCCAGCAGCGCGAGCGTGCCGGTGATGTAGACTGGATGCACTCGGCCCGCGGTGCGCCAGTCGCGTACCATGGCGACAACGAGCAGCAGCGAAGCGACCATCGCGGGCGCGATGGTGACGGGCACCGGCGGCGGCCCTGGCGGTCCCGAAGGCGCGAGGAAAGTGAGAAACCAGCGCGCGATCGCGGCATCGAGGATGGAGACCGCCGCGAGCAGCATCAGGCGTCTGTGAATCTCCGGCTTTCGCGTGTTCATGATCGCGAGCACGAATACACCAGCGAAGAACGCGATCCCGCTCATCGGCACGATCGAGAAGGCGATGCCGGCCTCTTTCTGGCCGAGCGCCGCGGAATGCTGCATCACATGGACGGAGGCGAGGAAGCCGAAGATCGTCATCGCGGTCGCGAGCGAAACGCCGGCGATGCCGAGCGCACGGTGATTGACCATGCGGCCTGAGGCGGCGAGCCACGTCTGGATCACGAAATAGAGAGACCAGGTGAAGAACAACAGGCCGTGGAAATGAATGACGGGGCTTGCGGACAATGTCCGGTTGGCGAGCGGCACAAAATAGGTCGGTGCGAAGCCGAGAAAGGCGGTGGCCGCGCAGGCCAGTGCCATGTGGAGATAGAAATATCGTGCGGGCGACGCATCTCGCGCGCGCACACGACGGTCGTCGATCAGGGTCGTCATGAGGGATGAGTCTGGAGAGGCGGCGTTTGGTTCAAACCCCTAGCCACCTGTGCAGGGTGCTTGTCGGGATGACGAAATCTAACCCCCCGCGCTCAGTTCCGCGCGATCGAGCTCCTCCTCGACCCTGTGAAACGCGTCGTCACCGATCACCTCGGTGGCCCGGAGGTCGAAGATCGATTTTCGCGCGGCTTCGATGGCGCGGCGGCGCAGCGGATCGGCGGGCAATTCGCCGTTGGTGATGCCACCATGGGGATCGTCGTCGGCCTGCATCAGGATGGCACGATATTCGAGCCGCAGGATTTCGGCTTCCTCCGACGGATCGTCCTCGATCGCGTCGAGCGCCGCGCGATAGGCGACGGCGCGGGCGCGCGCGACCTCGATGCCGACGGGATCGTCGTCCTTGAGGCCGAACGCCAGGATCAGCGGCCGCAAGGTCAGGCCCTGCACGACCAGCGTGCCGAGCACGACCGCAAACGCCGAGAAGACGATGAAGTCACGATGCGGAAAGTTTTCCGGCAAGGCAAAGGCGGTGGCGAGCGTGACGAGGCCGCGCATGCCGCACCAGGAGATGATGAGGCCGCCCTTGGCGGAGGCGACCTGCTTCGGATCCTTGGGGTGATAGATCCCGTGCGCCACCAGCGTGCGTAGCGTCGTGCGGTAGAACGTGACCCAGGCCAGCCGGACCAGGACTACAGTGAGAAGGATCCAGGCGGCGGCCAGGCAATAGTCCCAGCGCACGTCCGCGTCCAGCCGCGTCCAGATCGGCCGCATCTGCATGCCGATCAGCATGAACGCGAGCACGTTGAGCACGAACACCATCGTATCCCACACCGCGTAGGACGGTACCCGCAACCGCGCCGGCATACGGGCGGGTGCAGCGCGTGCCATCGTGATGGCGTACACGACGATGGTGAGGATGCCGGAGAGGCCGAGATGTTCAGCGCCGATCCAGACCATGAAGGTGGTGGCGAATTGCATGATGATCGAACTGGGAGCCTCCGTGATCCGCACGATCACCAGTGGCATGACTCGCGCGGCGAGATAGCCGGCAACGACGCTGCCGACCAGCGCCAGAGCCATGGTTGGCGCGACCTGGCTCCATGCCAGATGCTCGGTGGCGATCGCTCCGACGGCGATGCGATAGATCAGGAGCGCGGTCGCGTCGTTGAGCAGGCTCTCGCCTTCCAGGACCTTCACCATCCGGTGAGGCAGCTTCACCTGGCTCAGGATCGCGACCGCGGCGGCCGCGTCCGGCGGGGCCACGATGGCGCCGAGCGCAACCGCGGCGGCCCAGGGCATATCAGGCATCAGCCGGTGCGCGACGTAGGCCACAGCGGCCGTTGTCAGGCCGACCGCGGCGACGACGAGGGTGGAGACCGGAACCCAATTGTTGCGGAGATCGCGCAGCGAGGTGTCGAAGGCGGCATCGAGCAGGACCGGTGCGACAAAAAGAGCCAACGCCAGGTCGGGCTCCAGCGCCCAGGACGGGCTGGACGGCACAAAGGCGATCAGCGCGCCCCCGATTGCGAGAAAGGTTGGATAGGGGACCTTGATCCGTCGCGCCAGCGCCGATAATGCAACGGCGCCGAGCAGAAGCACGATGATCCATTCGAATGTCGACACGTTGATCCCCGAAGCCGATTTGAGCGGCGCCACAAGCTAGCACCAATCCGGCCGTTTGATGGATAGTGCGGCCCCAAGGCAAGACCTCAAGGGGACCTTAACTCAAGACTTTCCAACTGTGGCGAGCATGCGTTTTCTCATTCAATGGTCCGGCGTCGGGTTGCTCTTTGCGCTCTCGTTCGTTGCGGCTCATGCTGCGACCGGCGGCGAGCCGGCCGCGGTGCCGCAGGTCGACATCGCGCCGTGCCTCGCGGCTGCCGCAGCCGACGACATCGACAAGGCCGCCACGGCCTGCGCCGCCGTGATCGACAACGAGAAGACGGCGAAAGGGGACCTGATCAAGGCGCTGATCGCGCGCGGCGGGCTTTATGCGCGGCACGACCAAGTCGACCGCGCGATCGCCGACGACAGCCGCGCGCTGGAGCTCGATTCCGGTCTCGCCGATATCTTCAACGCGCGGGGCGAACTCTGGCTAAGGAAGGGCGACAAGCCCAAGGCGGTGCAGGATTTCGGCGCGGCGTTGAAAATCGATCCGAACCACGAGAAGGCCAAGCCCAATCACAAGGCGATGGCGCGCGAGATCGAGCGGATCGGCGCGCAGATGGCAGTCGCGGGCAAGCCCAGTTTCATTTGCAAGGGTGTGCGCCGTCCCGTCGAGAAGGCGATCTGCGCCAACCGCGAGCTCGCAGATCTCGACCGCGAGATCTTTGCCGCCAACGCGCGCGTGTTGCGCGAAGCCCGCAATGCAGGCGAAGCGAAGGCGCTTCAACGCGAGCAGGACGATTTCATCGCCCGCCGCAACGCCGGGTTCGGCCGGCCGGGGTACGATTTGAAGAAGGCGATGCAGGAGCGGCTGCAGCGGCTCAACGGGGTGGACGGGTATTGAGGCTCCTCGTCTCGCTCGTAAGAGCGGGACGAAGGAGGGAAGGGATCGGTGCGCCGCTGGCACGCCTCGATTTGAACCGATTCTTTGGCTGCCGCGACAATGGTGAAAGCCTGATGTCCCGGAGCCCTATGCCATGTGCGGCACGCATCCTTCCGCGCAAATGCTCTCGTTTGCAAAAATCTCGTTTCGCTCGCTCCTGCTCAGCGCGGCAATGAGCGTCGTTCTCGTCGCCCCTGCTTCGGCCGGCGTCGATTGCGTAATCGGGAGCAAGGCCGCTCCGGCTGAGCTGATCCCGGCCTGCAGCGCCATCATCGACCAGGCCTCGAATCCATCCCTCGATCGCGCCGCGGCATTGCTGGTGCGCGCCGACGCCAATGCGCGAACCTCGGGCGGCCTCACGCAGGCGCTGCGAGATATCGATCGCGCCATCGCACTCGATGGCAAGAACGCAAAAGCCTGGCGCCTGCGCGGCGATCTCCTGCGCGAGGCCGGCGGCGATCTCAACCGCGCCGCGGCGGACCTCAGCAAGGCCATCGAGCTCGATCCGCAGGATTCGGAATCTTACGAGCTGCGCGGCGTCGTCTACACCAACCAGCACCGGCTCGACCGCGCGCTTGCCGATTACGACCAGGCGATCAGGCTGAAGCCTGACAATGCACAGGCCTGGTCCGACCGCGGCGTGACCTATTATCTCGGCGGCGACAACGAGAAGGCGATCCGCGATCTCAGCGAGGCGTTGCGCCTCGATCCGAACCGGCCGCGCAGCTACACCAATCGTGGCGCCGCCTACAAGAAGCTCGGCCAGCTCGACAAGTCGGTTGCCGACGACGGCGAGGCGATCCGGCTCGATCCGAAAGTGCCCGAATATTACGACAATCGCGGGCTGGCGCTGGCCGCGATGGGGGAGTACGACAAGGCGATTGCCGATTACGATCAGGCGCTCCGGCTGGCACCGCGGCCGAATTTCTTCACAAACCGCGGCGATTCCTACCACCTGAAGGGCGAGCTTGGCGCGGCGCTGAGCGATTACGAGGCCGCGCTGAAACTGGATCCGAATTTCGCGCAGACCTACAATAACCGCGCCGTGCTCTACAAGAAGATGGGCGAACGCAGGAAGGCGCTGGCCGACTATGAGACCGCGCTGCGGCTCGATCCCGGCAACGACAACGCCGCCGCCGGCCGCCGTGCCATGATCGCGGAGATTGCGAAATTCGGCGGCGAGCCGCTGCGGCCACTCGCGGCGAATTCCGACAATGGCCCGTCGTTCGATTGTGCCACTGCGAAGCGCGAGGTTGAGAAGGTGATTTGTGCCGATCCGCAGCTGGGGGTGCTCGATCGCCATATCGCCGAGACCTACGAGCGCGTGCTGAAATCGGCCGGGTCCCGCTTCGCCGGCGGCCTCCGTCGCACCCAGCGCGATTTCCTCACCACCCGCAATACGAGCTTCGGCCGCCCCGGCTATGATCTCAGGAAGGTCATGCAGGAGCGGCTGCAGCGGCTGAATGCGATGGATAGCTGAGCATTGTTCTTTTCAGCTTGAACCGCGGCCCGTTCCCGGGAAAATACCCCTCAAACAAGGCCGGTACTTGATCCCTGTCATGGCGGGACGTCTGTCCTGCAACAAGGTCAAGGCCAGGCGAATAAGGGAACGGGAGCGCGGGAATGAACGTCCGAGGAAACATCGACGGAAAAAGTCTCTATCACGAGGTTTATGCGCGCTCGCTGGCTGACCCCAAGGGCTTTTGGGCCGAGGTGGCCAAGGAGATCGACTGGATCGAGCCACCGAAAAAGATCTTCGATCCCTCGCAAGGCGTCTACGGCCGCTGGTTCAGCGGTGGCGTCGTCAACACCTGCTACAACGCGCTTGACCGTCAGGTCGAACGCGGCCGCGCCGACCAGGTCGCGCTGATCCATGATTCGCCGCTGGCAAATAGCGTCACCAAATTCACCTACGCCGAACTGCTGGCCGAAGTGCAGGCGCTTGCCGCCATCATGCAGGATTTTGGTGTCGCCAAGGGCGATCGCGTCATCCTGTATATGCCGATGGTCCCCGAGGCCGTCGTCGCGATGCTCGCCTGCGCGCGCATTGGCGCGGTGCACTCCGTGGTGTTCGGTGGCTTTGCCGCGAAAGAGCTCGCCACCCGCATCGACGATGCGCAGCCAAAGTTGATTCTGTCGGCGAGTTGCGGCATCGAGCCCGGCCGGATCGTGCAGTACAAGCCGCTGCTCGACGAGGCGATCAGGCTTGCGGGGGCAAAGCCGAAGGCCTGCATCGTGCTGCAACGTCCGCAGCTCGTCTGCGCCCTCACGCCCGGCCGCGACTATGATTGGGCGGGCCTGCGCCGCAAGGCGATGAACGACGGCAAGAAGGCGCCTTGTGTGCCCGTCGCCGCTACCGATCCGCTCTACATCCTCTATACGTCAGGCACGACCGGCATTCCCAAGGGCGTCGTGCGCGACAATGGCGGCCATCTCGTCGCGGTGAAATGGTCCATGTTCAACCTCTATGGCGTCA
Source organism: Bradyrhizobium lupini (assembly GCF_040939785.1). NCBI lineage: Bacteria > Pseudomonadati > Pseudomonadota > Alphaproteobacteria > Hyphomicrobiales > Nitrobacteraceae > Bradyrhizobium > Bradyrhizobium lupini. Next base: position 4,379,344 of record NZ_CP162553.1, read on the forward strand.
AGCCGGGCGAGGTCTGGTGGTGCGGCTCCGACATCGGCTGGGTGGTCGGCCACAGCTACATCGTCTACGGCCCGCTGCTGCACGGCGCGACCTCGATCATGTATGAGGGCAAGCCGGTCGGCACGCCCGATGCCGGCGCGTTCTGGCGCGTGATCAGCGAGCACAAGGCTGTCGCCTTCTTCACTGCGCCGACCGCGTTCCGCGCGATCCGGAAAGAAGATCCGGAAGGAAGATTCATCCGACAATACGACCTGTCAACCTTCCGCACGCTGTTCCTGGCCGGCGAGCGCGCCGATCCGCCGACGGTGGAATGGGCGGAGCAGCAGTTGAAAGTGCCGGTGATCGACCATTGGTGGCAGACGGAGACCGGCTGGTGCATCGCCGGCAATCCGGTCGGCTTAGGCCAACTGCCGGTGAAGCACGGCTCGCCGACGGTGCCGATGCCCGGCTATCGGGTCGACGTGGTCGACGAAGCGGCAAAGCCGGTCGGTCCGAACACCATGGGCTCGATCGTCATCAAGCTACCGATGCCGCCGGGCTGCCTGCCGACGCTGTGGAATCAGGACGAACGGTTCAAGGAAGCCTATCTCACCGAATTCCCCGGCTACTACAAAACGTCGGATGCCGGCTACAAGGACGACGGCGGCTATGTCTTCGTCATGGGCCGCACCGACGACATCATCAATGTCGCCGGCCATCGGCTCTCCACCGGCGGGATGGAGGAGATCCTGGCTTCGCATCCCGATGTCGCCGAATGCGCGGTGCTTGGTGTCAAGGACGCGATCAAGGGCGAGGTACCCTGCGGCTTCCTGGTGCTCAAGGCGGGTGTGAAGCGGGCCCCGGCCGAGATCGAGAAGGAGATCGTCGCGCTGGTGCGCGACAAGCTCGGTCCCGTTGCCGCGTTCAAGCTCGCCATCACCGTCGGCCGCCTGCCTAAGACGCGATCCGGAAAGATCTTGCGCGGCACGATCAAGAAGATCGCAGATGGTGAAGCTTGGACCATGCCGGCGACGATCGAAGACCCCAAGGTGCTGGACGAGATCGGCGATGCGCTGAAGGGGCGGGTGTGAGGTTTGCAATGGGGCTTGAATAGGCCGCATTTTTCCGCTCAATCCTCATCCTGAGGAGCGCGCCTGGCGCGCGTCTCGAAGGATGAAAGGCCCCGCTGCGGCAGCTTGGCCTGCATGGTTCGAGACGCCCGCTGCGCGGGCTCCTCACCATGAGGATGAAGGGCCTGCCATGAATTCGAAGCCGTTTCTAGCGATTGCATTTGCGGGCCTCATTCTCTCCGCCTGCTCCGCGCGCTACCAGACGCCGGTGGCGATGGGCGGCGATGATGACGACGCGGTCTGCCAGAGCCGCGGCTATGCGGCCGGATCGCCCGAATACGTGGCGTGCCGCAAGGACCGCGACGTCCAGCGCAGTTCCGCGACCACCCGCGCCGACCGCCGCCAGCGCGACCTCGGCGAATACATGCTGAACCATCCGGACCGGCCATAAAGGCTGCGCTGCGCCGCTGCGCTCGCAATGACGAGGTTGCTGAAGCTTCTTGCGTTACACCAAAGAACGCGGCGGGTTTCCCCGCCGCGCTTGCATTCGATGACGACTGAAGAGTGGAAGGATTACTCCTCCTCCTGGTCCTGCTTCTTGCCGCCGAGCGTCTTCAGCTTGGCGAACACAGCATCGACGTTGAGATCGTCGCTGGACCTCTCCGCGGGTTCGTACTCGTCCTTCTTGGTGGTTTCTGAGGCCGGCAGCAAAGTGGCGCCGCCATAGGCTGCGTCGATCGGCTTTTCCTTCGCCGCGCGCGCGACCTCGAAATCGAGCTCGATCTGCGAGCAGAGGCCGAGGGTGACGGGATCGATCGGCGTCAGCTGGGAGGTGTTCCAGTGGGTGCGATCGCGGACACTCGCGATCGTACTCTTGGTCGTGCCGACCAGGCGCATGATCTGGGCGTCCTTGAGCTCGGGATGGTTGCGCAGCAGCCAGAGGATGGCGCTCGGGCGTTCGTGGCGGCGCGAGACCGGGGTGTAGCGCGGGCCCTTGCGCTTGGGCTGCGGCGGCAGCACCACCTTGCTCTCCTGGAGGCGGAGCCGGTAGTCCGGGTTGTTCTCGCCCTTCTCGATTTCCTCGCGGGTCAGCTGGCCATTGGAAAGGGGATCCATGCCCTTGATGCCCTGGGCGGCGTCGCCATCGGCGATCGCGCGCACCTCGAGGGGGTGCATTTTGGTGAAATCGGCGACCTGATCGAAGGTCAGCGCGGTATTGTCGAGCAGCCAGACGGCGGTCGCCTTGGGCATCAGAGGTGCGTTGCTCATGGCAAATCTCCTTTGTGCTTCGCCCACCCCTTTGGAGGCGAAACCGGTGGTCATCAGCGATGACTGGGAATTCGCGCTATATAAGCCCGGAGGGGCTAGCCACGCAATGGTTCTGCTATAGATAGTGCCTTGACAGCGCCCGAAAGGGGGCCCAATTCCCTCTGAAGTCTCTGTAAGACCGTACCCAAGCCCTGTTCATCCATCGACCGCTTCCCGCCCATTTGGCGAGGTGATTCGGTCCCGAGATCGCTCAATGTCAGCCAAACCAGACCTCAAGATCGTGCTTTGTTCTCCCCGTGGCTTCTGCGCCGGGGTGGTCCGGGCGATCGACACCGTGGAACGGGCGCTCGATAAATACGGCGCCCCCGTCTATGTTCGCCACGAGATTGTGCACAATAAATACGTCGTCGATGGGTTGAAGAAGAAGGGCGCGATCTTCGTCGAGGAACTCGCCGAGATCCCGGAAAACACCACCGCGCCGGTGGTGTTCTCGGCCCATGGCGTGCCGAAATCGGTCCCGGCCGACGCCACCTCCCGCAATTTGTTCTCGCTGGATGCGACCTGCCCCCTGGTCACCAAGGTGCACCGCGAGGCCGCGATCCATTTCAAGCGCGGCCGCGAGATCTTCCTGATCGGGCATTCCCATCATCCGGAGGTGGTGGGCACGCTCGGCCAGCTCCCGACCGGCGCCGTGACCCTGATCGAAACCGCCGAGGACGCCAAGACCATCGCCCCGAAGGACCCGAACAACCTCGCCTTCGTGACCCAGACCACGTTGTCGATCGACGACACCGCGGAGATCGTGGCGCTCCTGAAGGAACGCTTCCCGAACATCAACGGGCCGCACAAGGAAGACATCTGCTACGCCACCACCAACCGCCAGCTCGCGGTGAAGAAAGTGGCGCCGGTGGTCGACGCCCTGATCGTGGTCGGTGCGCCGAACTCGTCGAACTCGCAGCGCCTGCGCGAAGTCGCCGAACGCGAGGGTTGCCCGATCGCCGTGCTGGCGCAGCGCGCCACCGAAATCGACTGGAAGCGGTTCGAGAACATCACCAGCCTCGGCATCACCGCGGGTGCCTCGGCACCGGAAGTGATCGTCGAGGAGATCATGGACGCGTTCGCCGAACGCTTCACGCTGCATGTGGAGACGGTCTCGGCCGCGGAAGAGAACGAGTTCTTCCCGCTGCCGCGCCAGGTGCGCCCCGAAGCCGCCGCCGAGTAGACCTTCATGGCGGTCTACACCGACGTTGCCGCCGACGAGCTTGCGGACTTCCTCAATCAATACGATCTCGGTGAACTGCTCTCCTACAAGGGCATCGCCGAGGGCGTCGAAAATTCCAACTTCCTGCTGCATACGACCAAGGGGTCGTTCATCCTCACGCTCTATGAGAAGCGCGTGGCGAAGAACGATCTGCCGTTCTTCCTCGCGCTGATGACGCATCTGGCCGAGCACGGCGTCAACTGCCCGCTGCCGGTGAAGGGAACGGACGGCGAGGCGTTGCGCGAGCTGTCGGGCCGGTCGGCCGCGATCATCACCTTTCTCGAAGGCGTCTGGCCGCGCAAGCCGAACGCGGTCCATTGCGCCGGCGTCGGCGAGGGGCTCGCCAGGATGCATCTGGCCGGCGCGAATTTCGCGATCAGGCGCGCGAACGCGCTGTCGGTCCCGGGCTGGCGGCCGCTGTTCGATGCCGCGTCACAGCGGGCCGACGAGGTGCAGCCCGGCCTGCGCGCGTTCCTGAGCCACGAGCTCGACTACCTCGAGAGCGGGGTCTGGCCGACGCAGCTGCCCGAAGGCGTGATCCACGCCGACCTCTTCAACGACAACGTCTTCTTTCTCGGCGACAAGCTCTCGGGGATCATCGACTTCACTTTCGCCTGCAATGACTGGCTCGCCTATGATGTCGCGATCTGCCTCAACGCCTGGTGCTTCGAGCCGGATCATTCCTTCAACGTGACCAAGGCCCGGGCCTTCCTCAATGCCTATGGCCGGGTGAGAAAGCTGTCCGAGGCGGAAGAGACCGCGCTGCCGCTGCTCGCGCGCGGCGCCGCGATGCGCTTCCTGCTGACGCGGCTGGTCGACTGGCTCAACGTTCCGCCCGGCGCGCTGGTTCGGCCGAAGGATCCGCTGGAATATGTCCGCAAGCTGCGCTTCCACCAGAGCGTTTCCAGCGTGCGCGACTATGGGCTGATGCCGTCGGGGCTGGTGGCGTGAGCGAGCTTCCGATTGTCACGATCTACACCGACGGCGCCTGCTCGGGAAATCCGGGGCCCGGCGGCTGGGGCGCGATCCTGAAGTTCGGCGACAAGGAAAAAGAACTGAACGGTGGTGAGCGCCACACCACCAACAATCAGATGGAATTGATGGCGGCGATCTCCGCGTTGGAAGCGCTGAAGAAGCCGTGCACGGTCGATCTCTATACCGACAGCCAATATGTCCGTCAGGGCATCACCGGCTGGATCCACGGCTGGAAGCGCAACGGCTGGCGCACCGCCGACAAGAAGCCGGTGAAGAATGTCGAGCTATGGCAGCGCCTGGATGCCGCGCTGAAGGCCCATGACGTGCGCTGGCACTGGGTCAAAGGTCACGCAGGCCATCCCGAGAACGAACGCGCCGACCAGCTCGCGCGCGACGGGATCGTGAAGGCGCGGTTACAGGCGCGGGTGGCGGAGTAGCGCGGATCGGCGCTCTTGCTCATGCTCCGCCGTCATCGCCCGGCTTGACCGGGCGATCCAGTACGCAGCGGCCTCTCGATTCAACAACAACTGTCTCTGGAATACTGAATGCCCCGCTTTCGCGGGGCATGACAGTGTCGTTTGTGGCTGCAAGCGGCGTCTAAAGCTTACAGCTGCCCGAGCAGCGTATCGCCGCCGGACACCTCGACCTTGCCGGGCATCGCCTCGAGGTTCAGCTTCTTGACCACGCCGTCCTCGACCAGCATCGAATAGCGCTTGGAGCGGATGCCGAGACCGTTGCCGGAGGCGTCGAGCTCCATGCCGATCGCCTTGGTGAAGTCGGCATTGCCGTCGGCCAGAAAGATGGCCTCGTCGCGCTGGTCAGTGTCGCGCTTCCAGGCGTTCATGACGAAGGCGTCGTTGACGGAGACGATGGCGATGGTGTCGACGCCCTTGTCCTTGAGGGCGTAGGCGTTGAGGAAAATGCTCGGCAGATGCATCTTGTGGCAGGTGCCCGTATAGGCGCCGGGCACCGCGAACAGCGCCACTTTCTTGCCCTTGAAGATGTCGTCGGTGGTCTTCACCTGCGGGCCTTCGGCCGTCATCACGCGGAATTTCGCCTCGGGCAGTTTGTCGCCAGTCTGGATCGCCATCGTCAGTCTCCCTGAAAATCGGTCCCGCTTTTTAGACCGTGCGGCGGCGCTGCACAATGTTGCCGGTAGGGCAGGCGGTGAGGGCGGGACCCTTCACCGTTATGTCATCAGCCGGCGAACCCGCCGCCGTCGAGGAAGGCCTGCTCGTCCGGGGTGGTGTCGCGGCCGAGCAGACGGTTGCGGTGGGGGAAGCGGCCAAACCGCCGGATGATGTCGGCGTGCTCACGCGCGTATTTCAGATTTTCGGCATTGTCGGTGTTTTGAAACAGCGCGACGCAGTGCAATTGGTCGGGCAGGTGCTCGGAATGCATGAAGGGTAAATAGAGGAATTCGAGCAGGACCGGATCGACCCTTTGATCTGCGCCCCCCGCAATGGCGCGGCGGGCGACGTCGCGCGCCAGCGCATCGCTGGCAAAGGCCTGCGACGTGCCGCGAAACATGTTGCGTGGAAACTGGTCGAGCACGATGACGAGCGCGAGTGCGCCCTCGTCGGTCGCCTCCCATGACGAGAGTTCGCCGGCGACCGCCTTCTGCCACAGCGTGAGAAAGCGGCGCCTGACCTCCGCGTCGAATGCGTCGTTGCGCTCGTACCAGGCATCGCGGCCGGCCTCGCGCCAGAAGGCGAGGATGCCGGCCGGACTGATGTTGCTGTCGTCGGTCATGAACGAAAGAGGCGCTTACGCCGCCTCCGCCTTCTTCTCGTCGCGCAGCTGCCGCCGAAGGATCTTGCCGACATTGGTCTTCGGCAGGTCGGTGCGGAATTCGATGTGCTTGGGCACCTTGTAACCCGTCAGCTGCTCCTGGCAGAACTTGACCAGGGCCTCCGCCGTGAGGTTCGGGTCCTTCTTGACCACGAACGCCTTCACCGCCTCCCCCGACTTGGAATCGGGAATGCCGATGACGGCGCATTCGAGCACCCCGGGGTTGCTCGCGATCACTTCCTCGATCTCGTTCGGATAGACGTTGAAGCCGGAGACCAGGATCATGTCCTTCTTGCGGTCCACGATCTTGGTGTAGCCTTTCTCGTCCATGATGCCGATGTCGCCGGTGCGGAAATAGCCGTCCGCGGTCATCACCTTGGCGGTCTCCTCCGGCCTGTTCCAGTAGCCCGACATCACCTGCGGGCCCTTGGCGCAGATCTCGCCGGGCTGGCCGAGCGGCATCTCGTTGCCATCGTCATCGCGGATCGAGATCCAGGTCGAGGGCACTGGGATGCCGATGGTGCCGTTGAACTCCGGATTGGTCGTGGTGTTGCAGGTCAGCGTCGGAGATGTCTCCGACAGGCCGTAGCCTTCGGCGATGGAGCAGCCCGTGATGGCCTTCCACTGCTCGGCGACGGGGCGCTGCACCGCCATGCCGCCACCGTTCGAGATCTTCAGCTTGGAGAAGTCGAGCTTCTTGAAGTCGGGATGATGCATCAGGCCGTTGTACAGCGTGTTCACGGCGGGGAAGTTGTTGACCTGGTACTTCGCCAATTCCTTGATGAAGCCCGGGATGTCGCGCGGATTGGGGATCAGGAGATTGCAGCCGCCGGCGCGCACCGCGAGCAGGTAGCAGGCTGTCAGCGCGAAGATGTGATAGAGCGGCAGCGCGCAAACGACCATGAGTTGATCGACATGCGGCGGCGCGGCCATCGCCGGCTGCAGCCAGGCGTCGTTCTGCAGGACGTTGGCGACGATGTTGCGATGAAGCAGGGTGGCGCCCTTGGACACACCGGTGGTGCCGCCGGTATATTGCAGGAAGGCGACGTCGCCGGGTGACAGCTTCGGCTTGTTGAAGGCCAGAGAGCGGCCGGCGGAGATCGCGTCGTTGAAGGAGACCGCGCCCGGCAGCGACCATGCCGGCACCATCTTCTTGACGCGGCGGACGACCAGATTGACGATCACTCCCTTGAAGCCGAGCAGGTCGCCCATGCTGCCGACGATGACGTGCTTGACTTGCGTCTTCGCGATCACCTGCTCGACGGTGTGGGCGAAGTTCTCGAGCACGATGATGGCTTCGGCGCCGGAATCCTTGAGCTGGTGCTCGAGCTCGCGCGGCGTGTAGAGCGGATTGACATTGACCACCGCGAAACCGGCGCGCAGCACGGCTGCGGTCGCGACCGGATATTGCAGCACGTTCGGCATCATGATCGCGACGCGGGCGCCGCGTTGCAGGCCGCGCCCTTGCAGATAGGACGCCATCGCCAGCGACATCTGGTCGAGGTCGCGATAGCTGATCGACTTGTCCATGCAGATGAACGCCTTGCGGTCGGCGAACTTGGCGAAGCTCTCCTCCAGGAGGTCGACCAGCGATGAATATTGCGTCGGCTCGATATCGGCGGGGACGCCGGGCGGATATTGCTTAAGCCAGATGCGCTCCATGGAAACTCCCCTCATTGACCAGAGCCCGTTGTGTCTCGGGCTTGCCTCGTTGCCGTCAGTATCGAGCCTGCCGGAACGGGTGGCAAGCGGTCGAGGCTTAGGACAAACGTCAGGGAGTGGCTACCGGAATCCTTGCAAATGGCGCTGCCGCAACTGCGAAGTGCGGCGCGGTCTCGCCTCGCGTCGGCTGTTAACTGTTGTTGGCGGGCTTGGCGGGCTTGGTCGCGGCCTTGGGCTTGGCGGGCTTGGCCGCCTCGCCGCCCACCGCAGGCTTTGCCACCGCATCGGGCTTGGCTGCGGCATGCTTGGTACCGGCCGGCTTAGCTGCGGACTTGCCGTCGGCCGGCTTTGCGGCCGCCGCCGTCTTGGCATCGGGCTTCGCCGCCGCCGTCTTGGCATCCTTCGGCTTGTCTGCCGCGTCGGGCTTTTTGGCGACGCGCGACTTCTTGCCACGCGGCTTTGGCGTGGCCTGCTGGTCGGCATCGGCCGCGACCGCCGCGATCAGGGCGGTCCCGGTGCGGGTCGGACCGGTATACACCAGCACGGGCTCGGCCGCCGCCGGGGCCGAGGCCATCAGCTCGGAGGCCTTCATCAGAGGCGGCTGAAGCCCGGCCGTGAAGAAGGTGACTTGGGCTTCGCCGCCGGTGGCCGAGGCGGACCCGGACGTGCCGCCATTGGCCGCGATCAGCGCGTCGTCATCGTCGCTGGCCGGCCGCTTGCGATGGCCGCCGCACATGTCGTCACGCAGGTTCGGCGGCGAGGCGTCGACCGGCACCAGCTTGTCGACGGTGCCGAGCGAGGGGCGGAGCCAGGTGAGATTATCTTGCGAGAAGCCGCGCTCCAGCAGCTGCGCCGCCTTCACCGCGCGCGCGGTCCCGGAGTTGGCGCCCAGCACGACGGCGATCAGCCGGCGGCCGTTGCGGGTGGCCGACGCGACGAGATTGTAGCCGGAGGCGCAGATGAAGCCGGTCTTGAAACCGTCGGCGCCGGGATAGCGGCCGATCAGCTTGTTGAAATTGCCGGTGACGCGCTTGCCGAAGCGGATTGCCGGAATGTGCACGAAATACTCGTACTCGGGCAGGTCGCGCAGGAACGAGCGCGCGAGAATGCCAAGATCCCGCGCGGAGGTGATCTGTCCGTCGGCGGGCAGGCCGTTCGGATTGACGTAGCTCGTCTGCGTCATGCCGAGCTTCTGCGCCGTGTCGTTCATCAGCGCCGAGAAACCATCGATCGAACCGCCAACGCCTTCGGCGAGCACGACGGCCATGTCGTTCGCCGATTTCACCATCATCATCTTGAGCGCGTTGTCGACGGTAAGCTGCGTTCCCGGGCGAAAGCCCATCTTCGAGGGCGACTGCGAGGCTGCCGTCGGCGAAACCGTGAGCAGTGTGTCGAGTGTGAGCTTGCCGTCCTTGACCGCCTTCAGCGTCACATAGGCGGTCATGATCTTGGTGACGGAAGCCGGATACCAAGGAATGGTCGCGTTCTCCGCCTGCAGCACCTTGCCGCTATCGGCCTCGATCAGGAGCAGCGCTTCGGCGCTCGCCGCGCGCGGCGCGAGCAACGCGGCACACGCGAGTGCCGCGGCGAACAGGTTGAACAGGGATTGACGAAGCAGCGGGCGAAGAGCGTGCACTATCCGATTCGGTCCTTGGAGACCCGCCGGTTCCGGTCGGCTCTCGTGATCTGATGTTCGGTTCTGAAATCCAGCGCCGCCGCTTGCGGCGCCGCAAACCTATACCGGCTGGTGCGTCGGGAATAGGGGCATCAGCGGGGTATTCCGCAATGAAATGGGCCGAATTTCGACGATACGATGGGGACTTGCCAAGGCGGCTTGTTAAGGCGACTTGGCGGCCGTCGCGGCAGCCTCAGCCGCTGTCACGCTGGCCCGTGCGTTCTCCTGAATCATGAATTGAGCCCTGGCGAGGTCGGCGAAATGGCCGCCTTTGGCCACGAGTTCATCGAAAGTTCCGCTTTCGATCACGCGCCCGTTCTCGAACACCAGGATACGCGTGGCATTGCGGATGGTGGAGAGACGGTGGGCGATCACGAAGGTGGTGCGGCCCTTCATCACTTCGTCGAGAGCGGTATTCACCTTGGCCTCGGTGACGGCGTCGAGTGCGCTCGTCGCCTCGTCCAGGATCAGGATCGGCGGATCCTTCAGCAGTGCACGTGCGATCGACAGCCGCTGGCGCTCACCACCCGACAGCATCCGGCCCCGCTCGCCGGCATTGGTCTCGAAGCCGCCGCTGCGCTCGATGAATTCGAGCGCCTGTGCGCGCTCCGCCGCCTTGCGCATCTCGGCCTCGGTGGCGTCCGGCTTGCCGACGCGCAAATTCTCCGCGATCGAGCGGTTGAACAGCAGCGCCTCCTGAAAGACCACGCCGATGTTCCGCCGCAGCGATGTCAGCGTCACCCCGCGCACGTCCATGCCGTCGATCCTGATGAAGCCGGACTGCGGATCGAAGGCGCGATGCAGCAGCGCAATCGCCGTCGACTTGCCGGCGCCCGTCGCGCCGACCAGTGCGATGGTCTGGCCGGGAAGCGCGGTGAAGGAGAGGTCCTCGACCGCCGGCCGCTTGCCGTCATAGGAGAAGGTGACGTCGTTGAATTCAACGAGGCCGGAGAGCCGACCCGCATCGATCGCGTCGTGCCGGTCGTGCACCGCAGGAACCGCATCGAGCACGTTGAAGAACTCGCGCAGGCGCGGGGCTTCCATGAACACGTTGTTGATGAAGCTCACGACCTGCTCCAGCTTCTGGATCAGAAGCGTCGCGAAGCTCACGAACATGACGATCTCGCCGACAGAGGTCAGCCCCTGGTCGTGCAGCGCGATGCCGAAAGTGAAGATCGCGAGCACGGTGATCGTGGTGGAGGCGCGCGTGATGACGGTGACGAGTGCCCACCACGACAGCACCGGCATTTGCGCCGCTAGCAACTCGTCGGCGACGGAGCGCAGGCCCTTCACCTCGGATTCGACGCGGACGAAACTCTGCACCAGCGCGACGTTGCCAAGGGCGTCGGACGCGCGCGCGGAGAGCTCGCTGTAGTGCTCCTCCACCTCCATCTGCATGCCGAAGGTTCTGCGCACCACGAAGGTGGTCAGCGCGGTGAAGACGATGCAGAGCACGAACAGCAGGATTGCAAGCCGCCAGTTCAGGTAGAGCGATAGCGGCAGCAGCACCACGACCGAGAGGATCGCGGCAAAATGCTCTCGAAAGAAGCCGACCCATAACCGCCACAGCGCATCTGTGCCGTTCAGCATCACCTTCATCAACCGGCCCGAATGGGTGCCCGAATGGAAGGTCAGAGGCAGCTGCAGGATGTGCTCGAAATAGTCCGTCAGGACCGCCTGCCGCTGGCGGTGGGAGAGCCGGTCGGCCTGCAACGCTACGACCGCGCTGCAGACGATGGTGAACAGTCCGAACGCGACCCATGCAACCAGGAACGGCCAGGCCGAGTTGGAGCCTGCGACCGTCTTGCCGGAGAGCACATCGACGATCCGGCCGAACAGCACCGGTTCGGCGAATTGCGAGCCCGCAAGCAGGAGATTGACGACCGCAAGCAGCCAGCCCAGCCGTGCCTCCTTACCGAGCAGCTCGAGAACGCGGGTGTAGAGGCGGAGAATGGGCATGGGCGAGGAGCTCGGGCGGCTGGAACGGAGTGAGCGCATACTCTAATCAGGGATCGCCCGTGAGATATAGCGGAAGCTGTCGGTTTTGCTCAGTTGATCAACCGCCCTGCAACTGGCGGCAAGAACCCGCTGTCGAAGATGTCGCCCGCCGCCGGCCGGTTGCGGAATTTGAAATCCTGCCCGATCTGGTCGATCGCGCGATCCATGCGCGCCGGGTCGATGTCGCCGAGGCCGTTGCGACGGACCTCGTCCGTCAGGATGTTGTCGACGAGGACAGTGCGCAGCCGCTCCAGCTCAAGATCGCGATCGCCGCCGTCGATGCGGCTCGCGGCTTCGTCCGCCGCACGCGCCGGGTCCTTGACGGTCGCGTTGATGCCGGCGATCAATGCGCGGACGAATCCCTTCACGGTGTCCGGCTTGGCCGCGGCGAAAGCCGGGTTGACCACGACGGCAAAGCCATAGGCCTCGCAACCATAATCGGCATAGCGAAGCGCGACGAGATCGCCGCCTGGCACGCCGCGGTCGCGCAGGTTCACTGCCGAGAGATAGCTGAAGCCGGCGACGGCATCGACCTGTCCCGCGGAGAGGATCGGCTCGCGCACCGCGGCGCTGATCTTGTGGAATTTCACGTGAGCCGTGTCGATGCCGTTCTGCTGCGCCAGCGCCGGCCACAGCCGCATCGACAGATCGCTATCGGCAACGCCGACGGTTTTGCCGTCCAGGTCGGGCAGGAGGTGGATGCCGCGGCTCCTGCGGGCGACGATCGCGTAGGGCGCGCGGTTGAACAGCACGAATACCGCCTTGACCGGGGTCGCATCCTTGTCGCGGAAGCGGATCAGCTCGTTGATGTCGACGAGCGCGAGCTCGCTGTTGCCCTTGGCGACGCGCGCAAGCGCCTCCGGCGATCCGGCCGCGCTGCTGAAGGAGACGTTGAGACGTTCGGCGCCGAAGCTGCCGTCCTTGGCGGCAAGGAAGAACGGCGCCATGCTCGCATCGATCGGGCGGTCGAAGGTGAAGTGGATCGCAATGGAGGGCACGACGGTCTCGGCCGCGGTAGCATCGCGCGCAGTCAGCACCGCAAGCGAGATTGCAGCGGCCAGCAGACCGCGAAGAGCAATTGTCGTGAATTCGAACATCAGTCGCGCCGGTCCGGTGTTGTTATGGCTTGGTGACGCTCGGAGCGCCGGCTGGCGACAAGCTTGTTCGCGCCAACATGAACGGCGGATGAGCGGCGGTTGCGTCACGATCACGCAACCCCGTTCAGCTTGTGTTGGGGTTGGGGAACCCAACATGGGATGCGGGTGTTTGAGAGACACGAGCCTGTCATCAGGCACCATTCGAGGTCCCAAGGAGGGTCCAGGACATGTTTGACAGATTTTCAGGATTTGCCGGCCGTAAGGCCGTTCTCGCTACCGCCGCGGTGCTGGCGCTGACCGCAATAACCCCGACCGCTTCCTACGCGGGCGGCCGTCATTGGCATGGTGGCGGCGGTGGCGCGGCGGCTGCTGCAGCGTTTGCCGGCATCGTCGGCACCGGTCTTGCGATCGCCGCGACCCGCAACGCCTACGCCTATGACGATGGCCCCTATTATGGCGGCCCCGCCTATTACAGCGGCCCTGCCTATTACGGCGACGGCCCGTATTACGGACCCGGCCCGAACTACCAGTATCAGCGTTACGGCGGCACGGCTCCGTCGGAGCTCTGCGGCCAAGGCCACCGCACCAACTGCTACTAGTTTTGGCCACAACAAAAGGTTGACCACAAACGGGCCGTCGTGCTTGCCGCGGCGGCCCCTTTTTGGGCTCTACTATCGCGCGTTAACGCGCTGGCCATGGGTTTAGAGTAGCGTCGCGTACATGAGTGATTCTGCTTGAGCGGCTATATCTGGCTGTGCTCGCGGCCAGGGACCTTGATCCGGCAACATCGCGCACAGCGCGGCTGTTTCAGCGCGGCCCGTCAAAAATGGCGAAGAAGCTGGCTGAAGAGGCCATCGAGGTCGTCATCGACGCGGTCAACGGCGATAGCGAAGCCGTGATCCGGGAAAGCGCAGATCTACTCTACAATCTGACCGTGCTCTGGGCCTCGGCCGGCGTGCGCCCCGAGGACGTCTGGCGCGAGATGACGCGGCGTGAAGACATGCTCGGCATCGCCGAGAAACTGCCGAAGTCGGCTATGAAACTGCCCAAAGTTGCGTCACCGCGTGTCGCCGCCAGGCGGCCAATCGTCGCGCTGGAAGGCCGCACCGCGCGCAAGCGCCACTAGTATTGGCACAAATCGGTCCCATCTCGGCATGGACAAATCCGTCCCATGGTGCTTCATCGCGGCGCCATGCTGAAACGTATTTACGACTGGTGCATCGACGCCGCTCACAAGCCTTACGCGCTCTGGATCATGGGCGCCGTGGCTTTCGCTGAAAGCTCCTTCTTTCCCGTCCCGCCGGACGTGATGCTGATCCCGATGTCACTGGCGCGCCCGCAACGCGCCTGGGTCTATGCGGCGATCTGCACTGCGACGTCGGTGCTGGGTGGCCTTCTGGGCTACGCTATCGGTGCGCTGCTCTTCGACTCGGTTGGCCATTGGCTGATCGAAGTCTATGGCCTCGGCGGCAAGGTCGACGCCTTCCGCGCCTCCTATGCCGAATGGGGCGCCGTGATCATCCTGCTCAAGGGCCTCACGCCGATCCCCTACAAGCTCGTGACCATCACGTCCGGCTTTGCCGGCTACAATCTCGGGCTCTTCATCCTGTGCTCGATCGTGGCGCGTGGCGGGCGCTTCTTTATCGTGGCGATCCTGCTAAACCGCTACGGCGACTGGATCCGGATCAAGATCGAGAAGCATCTCGGATTGGTGGTGGCAATCGGCGCCGCGGTGCTCGTGCTCGGCTTTGTCGTCGCAATCAAATTGATCTAACGCCCAAGGCGCTTTGCCACCGCGCCTCGTTCGGCTACGGTTGCCGCCATGATGCTTCGATCCGGCAATCCGGTCCTGCGACTGGGCACGCTGACATTTGCGGCGCTTTCGGTCCTGCTCGCTGCCGGCGGTACCGGATGGCCGCAATCCGCACCGCCGGCGCTCGGCTTGCAGGAGCAAGGACCGCAGGCCGCACCGGCGCCCTCGACAGCTCCTTCGTCGCCGCCGGCGCACGAGGAAAACCCCGGGCTGATCAACGAAATGGGCAAGCTGTTCGAAAAGCTGCCCTCGATCCTGCCGCCGATCAAAAGCCCGAGCGAGACCATGAACGATTTGTCGCGCCTGGCGAAGCCGTCGATCATGGTGTCGGGACGCGTGGCCTGTCCGGCCTCGTCGAACGGCGCGCCCGACTGCAAGCTCGCCGCCGACAAACTCTGCCAGAGCAAGGGCTACACGGAAGGCAAGAGCCTGAATGCCGACTCCGCGGAAAAGTGCTCGGCCAAGGTTCTGATCCCGGGCAGGCAACGCAAACCGGATGACTGCCGCACTGATACCTTCGTCACCAGCGCGCTGTGCCAGAACTGAGGACGTCGCGCGAGCAAGCAAGGAGCGCCCATGAGCCGCACGGAGCAGGACTTCCTCGGACAGCGTGAGATCGCCGACGACATCTATTACGGCGTCCAGACCATCCGCGGGAAGGAGAACTTCCACATCACCGGCATTCCGATGAACCAGGAGCCTTACTTCGTGAAGGCGCTTGGTTACGTCAAGAAGGCCGCCGCCATGGCCAACCGCGATCTCGGCGCGGTGGACACCAAAGTCGCGGAAGCCATCATCGTGGGCTGCGATCGCGTCATCGCCGGCGATATGATGGACCAGTTCGTCACCGACTTCATCCAGGGCGGGGCCGGCACCTCCACCAACATGAACGCCAACGAGGTGATCGCCAATCTCGCGCTGGAATCGCTCGGCTTTGCCAAGGGCGACTACCAGCACGTCAGCCCCAACGATCACGTCAATTACGGCCAGTCCACCAACGACACCTATCCGACCGCCTTTCGGCTGGCGCTGATCCTGCGGCTCGAGAGCTACATGACGGCGCTGCGTCAGCTCCAGGAGGCGTTCTTCGCCAAGGGCAGGGAGTTCGAGCGCGTGCTGAAGATGGGCCGCACCCATTTGCAGGACGCGGTGCCGATGTCGCTCGGCGCCGAATTCCGCGGCTGGGGCACCACCATGGGCGAGGAGGTCGATCGAATCTCCGAGGCCCGCGCGCTGCTGCGCGAGATCAATCTCGGCGCCACCGCGATCGGCACCTCCGTCACCGCGGCGCACGGCTATCCCAAGCTCGCGGTCCGGCATCTGAGCGCGCTCACCGGCGTCGACTTCATCCTAGCAGGCGATCTCGTGGAGGCGACGTCGGATACAGGCGCCTATGTGCAACTCTCCGGCGTGCTCAAGCGCACCGCGAGCAAGCTGACCAAGATCTGCAACGACATCCGCCTGCTCGCCTCGGGCCCGCGTGCCGGCTTCAACGAGATCAACCTGCCGCAGCTTCAGCCGGGCTCCTCGATCATGCCCGGCAAGGTCAATCCTGTCATCCCCGAGGTCGTCAACCAGACCAGCTTCCTCGTGATCGGGCTCGACACCACCGTGACGCTCGCGGCGTCCGCGGGTCAGCTCCAGCTCAATGTGATGGAGCCGGTGATCTCGTTCGCGCTGTTCTTCTCGATCCGCACCATGGAGCGCGCGGTCAACAGCCTGCGTGAGAATTGCGTCGTCGGCATCACTGCCAACGAGGAGCACACCCGCAACATGGTGCTGAATTCGCTCGGTATCGTCACGGTGCTGAAGCCGCTGCTCGGCTACAAGGACTGCGCCGAGATCGCGCGCGAGGGCTACAAGAGCGGCAAGTCGCTGCATCAGATCGTCGTCGTCGAGCGCAAGCTGCTGACCCAGGAGAAATGGGACGAGATGTTCTCGTTCGAGCGGCTGATCAATCCGGATTTGCTTGCGTGATGTCGTCGGTCCGCGCTGAATTCCGCGGCTTGGAATTGCGGTAACGGCGTCCCTCCACGGCGCTAAAACGCAATACTTGACAGTGGAAAGATTGCCTTGTTGGTATGGCTCCCAACTTCGATGTGACCGCCAACAGAGGATCGTCTCGCAATGTCCATGCCTGCCTTGTTCAAGGGACGCCTGTCGATCCCCGTGATCGGTTCGCCGCTCTTCATCATCTCGGTGCCCGATCTCGTGATCGCGCAGTGCAAGGCGGGCGTGGTCGGCTCGTTTCCGTCGCTGAACGCGCGGCCGCCGGAGCTGCTTGACGAGTGGCTGGCGCGCATCACCGAAGAGCTCGCGGCCTATGATCGCGCGCATCCCGACAAGCCGTCGGCGCCGTTTGCGGTCAACCAGATCGTGCACAAGTCAAACAACCGGCTCGACCACGACATGCAGCTCTGCGCTAAGTACAAGGTGCCGATGATTATCTCGTCGCTCGGCGCGCGCGAGGAGCTCAATCAGGCCGTGCACGGCTGGGGCGGCATCGTTTTCCACGATGTGATCAACCAGAAGTTTGCGCACAAGGCGATCGAGAAGGGCGCCGACGGCCTGATCCTGGTCGCGGCGGGCGCCGGCGGCCATGCCGGCACGATCTCGCCATTGGCGTTCGTTGCCGAGACACGAAAATGGTTCGACGGCCCGATCGCGCTGTCCGGCGCGATCGGCAACGGCAAGGCGATCCGCGCCGCGCGCATTCTCGGCGCCGACTTTGCCTATATCGGCTCGGCCTTCATCGCCACCAAGGAAGCCAATGCCGTCGAGAAGTACAAGGAGATGATCGCCGGCGCGACGGCCGACGACATTATCTATTCCAACCTGTTCACCGGCGTGCACGGCAACTATCTGAAGCCGTCGATTCTCGCCGCCGGCATGGATCCGGAAAACCTGCCGACGTCCGATCCTTCCAAGATGAACTTCGGCACCGACGCCTCCGGCGAGCGCGCCAAGCCAAAAGCCTGGAAGGAAATCTGGGGTTCAGGCCAGGGCGTCGGCAGCATCGACGGCATCGTGCCAGCCGCCGAAATGATCGCGCGCTTCAAGAAGGAATACGACGAGGCGGTCGATCCGCCGTTGTGAACTTCGCCGGGACGACAGCTTTTGCTCAGCACCGAATGTGCATCACGGAGAAACGATGCCCCCCATCTACCGCGTCGACGGCGACAGCGTCGTCACCAGCCCGGATGCCGCGGGCCCGTGGGACCGGCGTATGCAGCACGGTTCGGCGCCGGCCGCGCTGGTGACGTGGGCGGCTGAGCGCATTCCGACGCCAGTTGCAATGGACATCGCGCGCGTCACCATCGACCTGATGCGCCCGGTGCCGGTGGCACCACTCACGATCGCGACCGAGATCTTGCGCGAGGGCCGCAAGATCCAGCTCTGCGGAGTCAAGCTGCTCGCCGACGGCGTCCAGGTGGTCGGCGCCACCGTGCTCAAGATCAAGCGCCATGCACTGACGCTGCCCGAGCACGTCAAGGCGCTGCCGGTTACGCTGCCGTCGCCGGAGGACTCGCTGCTCGAGGAC
Source organism: Bradyrhizobium lupini (assembly GCF_040939785.1). Lineage (NCBI taxonomy): Bacteria > Pseudomonadati > Pseudomonadota > Alphaproteobacteria > Hyphomicrobiales > Nitrobacteraceae > Bradyrhizobium > Bradyrhizobium lupini. Next base: position 4,397,475 of record NZ_CP162553.1, read on the forward strand.
GGTCATGCCGCTACCAGCCCGTTCGTACGTTCAGTCTCGATGCGCGCTGCGCGCGGCCGCTTCGGGCAAGCCGGCGCCGGCGCGATCTGGTTTCGCGTCGACCATCCCCTGATCGCGGGCGAACCGCTCTCCCAGGCGATGCGCGCCGTGGTCGCGGCCGATTTTTCCAACGGCACCGCCTCGTCGCTCGATTTCCGCGCCTGGACCTACATCAACGCTGACCTCACCGTGAGCTTTGCGCGCCAGCCGGTCGGCGAATGGATCCTGCTCGACGGTGATTCCTGGATCGGCCCCGATGGTGCCGGGCTTGCGATGTCGCGGCTCGCCGACCGGCAGGGCTATTTCGGCCGAGCCGTGCAAAGCCTGGTGATCGAGAAGCGGTGAGGCACCTTATCTATCCCACCATCCGGCCCCGCCCGCTCCAAAAGCTCGCGCGCAGCATCTTCTTGTCGACCTTGCCGACGCCGGTCATCGGGAGTTGCTTGACGAACTGGATCTGCTTCGGTGCATGAGCCGAGCCTTTTCGCGTCTTCACCAGATTGATCAGTTCATCGGCGTCAGGTTTTGCGCCTTCGCGCAGGACGACGACAGCGGTCACGGCCTCGCCCCATTTCTCGTCGGGGATGCCGACGACCGCAACCATGGCCACATCGGCGTGCTGTGACAGCACGTCTTCGATTTCCCGCGGAAAGATGTTGAAGCCGCCGGAGACGATCATGTCCTTCTTGCGGTCGAGGATGAACATGTAGCCGCGATCGTCCTTACGAGCGATGTCGCCGGTGTGCACCCAGCCGTTCTTGAGCGTCTCGGCGGTGGTGTCGGGCCGCTTCCAGTACTCCGCCATCGCATGCGGAGCGCGCACGCAGATTTCGCCGGCCTCGCCCGTCTTCACCTCCTGGTCGTTGTCGTCGAGGATCTTGACCTCGCACGCCGCGATCGGGAAGCCACAGGACAGGAACAGTTCGGGCGTTTTGGGATCGTGATCCGCCTTGCGCAGCACCGAGATTGGGTAGCATTCGGTCTGGCCGTAGAGCTGCGAGAACACCGGCCCGATCCGTTCGATGCCCTCGACCAGCCGGCTCGGCGACATCGCGGAGGCGCCGTAGAGCACCAGCTCGAGCGAGGAGAGGTCGGTCCTGCTCAATGCGGGATGATCGAGCAGCACATAGACCATGGTCGGCACGAACAGCGTGAAGTTGATGCGCTCGCGTGCGATAGTCCCCAGCACCGCCTCGGGATCGAAACCCTTCAGCATGTGCACGGTGCCGCCCCGCATCAAGGTCGGTAGCACTTTCGTGCCGGCGACATGGCTGATCGGTGCCACCGCGAGGTAGCGCGCGCCATCGGGAATCTCGAAGTCGGCGAGGATCGCGGCCGCGGCTCCGGCATTTTCGCGGTGGTAGCGCAACGCGCCCTTGGATTTGCCGGTGGTGCCACCGGTGTAATTCAGCGTGGAGAGGTCGTCGGGTCGGGCGAGGCAATGCGCGCTGGCATGGCCTTCGATCTCGATCGCCTGCAAGAGATCGACGCCATAGTTGGCCGGTCCCGTGGTGAACACCGCCTTGAGCCAGGTCGCCTGCGCGGCGAGCTCGCCGCCGCGATCGTGGAAGGCGGCCGCATCGACCACCAGCACCTCGGCCTCGGAATCCTCGAGCTGGAACATCTGGTCTCCCGGCGATCCCAAAGGATGCAGCCAGGTGACGCAGAGCCGCGACAATTGCGCGGCAACGCCGGCGCACCAGGTGTCGGCGCGGTTCGCGGTGAGGAAGGCGACCCGCGCGCCGGGCTGCAATCCAAGCCGCATGAACACGCCCTGGATGCGCCCGATCAGGTCGATGGTGCCCTGATAGCTCAGCGATCCGCCGGGCCACGCGAACGCGGTTCGGCCCGGATAGCGCGACAGCGCCCGCAGCGCCTGCGCGCAAGTCGGGGACGATGCATGGAGCGGATCGGACATATGTTTCCTCGCTGCTTTGTTATCGGCTTCCGGCGTGCCAATGTTTACCGCGACGCTAGCACAGGGAATGCGGGATGGAACGACTAAGCCCGCGCGAGGGAGGCACGCGTGACGTCAGATCGGCTGCAACATTTCCACGGTCGTCTCGCCCTGCCGCTGATTGCCGCGCCGATGTTTCTGGTCTCGGGCGTCGAGCTCATGGTCGCGGCCTGCCGCAACGGCGTGATCGGCAGCTTCCCCACCGCGAATTGCCGTAGCACCGAACAACTCGATGAATGGCTCACCGACATCGAAGCGCGGCTGCGGCGGCATGAAGATCAAACCGGCCGAAAGGCCGCGCCGCTTTGCCCAAACCTGATCGTGCACCGCTCCAATGCACGGCTGGAGCAGGATCTCGCCGTGTTGCTGCACCACAGGCCGGAGATCGTCATCACCTCGGTCGGCTCGCCCACGACGGTGCTCAAGCCGCTGCACGACGTCGGCGCATTGGTGCTTGCGGATGTTGCCTCGATCCGCCACGCCGAACGCGCGGCGGAAGCAGGTGCCGACGGGCTCGTGCTGCTTACCGCCGGCGCGGGCGGGCAAACCGGCTGGCTCAACCCGTTCGCCTTCGTCCGCGCGGTGCGTGCGTTCTACGATGGCATCATCGTGCTCGCGGGGGGCATCAGCGACGGCCACGCATTGCGCGCGGCCGAAGTGCTCGGTTGCGATCTCGGCTACATGGGTACGAAGTTCATCGCGACGCGGGAGAGCATGGCGGATGAGCGTCACAAGCAAATGCTGGTCGACGGCAGCGCGGACGACATCTTGCTGACCACCGCGTTCACGGGCCTGCAGACCAGCATGCTCAAGCCGTCGATCCTGGCAGCCGGTCTCGACCCCGACGATCTGCCGGCGCGCGGTGCAATCGACGTCGGCAAGGACATCGACGTCAACGCGCGCGAGAGCCGCCCCGAGCGCTGGCGCGATATCTGGAGCGGCGGGCATTCGATATCGGGTGTAACCGAAGTGATGGAGGCCAACGATCTCGTCGCGCGGACGGTCGCGGAGTATCGAGAGGCGGGTGGCCGCCTCTCCCCGTAAAACCCGGAGACCGACAGGGCCCGTCGCCTCCATCACAGTTAATCGAGCGCTCCTTAGAAGCGGTCACTTAACGGCAGATTAACCATCGATCGCCCAGAATCCCCTCAGGCGCCAATCAGGACCGAGAGGGACAGGCGATGGACTTCGACTTTCTCAACGCCAAGACGGCGGCTTCGCTGGACGAAATTCGCGTTCGCGTGGCCCATGCGCTGGCCCGCCACCCGCTGTGCCGCAATGTTCGCTTCGACATCGTCAGCGTCCCCCGCACCCGCCGGGGCGGCAATTGGACGGTGGCGCTGCAATCGGTCGAGCCGCGTGGAGTCTGGGAGGCCTCGGAGATCGTGGCCGACATCCAGGACGCTTACGATCTGGCGCTAGCTGCTTGATTTTGTTGACCTTTCCAGATGATGTCGCCGCAGTCCGCGCGATTGCCGCCGCGATGGCACGGTTAAGCCTTAATTTTCGCCCAGTTTGCGGGCAGTGATCACGTGGACTTGAAGCCGGTTGCGGAGAGACGTTTGTCGAAAGCCATCACCATCGTCGTGCTGACCTGCTTCCTCGTCCTCGGCGCCGCCACCACCGCCATTCTCGGCCGCGACAGCGTGCCCAGCGTCAGCGCCGAAATGATCACGCAGGCGCCGGCGCCCAAGCTGCTTGCAACCAATCGGGCCGCCAAGGCCGACCGTCTGGTTCCGACGCTGGCGCTAGCCTCGGCCGCCATCGACCCGGTTCAGGTTCCGGCGGACAAGCTCTCGCAAATGCCCGTGCTGACCGAGCCGCTGCGTCAGGCGTTTGCCGCCGCCACGCCATCCGATTTCCCGATGCCCAAGGCGAGCGTGAACGAGGCTCCGGCCGCTGCAGAGATTCCTGCCGTCGAAGTCCCGGCCAAGCCGAAGGTCGTCGCCAAGCCGCAGCCGCAGAAATCCTATTCGCTGTTGTCCGACGTACAGATTGCGGGCATCAGGGACCGTCTGAAGTTGTCGTCGTCGCAGGAATATTACTGGCCGTCGGTCGAGACCGCGCTGCGCAACGTTGTCCGCAAGATCTCGGCAAACAAGCTGTCCAATCCGAACGTGCAGGGCGTGCCGATCGATCCCAATTGCGACGAGGTCCAGCAGTTGAAGTCGGCCGCGATGCCGCTGCTGTTCCAGCTGCGTGACGACCAGAAAGAGGAAGTGCGCAAGCTCGCCCGCATCATTGGGCTCGAGAAGGTGGCGCAGCAGATCTGACGCGCAAGTTCCTTCCGGAACTGCGGCTATATCGGGAACATCCTGCAATTGACAAGCGTTGCCCGCTCCAAAGAGGGAGTGGACCAATGCGCGCCTCGACAGCCTATTTCGTCGGTGCAGGAACCATCGTCGCAGCCATCGCCATTGGTCTCGGCGGCGGCATTGTCGCCGGCAATATCATGAATCCGGTCTCGCCCAAGCAGGGGCCTGATACCAGCAAGATCGCGCAGCGCGCTGACGCCAAGCCCGCCACGACGGAAGCGCCATCCGAGCGCCTGCAATATCTCACCGGCTCGCAAGCCTTCGGCGCCATGGTCGCCGCGCCAGCGCAGGCCGAAGCCAAATCCGACGCCAAGGCCGAGTCCAAGCCTGAGGCAAAGTCCGAAGCGGTGAAGCCCGACACGCAGACCACTCAAGCCAACGCTGAACAGCCAGCGCAACAGCCTTCGCAGGCGGCAGCGGTGGAGCCCCCGAAACCGCCACCGGCGTCGCCTCCGCAAGTCGCAAAGCCTGCCGAGCGGCAAGCATCGACAGAGCCGTCATCCTCATCCGACAACGCCTATGCCAAGGCCAGGGATTCTGACGTCAAGCGCGCCACGTCTGAACGGCGCCGGACGGAGCGCCGTGAGCGCTGGGCCGAGCGCCGCCACTACGATTTCCGCGAGCCGCGTGGGATGCGCGACCGCACCGATTGGGACGACGTCGCGCGCAACATCCGCGAAGATGCCGATGCGCGCGAGGTCCCGAGCAGGCCGCGCGGCGGCTTTCCGCAGATCAGGCTATTCGGCGACGACGATTAGCGTCCATCCTCGCCGTCGTGCGCGCGCCCGACCTATGACCGGCGCATCGACGTCTATGGCCTGACGGCTTTGACGCCGCCGAGATTTGTGTTGTGGACGCGAGCACTCACCCGCCGTGTGACTCCACGACCTTGCGGCAGCCGTCCGAAAGCTTCGACTTGTTCTCGCGCAGGCAGGCATTCATCTGTGGCGGCTTGCCGATATGTTCGGCGCAGAATTTGTTCGCGTCGCTTCGGCAGGTCATCTGCTCCTGCGGCGTCGGACCGGATTGCGCAGCGGCGGTCTGGGCGGTAGCGGCGAGCAGCAGCACGGCAAGAACCGAGATCTTCATAAAACACCTCCTTGGGAATGTCGTTGGTCCCGCCTGGGATCAAGCGGGCCGGACCATCTCGCGAGCGCCGGGCGCAGGTCCATGCCATGTTCATGGCATCGGCCAGCCCGTCCCGCCGCCGTACCCCCATTTTCATGGCATGTATCAGCGCGCCGTCTTTTGTCATTCAGGCTGCACGTCGGCCGCGAGACCCGGTGATTGCATCGGGCCGCCGAACGGGAAGCAGGAGAGCAAGATGTCGAAAAGAGCGGGAGCGCTGAGCGCCGGGCTGACAATTTTGGCGCTGGCAGGTGCGGCGACGGTCTCGCTGGGCACGAGCCCGGCGCAGGCGGTGGTCTATTGCAAGACGGTCGGCATACCCAAGGGCTGCGTGGTGCGGCCGAGAGCGGCAGTGGTCGCTGCGCCGGCCGCCGCAGTCGCGGTCGCGACGCCCGGGGTCGGTGCGCCCGGTGTCGGCGTGCGCGCGGGCACGCCGATGAATCGCGGTGGTCCGGTCAATCGCGTCGGCGTGCGCTGAGAAAGACGAAAGAGTTCGGGCGAAGGAGCATTGCGGACGAACCCCCGTCTTCCGCAGGCAAATCATCCGGCCCGTCCCTCTCTCCGCGCGTCCCACACGTTCGGAGAGGGGGCTTTTCAGCCGACGGCGGCACCGCTGTCGGGGAAAATCTGCGGCAATTGCAGCCGCACGCGCGTGCCTGAGGAATCCGAGCTCAGATCGAGCATCGCCCCGCAGCGCGCGGCACGGCTCCTCATGTTGCGAAGCCCCCGCGCGGTCTGGCCCGCGTCGGTGGCTCTGCCGCTGCCGACCGGCGCAGAACCGTTCGCAAAGCCCTTGCCATCATCCGCGACCTTGATCACACCGAACGGCCCCTGACCTTCGTTGACCGTCTCGATGGTGACCGCGATGCGGCGGGCCTGTGCGTGCTTGACCGCGTTGGTCACGGCCTCGTCGAGGATGCGCACGATCTGGATGACATGCCATGGCCTGAGCTCGGGATGCAGCGGCAGCCCCTGCGGCGTGGCCACGTGCCAGTCGAGCGCGATGTCGTGCGGTCGCAATTGCGCGGTCGCTCGCTCGCGCCAGGAGCCGAGTGCGAGCATCAGGTCGCCGCCGATGTCGTCCATGGAGTCGATGACGAGGCGGAGGTCCTTCAGCGCCGCACGGGCAGCGTCGGTGATGGTCGCGCCCTCGTGCCCGCGCTCGGACAGTGCCACGATGCTGATGAGCTGGCCGCCGAGGCCGTCATGCAGGTCGCGCATCAGCCGCGTGCGCTCATTGGCGAGCGCGGCTGCCCTTGCACGCTCCTCCTCGCGGGCAAAGCTCGCCTTCAGCCGCTCCTCGGCCTCACGTACGCGCGTCACGAGCTGGTCGGCAAAGCTGTCGACCTGGTTCAGCGCGCGCGCGAACCGCCAGGTCAAACCGGCGCCGATCGCGACCAGCATCGCCGAGTAGGACAGGCGCGAGAGGAAGATGCGCTCGTCGGTCACGATCTCGAACACCGACAGCATGTCGTGGACCCAGCAGATCAGCACAATGGTCACCGCGCAGCCGAGCGTGAAGCTTGCCGCGTCCTGCCGCCGCACCACCGCGGCAGCGGTGACGCAGGCCATCAGGAGCAGGCAGAGACCGACGGTAGGAATGCCAAGCAGGAGAAACAGAATGCGCGGCAGCGGCGGGCCGGCGATCAGTCCGACGCCGAACACGACGAGCCCCGGCGCGAACAGCAGCATGCCGTAGCGCGGCCAGCGCCAGCCGAAGAACAGCACGCCGAAGACGACGACCAGGGCGCTCTCGATCGGTGCGGACGCGAGCAATACCGCGGCGAGCCGGGACGTGTTGAGGGGGGCACCGGTGGCGGCGCAAAGGCCTGCACTACGCCGAGTACCATCGCCACGGCCAGCACGCCGTAAACCGGCTCGCGGCGGCGCATCAGCCACATGATCGCCAGGATGACGGCGAGGATCGACTGCCAAGCGGAGAACACCACGGGCAACGTGACGAACATCAGCGTGCGTGTCTCGTAGGCCGGCCGCAAGGCCGCATCCGGCCCGACATAGACGGTGTCGAGAAAGCCCTTGAGCGGTCCCCAAACCAACAGCCGTACCGCGATCTCGTTCGCGCCCTCGCGCAGCAGCGAGGACGGGATCGCCCCGATCTGCGGAGTGTTGCGGTCGGGCCGGTTGGCGTTGGCATCGCGTCGGGAATCCAGGATGACGACGCCGTTGATTGAGACTTCCACCGCGTTGCTGAAGCGCGGCAGGAATACCGACCATCCCGACGCGACATCGCCGCGGCGGAACGTGAAGGCGCCGGTGTAGAGCGGCGGGTCGGCCAGGGAATAGCGTGACGACGTGAAATGCGGCAGCGTCACGGGACGTGCCACGCCGTCCTCGCGCAGCGAGAATTCGCTCAGCGCAAAGTCGTCGGGGTCGCTGGGCTGGAGCAGCCGCAGCCCGAGGACGGTCGCGACCACTATCAGCGCCTGCAGCAGCAGATAGGGCACGAGACGCGAGACCAGCAGCCGGCGCCGCCCGGGTTTGACCGGTGCCTTGGCCACGATCTCGCTCACAGCTTGATCAGGCCCTGCTGCACCGCTTCGAACACCGCTTCGCTGCGGGTGTGCACTTCGAGCTTGCGATAGATGTTCTTGATGTGGCCGGGCACGGTCTGCCGGGACAGGCCGAGATGGCTTGCGATCTCGGCGTAGCTGAAACCTTTGGCAATGCCCCAGAGGATATCGATCTCGCGTGGGGTGAGCCTTGCGGTGTTGAGCGCGGGGCCCGGCGGAGGCTCGGCCGCATTCTGCGCGGAACCTTGCGTCCTGCGCACGATGAAGCGGGCGATCGAGGCCGAGATCGGCGAATGGCCGGCGACAAGATCGCGCACGGTGGTGGCGATATCAGTGGGGAACGCATCCTTCAGGAGATAGCCGGTGGCGCCAACCGTGATCGCGGAGATCACACTTTCTTCGTCGCCGAGCGCCGAGATCACCATGATCTCGGTGTCGGGAAAGCGTTGCCTTGTCTCGCGGATCAGCTCGACGCCGTGGCCGTCGGGCAGCCGCAGATCGGTGAGCAGCACGCGCGGCACAGCCGCGCTCAGCGCCGAACGAGCCTCTCCCAGCGTACCGGCGCTTCGCACCTCGTAGCCGGCCTTGACCAGCGCGTCCTGGAGCCGCCAGCAGGTCGGCGCGTCGTCCTCGACGAGGAGGATGGTGATGGCTTCACCCGTCTCGCCCTGTTCGGTCATGATCATCGTCGTCCTGCACCGCGTGTCCCCCGCGGCGCAGGGCCAAGTTTAGCCGCGGTGCGGGCGCCGCGACACCCATAATCATGGTGTCGCAAGGCATCGGTCTGGCGTTCCCGACGCGATGCCTACTGCTTCGTCGCACTGGCTCGTCCGGCGGCATGGGCGGGCCCGGCAGTCGCTGCACCAGATGCGCGCGGTACCGGCATTGTTCTTGTAGAACTGCTGATACGGCTCCTTGATCACGTCGAGCTTCGTCGGCCGCAGTCATGTCGCCGGAGGTTTGGCCTGACGCCCACGGCGGCACCGGGAAGTGAGATAGGCCACAGACGGGTTGACTTACGGGAGAAGACCCTCGAAATCATCCCGGAGCCAGCCTAGGGCCCTTGACGGATTGAAGCCTGCACCATGGTCGGATTGATCCTCCCGGCTCCGATGTCACGCCTGCAGCGTCTGGCCGGCCGTGTTGCGCTGGCGATTGCTCTGATGCTGGCAGCGGCGACGACCGCGCAGGCCGACAAGCGAGTGGCGCTGGTCCTTGGTGTGTCCAACTACCAGAGCGTCGCGCGGCTGGCCAATCCTGACAACGACGCCGCCGCCATCAGCGACGTGTTCAAGCGGATGGGGTTCGATATCGTGGAGCTTCGCCGCGATCTCGGCGTCATCGAGATGCGGCGGGCGGTGCGCGATTTTGCTGCGGTTGCCGCGGATTCCGACATGGCCGTGGTCTATTACGCCGGTCACGGCATCGAGGTGAACGGCGCGAATTTCCTGATTCCGGCAGATGCCAGGCTGCAGAGCGATTTCGACGTCGAGGACGAGGCGGTTCCGCTGGACCGGATTCTCCAGGCGATAAATCCGGCGAAGCGGCTGCGGCTCGTCATCCTCGATGCCTGCCGCGACAATCCGTTTGCAGAGCGGATGACACGCAGTGTCGCCACGCGTTCGATGGGCCGCGGCCTCGCCAAGATCGAGCCCGCCACGGCGGATACGCTGATTGCGTTCGCCGCCAAGGCCGGCGCGGTCGCCGGCGACGGCGACGGTGCGCACAGCCCGTTTGCGACCGCGCTCCTCAATCATTTGGCGACACCGGGCCTCGACCTTCGCCTGACGCTTGGCCGGGTTCGCGACGAGGTGCTCAAGAGCACGGGGCGGCGGCAGGAGCCCTTCGTCTACGGATCGCTCGGCGGCGACACCGTGGCGCTGGTGCCGCTGATTGCCCCAAAGGTCGATCCGGACGCGGAGTCCCAGCGGGACTACGAATTTGCGGCGCAGATCGGCACAAGGGAGGCGTGGACCTCGTTTCTCGGCGTTCACGGTAGCGGCCCCTACGCTGTGTCTGCTCATGCGGCCCTCGACAAGCTGGATGCGGCGGAGAAGGCCCGTGAAAAGGCAGACCTGCTGAGGCGGCAAGCCGAACAGCAAGCCAGGCAGAAGAACGAGGATGTCAAGAAGCAGATCGGGGAGCAGGCTGCGCGCCAGGCCGAGCAGGCGAAGCTCCAGGTCTCAGAACAGGCCCGGCGCGATCTGGAGAAGGAGCGCCAACGCATCGCCGACCAGGCCAAGCGCGAGCTCGACGATGCCCGGCGGCAGGTTGCGGAGGCGCGCCGGCAGGCGGAGGATGCGGCCCTTCAGGTCGAGCAGGCAAAGAAGCAGGCCGCGCTGGACGCGCAGCAGCAGATCGAGGCCGCAAGGCGCGAACAGGAACAGCGCGAGCGGGAGCGACAGGCCACACTCGCCGCGGTAACTCCGCCGGCTGCGCCTGCCCCTGCGTCGGTTGTCGTGCCGGCAATGGATCCGGCGGATATTGCACGCCTGCTCCAAGCCCATCTGAAGCGCGTCGGCTGCGATCCCGGGACCACCGACGGTGCCTGGACGGCGCCGTCGCAAAAGGCGCTCGACAATTTCAACCGAAACGCCGGCACCAGATTCGACGTCAAAGTTGCCAGCCTCGATGCGCTCGATGCGGTGCGCGGCCGGCCCGATCGTGTCTGTCCGCTGGTGTGCGCCAAGGGACAAAAGGCAGAAGGCGATCGTTGCGTCCAGATCGTCTGCGACGGCAATGACGTGCTGGATGCCCAGAGCGTGTGCCGGCGGCGTCCCGATCCGCCGCCGCAGAAGCCAAAGGCGGTATCGCGCCAGGAGCCGAGCCCGCGCGGTCGCGCACGTCCGTCCGGCGGAGCCGATTCATGCGGAGGCAGCTGTGAGGGTGATTGAGACCGGTGCCGAGAGCACGGTGCCTCGGCAGCTCACAGGCTGGGAACGACGTTGACGTTGACTTTCAGATTCAGGAACGTGCGCTTGCCGGCGCCGTCCTCGAAGTAGAGTCTGCTCTCGAAATGGTCGCTGCCGGTAAAGCCGGAATTCGGCCGGTACACAGCCTTCGTCGAGTTGACCAGGCTGTAGATCCGTTCGCCGGAGAGACGACGACGTCCTGGCCCACGAACGGACCCAGGGATTGGAAATTGAACCCGCAACCGCGGTCTTGCGCGACCCGCATCGGGATGACGACATTACAACCCTGGCAGATGTTGAAATGCGGGCGACGGCAAGCTGCGTTGGCATTCAAGCCGTGGGCGTTTCCGTAGCTCTTGTAGCCCGGGCGCATCTTGTCGGCGCTCGCAGTGCCGGAAAGAAGCAACGAGGCGCTGGTTACAATCGACAATACAACTGTCATGAAAGGACGGATCATTCTGAAAACCCCTTGGCGGCCAACGAAGCAAAAGCGATTTATGCCGACATAGAAGCTCAAGCGCCCCGGGGAGGCAAGTATCTGCGGAAGGTTGCTGGACAGCTTCCCAATGCCATGCCCCTTCCACTATCATTTCGAACAGGGAGGCGCCCGGCAGGACACTGCGCGGCGGCAACCGTCTCGCCTGACGGCCGGGCCTGATGTGTGATCGATGGCACAGACCCGAGGGCGGACCGCTATCGAAATAGTACTCATATCGATTGCAGCCACATTGCTGACGCGTGGAGCGAAGCCTGCATCATGATCCGATTGAGCCCTTCAGTCCCGATGTTGCGTTCAAGCCGGTTGGTCTGCCGGCTTGCGCTGTCGATGTTGTGGATGCTGGCAGCGGCGACGACCGCGCAGGCCGACAAGCGAGTGGCGCTGGTCCTTGGTGTGTCCAACTACCAGAGCGTCGCGCGGCTGGCCAATCCCGACAACGACGCCGCCGCCATCAGCGACGTGTTCAAGCGGATGGGGTTCGATATCGTGGAGCTTCGCCGCGATCTCGGCGTCATCGAGATGCGGCGGGCGGTGCGCGATTTTGCTGCGGTTGCCGCGGATTCCGACATGGCCGTGGTCTATTACGCCGGTCACGGCATCGAGGTGAACGGCGCGAACTTCCTGATTCCGGCAGATGCCAGGCTGCAGAGCGATTTCGACGTCGAGGACGAGGCGGTCCCGCTGGACCGGATTCTCCAGGCGATAAATCCGGCGAAGCGGCTGCGGCTCGTCATCCTCGATGCCTGCCGCGACAATCCGTTTGCAGAGCGGATGACACGCAGTTTCGCCACGCGTTCGATGGGCCGCGGCCTCGCCAAGATCGAGCCCGCCACGGCGGATACGCTGATTGCGTTCGCCGCCAAGGCCGGCGCGGTCGCCGGCGACGGCGACGGTGCGCACAGCCCGTTTGCGACCGCGCTCCTCAATCATTTGGCGACACCGGGCCTCGACCTTCGCCTGACGCTTGGCCGGGTTCGCGACGAGGTGCTCAAGAGCACGGGGCGGCGGCAGGAGCCCTTCGTCTACGGATCGCTCGGCGGCGACACCGTGGCGCTGGTGCCGCTGATTGCACCGCCGATCGATCCGAACGCGGGAGCCCGGCGGGATTATGAGCTTGCAGCGCAGGCCGGCACCAAGCAGGCCTGGCTTTCCTTTCTCGCCGTTCATGCCACCGGCATCTATGCCAACTTTGCGCATGCGGCGCTCGACAAGCTCGAGGCCGCAGAAAAAATCAGCGAAAACGCCGATGCCGTACAGCGGCAGGCCGAGCAGCAGGTCCGGCAGAAGAGCGACGATTTCAGGAAACAGATCGAGGAGCAGGCGGCGCGTGAGACGGAACGGGCCACGCAGCAGATCTCCGAGCAGGCCCGGCGCGATCTGGAGAAGGAGCGCCAACGCATCGCCGACCAGGCCAAGCGCGAGCTCGACGATGCCCGGCGGCAGGTTGCGGAGGCGCGCCGGCAGGCGGAGGACGCGGCCCTTCAGGTCGAGCAGGCGATGAAGCAGGCCGCGCTGGAGGCGCAGCAACAGATCGAGGCGGCGAAGCGCGAGGCAGACCGGCGCGAGAAGGAGCGCCAGGCTACGCTTGCCGCTCTGACCCCGCCCGCCGCGCCCGCTGCTGCTCTCGCCGTGGCGCCGACTAGCGTGCCAGCGATGGATCCTGCGGACATCGCCCGCTTGCTCCAGGCGCACCTGAAGCGTGTCGGTTGCGATCCCGGTGCGGCCGATGGCGCCTGGACTGCACCGTCGCAAAAGGCGCTCGACAGCTTCAACAGATATGCCGGTACGAAATTCGACGTGAAGGTCGCAAGCCTCGACGCGCTCGATGCGGTGCGCGGCCGGCCCGATCGTGTCTGTCCGCTGGTTTGTGCGAGGGGGCAAAAGGCGGTTGGCGACCGCTGCGTCCAGATCGTCTGTGACAACAAATTCGTGCTGGACGCCCAGGGCGTGTGCCAGCGGCGTCCCGATCCGTCGCCCCAGAAACCAAAGGCGGTGTCCCGCCACGAACCGAGCCCGCGCGCGCCGTCTGCTCCGGCCAGCAGCGAGGGCGGCAAATGTCATACCTATGGCGGAAAACAGTACTGCCAGTGATGCGGCGTTGCTCGCCCTGGGTTGACGGGGTGGCGAGATCCTCGCGTCCGTCCAGGATGGCCCCTCTACGAAGCCTCTGCCCGCGGCGGCGGATATCGCCGGGCCAGCGCCGACAACGGCAAGTGTCGCTCGCCCTCAGGTAGCTCGAGATAGGCGAGCACGAGCGGCCGTTTCCAGTCACCGACGCCGAAATCCATCGCCATCCATTTCTGCGGTTCGGGGCCCTCAAGACCGCGCACCCAGACGAAATAGCGGGGGAGATCGTCGGCTTCCGTTTCCCTCACGCGTCTCCTGGCCATCAAAGCTGCTCGCTGTATCGTTACGTGTTGCCACACGATATGGGGACTGGCCTGGCAAAGTCGAACCGTCGAGGGAGGGGATGCCGGGAAGCACGCGGCCCTCTCCTGGCGAAGTGTCCGAAGGATGCGAGCCGTACATCCGCGAGGAAGCTCCGATTTGATCTTTCGATACTGTCCTTCTAGCCTCACGGTGACGTCTCCCGCGCACGGATGGTGCGAACGCAAGGGTTTGTTCAGTGAGGATTCTGATTGTCGAGGACGATGCCGCCATGGCGCGCGGCCTTGCCGAGCGGCTCAAGCTGTCCGGGTTCGCCGTCGATATCGAGTCTGAAGGGGCTTCGGCAGCGCAGACCGCCTTGCTGGAACCCTACAGCCTCATCATCCTGGACATCAACTTGCCGAACGTGTCGGGTTTCGGAGTCCTACACAAGATACGGCAAGCCGGGTCGACCGTTCCGGTCATGATTCTGACTGCCCGTTACGCGACCGGCGATAAGGTCAGCGGGCTCGATCTCGGCGCCGACGATTATCTCTCCAAGCCATTTGATATCGCCGAATTTGATGCGCGCGTTCGTGCGCTCGTGAGAAGGGGACAGGGGCTTCCAAATCCAACCTTGATCTGTGGCCCGCTCGCGTTCGACCGCGCCGCGGGCACGATTACACTGAGCGGCCGGCCGCTTGAATTGCGACGGCGCGAGTTTGCCGTGCTGGAAGTGCTGATGACCCGCGCCGGCAAAGTCGTCTCCAAGGAGCGCCTGATCGCGGAGGTATTTGGCTTCGACGAGGCGGTAGCGCCGAACGCGGCGGAACTCTATGTTGGTCGCGTTCGCCAGAAACTCGGTCCTGACGGGCCGCGAATCCGAACCGTCCGCGGGCTAGGCTATCTGCTGGAGGTACAGTGATCGCCACCTGGCGGCCGTCGTTGAGGCGAACGCTCCTCACCAATCTGGTGGCGCCCGCCATTGTATTGGCGATGGTGCTTGGAATCGGCGGTATGTTGCTGATCCAGCGCGTTGTGCAGACAGTTCATGACCGGTTGCTCGATGGGTCGGTTCTCGCCATCGCCGAACGCGTCGGCGTGGAAGATGGCGAACTGACGGTCGACTTGCCGCAGGTTGCGCTCGGCATGCTGGAAAGCCAGTCGCACGACAGCATCTATTACAGCGTGACTTACCTCGGCGAATTGATCACCGGTTACAAGGATCTTCCACTGTCCGGCTTCGATCGATTGAAGGCTGGCGAAACCGGCCATCGCGATGGCGCGTATCGCGGCAAAACGGTTCGTATCGGCGCGCAGGCGCGGCAGGTCTACGGCAGGCCGGGGCTGGTCCTCGTCGCAGTGGCCGAAACGGTGCAGGCGCGCCGCGTCGTCGAAAGTGAAATGCTGATCGGACTGGCGATGCTCGAGGCCGGGTTGATTAGCCTGATCGCTTGCCTCGGCTGGTACGCCGTCGATCGAGGCCTGAGGCCGCTTGGCGAGCTCAAGCAAGAAATCGACGCGCGCGGTATTCAGGGCGGTCCAAATCTCAGTCCGCTCGACCTTTCCCGGGTGCCGCAGGAAGCTTTAGCACCGGCGCTCGCGGTAAATTCCCTGCTACAGCGGCTGGATCTGGCCATCGGACTGGTGCGCCGATTCACAGCCGATGCCTCGCATCAGATGCGAACCCCATTGGCGATACTGCGGACGCATCTCGATCTGGTGCGACGCCTGGGGTCGGAAACGCCGGCGGGCCAATCTGCCCTCGACGAGGTCGATAACGCCATCAACCGCCTTGAACGGCTGCTCGGGCAGCTCGTGACACTGGCACGGGCCGACGAGCAGAACATTGCGCAACCGGCCGCGGAGAACGTTGACCTGAATGAGGTCGCCTTCAATGTCCTGTCGGAGCGTGCCCCACAGGCTTTCGCGAACGACATCGACGTCCAGTTCGATCGATCCGACTGTCCCGCGGTCATCGCCGGCAATACGGTCCTGATTGGCGAATTGCTGGCAAACCTGATCGACAATGCGATCCGCTACAACCGCCCCGGGGGGATGGTCCTGGTTCGCGCGGTTGTTGACGCCACGACCGCGCGAATTGAAGTCGAGGATACCGGTCCGGGAATTCCGGAGGCCCATCGGGCCCGCGTCTTCGAGCGTTTTTATCGGATTCCGATGGCGAACGGCCCTGCAGGCAGTGGTCTTGGACTGGCCATCGTGAAAGCCTTGTCGGACCGTCTCGGGGCCCAAATCGTGCTTGCACCTGGCCCGGAAGGCCGGGGTCTGCGGGTTTCCGTGAGCTTTCCTCTTGCCAAGCGTGATGGTGAAAGCTCAAGTTGAGGCCGGATTGTGCGCTGCCGTACGAATGGCTGCGGTCCTGAACAACTGAAGTCCGCAAAGCGGCTCATGGACGAGGAAACGTCACGATGTCGGCTGCCAAAGCCTTGGCCTTGTGCGTCGGGATCTTGCTGACGTGGCCTGCCATGTCGGAGCAGGCACAGCTCGGCCCTCTCAAAGGGCAAGCATCCGCTATCGCCGGAGCTCGAGAGCAACTCAACATCGTATCGACGACCCAGGACGCGGACGTCGCCGACTTGCTTGCCGATTTCCGGGCAAGTCATCCGGACATCGAGATCGTCCATACAAAGATCAACTCGAACGATATCTACAATCAAGTCGTGGATCCCTCGACCTCCAGTGCAGCACCCGGAGACATTGTCTGGAGCTCCGCGATGGATCTGCAGATCAAGCTCGTCAATGACGGCTATGCTCAACCCTATGTCTCGAAGGAAATTGCGCATATCCCGGATTGGGCCATCTGGAAAGACGAAGCCTATGCCATCACGGCGGAGCCGATTGTCATTGTTTATAACAAGAACCTCGTTGCGGAGTCCGATGTACCCCGAACCCGCACTGACCTGAAGAGCCTTCTAAGCCGAAAGCCTGACATCTATCGAGGTAAGATCGCAACCTATGACCCGGAGCAGAGCGGGACCGGTTTCCTGTTCATCACGCGCGATGCCGGAATCACCAGGACAACGTGGGATTTGGTCCGTGCGTTTGGCAGCGCCGGTATCAAGCTCTATTCGACCACCGGAACGGTGCTTGATCGGATTTCATCCGGCGAACATCTGCTCGCCTACAATATGATAGGGTCTTACGCGATCGAACGGGCCAAGGAAGATGCCTCTATCGGAATCGTGTTTCCTGCCGACTACATCACCTTGATGTCGCGAATAGCCTTTATACCCGTCACCGCGCCCCACCCGGAATCCGCGAAATTGTTTCTTGATTACCTGCTTTCAGAACGCGGCCAGAAATTTCTCCTGGCCCGGTCAGTCGGTCCTGTGCGCCTCGGTCTCGGCGCGGAAGGCGTGATACCTGCGGATCGCAGCGGCGCAGTCAAGCCGATCCATATTGGTGCAGAATTGCTCACCTATCTCGATCAATCGAAACGAGCGAGCTTCCTCAAAGAGTGGCGCCGCGCGTTGCAGGATCGATAGAAATCCAGGGATCTGGATTTCAGACGGAATAACATCCGAGAGAAGCCCCCCATATCTGCCGGCTCATCAAGCGCGTCGTCTTCAAACCGATTTTCTTGCGGAGTGCGGCAGCGACAGGTTGGTGACAGGCAGCTGATATACGATGAGGCAGCAATCGTAGCTTGAACGATCGCTCCTCGCGTATCGGTCAATCCGGCCGCGATCAAGTTTGCAACACCTGCAAGACGGGTGAACAAGACAAAAAAACATAAACGATAAAAGGGAGGACGGCATGACGGTTACCACCGGACAGTCGAAGCTTGGCATGGTGCTCCGCGTCACCAGTGGCAACTTTCTTGAGATGTTCGACTTCTTTCTGTCGGGCGTCTACGCGTCGTACATCGCCAAGGCATTCTTCCCACTCGAAAATGAATACGCGTCACTGCTGCTGACCTTCGTTGCGTTTGGCGCAGGCTTTCTGATGCGCCCGCTCGGCGCCATCATCCTCGGCGCCTACGTGGATCGGATCGGCCGGCGCCAAGGCCTGATCGTTACACTGTCGATCATGGCTGCCGGCACGGTGCTCATCGCGTTCGTGCCAAGTTACGCAACCATTGGCATATTGGCCCCGATCCTCGTCTTGATCGGACGCCTGCTGCAAGGCTTCTCGGCTGGCGTCGAGCTTGGTGGGGTTTCCGTCTATCTCTCGGAAATGGCCACACCGGGAAAGAAGGGTTTTTACGCCAGCTGGCAATCGGCAAGTCAACAGGTCGCGATCATCGTCTCGGCCTCGCTGGGTTTCGCTCTCAATGCATGGCTTGCACCGGCGCAGCTTGACGATTGGGGCTGGCGTATTCCGTTCTTCATCGGCTGCCTGATCGTTCCTTTCGTATTCTTCATTCGACGCTCGCTGCAGGAAACCGATGAATTCCTGGCGCGGAAGCATCATCCGACACCCCGCGAGATCTATCGCTCCATCCTCGCAAACTGGAGCATTGTGCTTGCCGGGATGATGATGGTGATCATGACCACGGTGTCGTTCTACCTCATTACCGTCTACACGCCGACATTCGGCAAATCGGTCCTCAAGCTGACCGCGGCCGATGGCCTGATCGTGACGATTTGCGTGGGAATATCGAACTTCATCTGGCTTCCCATCATGGGCTCGTTGTCCGATCGGATTGGTCGTCGGCCGATCCTCATCGCCTTTTCGACTTTGGCATTTCTGACTGCATATCCCGCGCTTTCCTGGTTGGCCGCAGGCCTGACGTTCCCGAAGATGCTGACGGTCCTACTTTGGTTGTCTTTCATCTACGCCAGCTACAACGGCGCGATGATCGTCGCATTGACCGAAGTCATGCCG
Source organism: Bradyrhizobium lupini (assembly GCF_040939785.1). Classification (NCBI taxonomy): domain Bacteria; kingdom Pseudomonadati; phylum Pseudomonadota; class Alphaproteobacteria; order Hyphomicrobiales; family Nitrobacteraceae; genus Bradyrhizobium; species Bradyrhizobium lupini. The sequence goes on from NZ_CP162553.1 coordinate 4,416,071, forward strand.
GTGGGTGTACGAACGTCGGGATTCTCCCTCGCATATAGTCTGGCAACGACGTTCGGCGGGTTTACGGCAGCGATCTGCACCTGGCTGATCGCTGCCACTGGTGACAATGCGTCGCCGGGATATTGGATGAGCGCGGCAGCGCTCTGTGGTCTGGCCGGGACGTACCTCGTTTACAGGCCGCAACAACGACGCGCGCTATCCGGCGCCAATTCGGTCGAGACGGTGATAGGGACGTGACCACCAAAGTGCTCGATGACGTCGACCGTCATCGAGCAAGCACAGTCCTCGAATAATTGCATCGAAGGAAATTGCCGATGAGCGTGACGATCGTCGTGCGCAGGCTAGTTGCGCTAAGCTTGCTGATTGTCTTGGCGGCCGCGGCTGGAATCGCCAAGGCGTCCGAAGTCAGGGTCATGATCTCGGGAGGCTTGGCGACGCCTTATAAGGAGCTCGTACCGCAATTTGAACGCGCGACGGGAAATACGGTCGTCACGGCCTATGGCCCCTCGATGGGAACGACGGAGAACGCCATCCCCGTGCGACTGGCACGCGGCGAGGCGGCGGACGTGCTCATCATGGTCGGCGACGCGCTTGGCGAGATGATCGAGCAGGGCAGGGCGGTCAGAACCAGCCGCGTCGACCTGGTACGCTCGCCAATCGGGATCGCGGTACGCGCCGGAACGCCAAAGCCTGATATCGGTACTCCTGACGCATTGAAGCAGGCACTGTTGAACGCGAAGTCAGTTGCATACTCCGACAGCGCCAGCGGCGTCTATGTGGGCACCGAGCTGTTCAAGCGTCTCGGGATCGCCGCCGAGATGAAGGACAAGGCCAAAATGATTCCGGCGGAGCCGGTCGCGAGTGTTGTTGCACGCGGTGACGCCGAACTCGGCTTTCAACAGATCAGTGAACTTCTGCCGATCGCTGGAGCCGACCTTGTCGGGCCGCTCCCGCCAGACGTCCAGAAAATCACGATCTTTTCTGCAGGCATAACCTCCGGTGCCAGTCAGCCGGAAGCCGGACGGGCTCTGATTGCCTTCCTCGCTTCCGCTGCTGCTGCTCCGGCCCTGAAAAAAGCGGGTCTCGATCCCTTTGCAGCATCGGAGAAATAGACCGCTTCAGATCTGCGCGAGGCGGACGATTCCAGCGAAGGGGGACTTGATAATGAAGCAGTATCTCAACAGCTTCGGCGCACGCCAGACACTTGTCGTCGGTGCAAAGAGCTACGCCTACTATTCGCTTGCCGCAGCGGAAAAGAATGGCCTTCCCAGCATCTCCAGAAGCTCGCGATCGAGATCCGCGAGTCCGATGGTGCGAATAAGGCCATCATACCCTTGACCTGCCGCATCGATACGCTCGACGAGCTTGAATATTTCCGCAACGGCGGAATTTTTTCAATACGTCCTGCGCCAACTCGCTGCCTGATCGTCAACCCGAAACGAGGACGCCATGCCAACGAATTCCGCGCCGCTACCGAGGATCGAAGCGGAAACCATGCGCCGCATTACATGGCGCCTGCTTCCGTTTTTCATGGTGTGCTATTTCATTTCATACGTTGACCGCGTCAATGCCGGGTTTGCGGCCCTGCAAATGAACAAGGATCTGGGCCTGACGCAGGCTGCCTTCGGGGCGGGCGGGGCGCTGTTCTATATCGCCTACATTCTTTTCGAGGTCCCCAGTAATCTGGCGATGCAGAAAGTTGGCGCGCGGATCTGGATCGCGCGCATTATGATCACATGGGGGATAGTCGGTATTCTCTCCGCTTTCGCGGTAGGGCCGATTACTTTTTATCTGAGCCGCTTCTTGTTGGGTGCAGCGGAGGCCGGGTTCTTTCCTGGTGTGATCCTGTATCTGACCTTCTGGTTTCCGGCGGCCTATCGCGCACGGATCGTTGCGGTTTTCATGGTGGCGATACCGCTATCGAGCTTTTTGGGATCGCCAATATCCGGCGCTTTGCTGGCGATGGATGGCGTGCTCGGCCTTCGTGGTTGGCAATGGCTTTTCATCGTTGAAGCCATTCCGGCCGTCCTGCTCGGCCTGGTCTCGTTCTTCGGGCTTCCGAACAAACCCGCTGATGCAAAATGGCTCGAGCCGGAGGCGCGCAATTGGCTCGACGCGCGCCTGCAGTCGGAACGATCGATGGCGAAGCAGGTCGGCCACATGTCGCTGTGGCAAATTCTGACCAACAAATATGTGCTCATCCTCGGTTTGATCTATGCGGGAAGCTCGGCCACGAGCAACGCGTTGTCGCTGTGGCAGCCTCAGATCGTGAAATCGTTCGGGATGTCCAACATGGAGACCGGCTTCCTGAATGCCATCCCATTTGGCATCGCCTCCGTTGCGATGATCTTTTGGGGAAGATATTCGGACAGGTCGAACGCCCATGCCCAAAACACCGCAATACCACTTGCGTTATGCGCAACGGCGCTGCTTGCGACCATGCTCACGAGCTCATTACCCGTGACGCTTGCTATTCTGAGCGTGGTCTTGATCGGTAATTATTCGATCAAGGGACCATTCTGGGCCCTGGCGACTGGGACACTCTCTCCGGCAACTGCTGCGGCCGGAATTGCCGGCATCAATACCCTGTCGCACATCGGCACTTCTGGCGCGGTGTGGCTGCTCGGCGTCATTAAGGAGGCGACGGGTAGCTTCCCCATGGCCTTGATACCGCTGGCTTTGCTTCAAATCGCCGGGATCATCGCGGTGCTTTGGATCAGCAAGCAGGAAACGCTACCCGCCACCTCCGCCGCAAGCCCCGTACATTGAGTGCAAGGCAGCATGTCTGACATTCACAAAACCCCGCGGCTCTCATCTTCGAGGACATAGTAATGCCTGCTCAATCCAAACCGAAGCGGCCCGCTACGCTCATTCCAGGCGATGGTATCGGCCCCGAGATCGTGAAATCGGCCGTCGACATTCTCGAAGCGCTCGGCTCTCCATTCGAATGGGACATCCAGCAGGGTGGCCTGGCCGCGATCGAGGAAAGCCGTGATCCGCTGCCGCAGGCGACGCTGGACAGCATCCGACGTACGCGGCTCGCCCTGAAGGGCCCGCTAACGACGCCGGTGGGGGGAGGATTCCGCTCGATCAATGTTCGTCTGCGCGAAGAATTCGGCCTTTACGCCAATTTGCGGCCGGTTCGAAGCATGGTTCCCGGAGGACGATTCGACGAAATCGATATCGTGCTGGTGCGCGAGAACCTCGGCGGGCTCTATGTCGCTTTCGAACACTATATTCCAATTGGGGAGGATCCGCACGCGGTCGCCATTTCGACCGGGGTCAATACGCGTGAAGGATCGCGCAAGATCATCGAATTCGCATTCGACTACGCGCTCAAGAACGGTCGCAAGAAGGTGACCGTCGTGCACAAGGCCAACGTGCTGAAGGCGCTGACCGGCATCTTTCTCGAGGTCGGTCACGAGGTTGCAAAGAAGTACGAGGGCAGGGTCAAGATGGACGATCGCATCGTCGATGCCACGGCGATGCAGCTCGTCATGAATCCCTGGCAGTTCGACGTCATCGTCACCACCAATTTGTTCGGCGACATCCTGTCCGATCAGCTCGCCGGGTTGGTCGGCGGTCTCGGCATGGCTCCCGGTGCCAACATCGGTCCGGATGCGGCGATCTTCGAGGCCGTGCACGGCTCGGCGCCGGATATCGCCGGCAAGGGAATCGCCAATCCGCTCGCTTTACTGCTGGCGGTCGGGCTGATGCTGGAGCACATTGATCAGCCTGATCTCGCAAACCGTCTTAGAGCGGCAATTGATCAGGTCTTGCGCAAGGACGGCGTTCGCACGCCCGATCTGGGCGGCAAGGCGTCTACTGGCGACTTCACGCAAAGCATCATCCGTCGATTGGGAGGCTAAGCAAATGGTTGCTATTGCTGCATCGCACCCGACAATCCCCGCTGACAGCACGGCGCAAAAGCTCTCGCGTATCAAGGCGATTGTGGCTGCGTCGTCCGGAAATCTGGTCGAGTGGTACGACTTCTATGCTTACGCATTTACCTCGATCTATTTCGCGGCGGCGTTCTTCCCGTCTGGCGACCAGACCAGCCAGTTGCTGGCGACGGCCGGCATTTTCGCCGTAGGGTTCTTCATGCGGCCGCTCGGTGGCTGGCTGTTCGGCTGGATCGCCGATGCGCATGGCCGCAAGAATTCGATGGTGCTGTCGGTGCTGCTGATGTGCGCGGGATCGCTGATGATCGGAATGCTCCCCACGTACCAAACAATCGGCGCCGCGGCGCCGGCGCTCCTACTGTTTGCGCGCATGGCACAAGGCCTGTCGGTCGGCGGGGAATATGGAACGGCGGCAACTTATATGAGCGAGATTGCCGGCAAGGGCAACCGCGGGTTCTATTCGTCATTCCAGTATGTCACGCTCATCGGCGGGCAACTTCTCGCACTCCTCGTTGTCGTGGTTCTGCAGCAAACCTTGTCGCTCGACGAGCTGAAGGAATGGGGATGGCGGGTGCCTTTCCTGTTCGGCGCCGTCGCGGCCGTTGTGGCGTTGTATCTCCGCCGCTCGTTGCAGGAGACGGCCTCGGCGGAGACCATGCACCGCAAGGAGGCAGGTTCTCTCTCCGGCCTCTGGCATCATAAGCGCGCGCTGCTGATCGTTCTCGCATTCACGATCGGCGGATCGCTATTTTTCTATACGTTTACGACCTACATGCAGAAATTCCTGGTCAACAGCGTGAAGCTGGATGCCAAGACGGTCAGCTCGATCATGACCGCTGCCCTGATCGCCTTCATGCTGCTGCAACCGGTGTTCGGGGCGCTATCGGACAGGATCGGCCGGCGCAACAACATGATCCTGTTCAGCGCATGCGCTACCCTCGCTGCGGTGCCGCTATTGATGGCATTGTCCAGCACCACCAACGTCTACGCCGTTTTTGGCCTGATCATGATCGGTCTTGTGATTGCGTGCTTCTATACCTCGATCAGTGGCGTCGTGAAGGCCGAACTGTTTCCGCCCGAGGTGCGCGCCCTAGGCGTCGGACTTCCCTACGCGATTGCCAATGCGATGTTCGGCGGAACGGCGGAATATGTTGCATTGTCGCTGAAATCGTCCGGATACGAAACCCTGTTCTTCTGGTACGTCGCGGCGATGGCGCTGGTCGCCCTGGTCGCGTCGCTCTGGATGCCGGATACGCGGACGCGAGGCTATCTCGACGGCGATGGCCGGATCTGAACTGAAACACGACGGCCCCGTCATGCCTGCGACGGCGTCCGGAGAGCATTGAATTCGAATGGGAGAGACGCGCTGATGGCCAAGGGATCAGATTTGTTGGTTGCCGCACTCGAGAACGAGGGCGTCGACCGAATTTTCGGCGTTCCCGGCGAGGAGAACCTCGATGTCGTGGAAAGCTTGCGCAACTCGTCGATCAAGCTGATCCTGACACGCCACGAGCAGGGCGCGGCCTTCATGGCCGCGACTTATGGACGGCTGACTGGCAAGCCCGGCGTGTGCATCACCACGCTTGGCCCTGGCGCATTGAACCTGACGACTGGCGCCGCCTACGCGCTGCTCGGCGCCATGCCCATGATCATGCTCACGGGCCAGAAGGGCATCATGAGCAGCCGACAGGCCAAATTCCAGATCGTCGATGTGGTTAGCGCTTTCAAACCGTTGACCAAGCTGTCGCTCCAGATCGTCAGCACAAGCGGCATTCCGACAATCGTTCGCGATGCCTTCCGGATCGCCATGGAAGAGCGTCCGGGTCCGGTTCTTCTGGAACTGCCCGAGGACATCGCGGGCGAGGAATCCGAAGACGTCGCGATGGTGGCGCCGCATCCGATCGAGATCCCGGTCGCCCATCGTGCCTCGCTGGATCGCGCTGCCGACATGATCCTCAAGGCCAAGCGGCCCTTGATCATGCTCGGCGCCGCCGCGTCCCGGCCGCGCAGCACGGCCGGCATCGGCGGCTTCGTCCGCCGCACGAAAATTCCGTTCTTCACCACACAAATGGGCAAGGGAACGGTACCCGGCGGCAGCAACCTCTACATGGGGACGGCTGCACTCAGCGAGCGCGATTACGTTCATGAAGCGGTCGACCGAGCCGATCTGATTATTGCCATAGGTCACGACACCATCGAAAAGCCGCCCTTCATCATGGGCCCCAAAGGTCCTCAAGTCATCCACGTCAGCTACACGCCGGCCAACGTGGAGCGGGTCTACTTTCCGCAGTGCGAAGTGGTCGGCGATGTTGGACCGAGCCTGGAGTTGCTGGCCGATCGTCTCGAGGGGCGGCTGCATCATGCCGGCGCGCTGTTAAGCCTTCGCGAAAGTATCCTGGCCCGGATCGGCGATCGCGCGACCGAGGACCGTTGGCCCCCGACGCCGCAACGCATCGTGCACGATGTGCGAAAGGTCATCCCTGAAGACGGCGTCGTCGCGCTGGATAACGGGATGTACAAGATCTGGTTCGCCCGCAACTACCGCACCTATGTGGCGAACACGCTGCTGCTGGACAATGCCCTCGCGACAATGGGCGCCGGGCTGCCATCCGCCATGATGGCGGCGATGCTGCATCCGGAACGCCGCGTGCTCGCGGTCTGCGGCGACGGCGGCTTCATGATGAATTCGCAGGAGATGGAAACCGCGGTTCGCCTTAAATTGAATCTCGTCGTGCTGATCCTGGAAGATTCGGCCTATGGCATGATCCGCTGGAAACAGGCGGTCGATAGTTTCCCGGACTTTGGCCTCACGTTCGGGAATCCGGATTTCGTCAAATACGCCGAGAGCTACGGCGCGAAAGGCTCGCGGGTCGAAAGCACGGATTCGTTGATTCCGACGCTCGAAAACGCTTTCAAAGGTGGCGGTGTGCACCTCGTCGTCGTGCCGATCGACTACAGCGAAAATACCCGCGTGCTCGTGGATGAACTTCGCGAGAAGCTGAAGCAGGTTATTGAGCCGACCGTGTGAGCCGTCGGCTAGGGCCGATTGATGAGCTGAGCTGAAATTGGCGTGGTCGCAAGCGCCGGCAATGGAGAGTGCAATGAGTGAGCAGATCAACGAGCAGGCTGAGAAGATGCGGGAAATGGCGCAGACCACGCTGGACAAGGCGAAAGAGGCTGTGTCGAAATACATAACCGAATCCCAGAAGTTGAGAGAGAAGGCCGATTCCAGCGTTCGCTCAACCTATTCGGCGGCGAAGGAGATGAACGAAAGAGCCGTCGCGTTCGCCGAGGAAAATGTGGCTTCGGGCTTCGAGCTTGCGCAACGGCTGTTGCATGCCAAGGACCCGCAGGAAATGGGTGCAGTTTATCAGAGCCATCTCAAGGAGCAGATGGAAAAAATGAACGCGCAGTTTCGCGAGCTTGCAAGTGCAATGAACCAGCCGTCGACTGTTGACCTGAATAAGTAGCGCCGGTCGCCTCAGAGCGAAATCAAATCGCTGATCACAGGATGTTGCCTGCACGCGTTCCGAGCGCGGACGATGCATCATCCGATCAAGACAATCGCATCGCAGTGCGTCGGGGAGGCTCCAAGGTGGGCACGGAAAAGTCAGATACGCTGATCCATGACGTGCCGGCCGGCTGGGCACGGCGGGCTCATGCTGACGCTGCGAAATACAGCAGCATGTATGCTTCGTCGGTGTCGACGCCGGATGCTTTCTGGGCGGAGCATGGCAAGCGGATCGACTGGATCAAGCCGTTCACGAAGGTGAAGAATACCTCCTTTGCGCCCGGCAAGGTCTCGATCAAGTGGTTCGAGGACGGCACCACGAATGTGGCGATGAACTGCATCGACCGGCATCTTGCCCGGCGTGCCGGTCAGGTCGCGATCATCTGGGAGGGCGACGATCCCGCCGAATCCAGGCACATCACCTACGCGGAGTTGCACGATCAGGTCTGTCGTTTCGCGAATGTCCTGAAAAGTCACGGTGTGAAGAAAGGCGACACCGTCACGATCTACCTGCCCATGATTCCGGAAGCCGCCTATGCCATGCTCGCCTGCGCGCAGATCGGGGCGGTCCATTCCATCGTGTTCGGCGGGTTCTCGCCGGATGCCCTGGCCGGACGTATCGAGGGCTGCCAGTCCAAAGTCCTGGTCACCGCCGATGAGGGGCTGCGCGGCGGGCGCAAGGTACCGCTGAAGGTCAATGCCGACGATGCGCTGAAGAAGGTGGCCGGCATCGTGAAGACGATGATCGTGGTCAAGCGCACCGGCGGTGGCATCGACTGGGTCGACGGCCGCGACGTCTGGTACGCGGACGAGGTGGCAAAGGCCTCGGCCGACTGCGCGCCGGTCGAAATGAACGCGGAGGATCCGCTATTCCTTCTTTACACGTCGGGTTCAACCGGTGCTCCAAAGGGCGTCGTTCACAGCACGGGTGGCTATCTCGTTTTTGCGTCGATGACGCACCAGTATCTGTTCGACTATCATGACGGCGACATCTACTGGTGCACCGCCGATGTCGGCTGGGTCACCGGCCACAGCTACATCGTCTATGGGCCGCTGGCCAACGGCGCGACCACGCTGATGTTCGAGGGGATCCCGAACTATCCCTCAACATCGCGCTTTTGGCAGGTCGTCGACAAACACAAGGTCAACATCTTCTACACCGCGCCGACCGCGATCCGTTCGTTGATGGGTGCGGGGGAAGAGCCGGTCAAACAGACCAGCCGTGCGTCGCTGCGCTTGCTCGGCTCGGTGGGCGAGCCGATCAATCCGGAAGCGTGGGATTGGTATCACCGCGTGGTCGGCGATGGACGTTGTCCGATCGTCGATACCTGGTGGCAGACCGAGACAGGCGGCATCTTGATCTCGCCGCTTCCCGGCGCGACGGCTTTGAAGCCCGGTTCGGCAACCCTGCCGTTTTTCGGAGTGATGCCGGAAGTGGTGGACGCAAGTGGTGCCGTGCTGACCGGCGCATGCGAAGGCAATCTCGTCATCGCCGATTCCTGGCCAGGCCAGATGCGCACGGTCTACGGCGACCACGAGCGCTTCATGCAGACCTACTTCGCGACCTATCCGGGCAAGTATTTCACCGGCGATGGCTGCCGGCGCGACGCCGACGGCTACTACTGGATCACCGGCCGCGTCGACGACGTCATCAACGTATCCGGTCATCGCATGGGGACAGCCGAAGTCGAAAGCGCGCTCGTCGCACATCAGAAGGTTTCCGAAGCCGCTGTTGTCGGTTTTCCGCACGACATCAAGGGGCAGGGCATCTACGCCTACGTCACCTTGATGTCGGATGCGGAGCCCTCCGGAGAGTTGCGCAAGGAACTAGTGGCCTGGGTCCGCAAGGAGATCGGACCGATCGCCGCACCCGATGTCATTCAGTTTGCGCCGGGCCTGCCCAAGACCCGCTCTGGAAAGATCATGCGTCGTATTCTGCGCAAAATCGCCGAGGACGAAGTCGGCGCGCTCGGGGACACCTCAACCCTGGCCGATCCGGCGGTGGTCGATGATCTCATCAAAAACCGCCATAGCCAAAAGGCGGCGCCGAAATGAATATCGACGCGATTTCGATCGGCGACAATCCCCCGGAGGACGTCAATGTCATCATCGAGGTTCCGATCGGCGGTGAACCGATCAAATACGAAATGAACAAGGCGGCGGGCGCGCTGTTCGTCGACCGCTTCCTGTATACGCCGATGCGCTATCCCGGAAATTACGGCTTCGTTCCGCACACGCTTTCGGACGATGGGGATCCGATCGACGTGCTCGTGGCCAATTCGCGGCCGATCGCTCCTGGCGCCATAATCAATGTGCGGCCGATCGGCGTGCTCAAGATGGATGACGAGGGCGGCGGCGACGAGAAGATCATCGCCGTGCCGATGCCGAAACTGACGATGCGCTACGCACACGTCAACGGGATCGCCGACATGCCGCAGATCGCGATCGAGCAGATCCAGCACTTCTTTGAACACTACAAGGATCTGGAGCCGGGGAAGTGGGTGAAGGTGATCGGATGGGGCGACAGTGCCGAAGCGCGCCGGCTGATCGTCGAGGCCATCGCGCGGGCAAAGAGCTGAAACCGAGATATGGGCAATGATATGAGACTGGTTCTGTTGGGGCCGCCAGGCGCAGGTAAGGGCACGCAGGCGACGAGGATCGTCACTCGATTTGCGATCCCGCAATTGTCGACCGGCGACATGCTGCGCCAGGCGGTTGCGGAAGGCACGGCTGCGGGATTGCGCGTCAAGCACATCATGGATCGGGGTGAGCTTGTGCCCGACGACGTCGTGGTATCGGTGATCGCTAATCGTATCGACCATTCCGATGCGGTAAGCGGCTTTATCCTTGACGGCTTCCCGCGCACGGTCGCGCAGGCCGAAGCGCTCGATCAGGAACTCGCCACCCGGGGCATCAAGCTCGATGCGGTGCTTGAGCTCGAGGTCGACGAAGATGCGCTGCTCGACCGCATCAAAGGGCGCGCCGACGATGCGGCAAGCCGAGGCGAGCCGGTGCGCCGCGACGATAATCCCGAGGTCTTCAAGACCCGGCTCGGCGTTTATCGCGAGCAAACCGCGCCGGTCACGGAATACTACCGGTCGCAGGGACTGCTCAACGTCGTCGACGGTTTGCAGCCGATTGACGCCGTGACCGAACAGCTCGCCGCGGCGCTTGCGGCAGTAACGTCCGATCAGATCAGGAGTGACGTCAGATGAAAGCGTTTACCTTCCAGGCACCCCCCAACATCCTGTTCGAGGCAGGCGCATCGAAAAAGCTGGCGGAGTTGGTCGCTGGATACGGGGCAAAACGTGTTCTGCTGGTTACGGATAAGGGCGTACGCAATGCCGGCCTGACCAGAAACGCCGAGGCTGGCCTGGTTGCCGGCGGCTGCGAACTGACAATATTCGAGGATGTGGAGGCGGATCCACCGTCGTATATCATCGAGCGGGCGGTCGCACTTTGCCGTGACAAGGACATCGAGCTGGTTGCCTCAATCGGCGGCGGCAGCGCGCTCGATACCGCGAAGTTGGTGGCCTATCTGGCCAAGACGCCTGATCGCCTCGACGATATCTACGGCGTCGGCCTTGCCAAGGGCGAACGCCTTCCGCTGCTGCTGGTGCCGACAACGGCCGGAACGGGCTCGGAGGTGACCCCGATCGCGATCGTCACCACGCCGACGACTGAGAAAAAGGAGTCGTTGCGCCCCGCCTGCTTCCGGATTGGGCGATCCTTGATCCGGAGCTGACGCTCGGCCTGCCCGCGCATGTCACCGCGGCGACCGGCATCGACGCCATGGTCCATGCGATCGAAGCCTATACCAGCAAGCACCGGAAGAATCCGATGTCGGACCAGTTGGCACGGCAGGCTCTCGCCCTGCTGTCGGCGAATGTCCGGACGGTCTGTGCGGACGGATCTAATCTCGAAGCGCGGTCGCAAATGCTGCTGGGTTCGATGCTGGCCGGCATGGCGTTCGCCAATTCCCCGGTCGCCGCCGTGCACGCGCTGGCCTATCCGATCGGCGCGCTGTTCCACGTGCCGCATGGCCTGTCGAATGCCTTGGTGCTGACCCAGGTGCTGCGATTCAATTTGCCGGAGGCAGAAGGCCTCTACGCCGAACTGGCGCCGATCGTCGATCCCAAGTCGGAAGGAATGAGTGTCAGCCAGCGGGCACGGCTGTTCGTCGATGCGATCGCAGCGATCTGCCGGGATTGCAACGTGCCGGCCTCGCTGGCCGATGTCGGCATTGCGAGGGGCGACCTGAAGAAGCTCGCCGAGGATGCGATGAAGCAGACGCGGCTTCTCGTCAACAACCCGCGCGAACTCAGCTTCGACGATGCGCTGGCGATCTACACCGAGGCGTTCGGCAACCGCGCGGCGGCCTGAGCGGCACAAAGAGTGAGCAGCATGAGCGAGAAGGACAAATCGGCTTCCGCTGATTCCGATCCCGGCCTCGAATGGGCGAAGCTGTGGCAGACGATGGCCGAATCCTCGAACCGCATGGTCGAGGCGTGGTCGGGGTCGATGGCACCGTTCATGCTGGCGCGTCTGTCGGAAAAGCCGGGTGGTTTTGGCGACGGCAACGAACTGTCGGCGGCGATCGAGCGGATGGCGCAGGGGCCGCGGCTGGCCGACGTCTGGGACATCGACCGGAAAATGGCGTTGGCCTTTGGGGCCTGGATCGAGATGCGCCAGCGGCTTGCGAGCTACAATGCGGTTGCTGCCGCTCCATGGCCTGAAGCGTCGAAGCGGTTTTACGAGACGATGTCCGCCACCGGCAGCGATGGCTCCCCGCATCCGGAGTGGCGCGAGGCGTTCGCCAAATGGAGCGAAATCTCCAACGAGGAACTGATCCGCAATCAGCGCACCGACGGGTTTTTGCAAGCTCAGAAAGAGCTACTCCAGGCGGGACTCAAATTGCGGAGTCGGCAGGATGATGTCGCTGAGGCCGCGTCAGCCATGTTGGGGCTGCCGACCCGCAAGGATTTCGACGACGTGACGCAGCAATTGACCGAACTTCGCCGAGAAGTCCGTACGCTCGCCCGCCAGATCCGCGACCAGAAGAGCGAAGCCGCACGATGAGCGATCAGGAGAACCAAACCTCGCGCTTCGCCCGTGACATGGCGGCCAACGCCGAGAAGATGTTCAAGGCGACACAGTTGATCGCCAATACGCGGGATGAAGACGTCGCCATCGGCACGACACCGAAGCATCTCGTGATGCGCCGCGACAAGGTCGAGCTGTTCCATTATGAGCCGATGGCAGAAGCGACGGCGAAGACGCCCGTCCTTTTGGCCTACGGCCTGATCGGGCGGTATACCATGGCTGATTTACAGCCTGACCGCTCGCTGGTGCGCAGCCTTCTCTCAAAAGGGCTCGATCTCTGGCTGATCGACTGGGGCCAGCCGGGCCGAACCGAGCGATGGCTGAAAATTGATGATTACGTCGATGACTACATCGATGCCGCAGTCGACCGCATCGCGCAGGAAACCGGCCATGACAAGATCACGCTGCTCGGCATCTGCGAAGGCGGCGTCTTTACGACGTGCTACGCCGCTCTGCGTCCGGAAAAGGTGAAAAATCTCGTCATCACCATCACTCCGATCGACTTCCATGCCGATGTCAAGGACAAGGCCGCTCACCACGGCTTCCTCAACCTTTGGACCCGCAGCCTCGATCCTGATGACATCGACAAGCTGGTCGATACTTACGGCGTGCTGCCGGGCGAGTTCATGAGCTCGGTGTTCTCGATGATGACGCCGATGCGCTCACTGACGAAATACAATGTCGATCTCATCGACATCGTCGATGACGACGCCAAGTTCATGAATTTCCTGCGCATGGAAAAGTGGCTCGCGGACCGTCCGCATCATCCTGGCGGAGCGGCGAAGCAGTGGCTGAAGGATCTCTACCAGGAGAACCGCCTGGTGGAGGGCAGCTTTGAGCTGTCCGGCCGCCGGGTCGATCTGAAGTCGATCACGGCTCCCGTGCTGAATGTTTTTGCGCTGGACGACCACATCATTCCGCCGGACTGCTCGCGCGCGCTCGGAGCGAAGATAGGCAGCACGGATTATACCGAAATCCCGCTGCCCGGCGGCCATGTCGGCCTGTTCGTCTCCAGCAAATCGCAGGGCAAGCTGAGCCAGAGCATCGCCGACTGGCTGGTCGCCCGCGACGCCAATCCCGGAAGTGAATCCTGATGCGCAACAAGATCGTCGACGCCGCCGAGGCGGTTGCCATCATCCGTTCCGGTGACACCGTCGCCTCGTCCGGCTTCGTCGGCGTGGGAACGCCCGATGAAATCATCAAGGCGCTGGAGCGGCGCTTCGTCCAGACCGGAGAGCCGCGGGACCTTTCGCTGGTGTTCGCGGCGGCGCCGGGAGACGGCGCCGATCGCGGCCTCAACCGCCTGGCGCATCCCGGCCTGATCAAACGCCTGGTCGGCGGACATTTCGGCCTGGTTCCGAAGCTCGCCCGGATGGCGGTCGACAATCACGTTGAGGCCTATAACTTGCCGCTCGGATGCGTATCGCATCTGTTTCGCGAAATTGCGGGGCGCAAGGCCGGGCTTCTCTCCAAGGTCGGGCTCGGCACCTTCGTCGATCCGGCCAATGGTGGCGGAAAGCTGAATGCGCGCACCACCGAAGAGCTGGTGCGGATGATCGAAATCGACGGCGAACAATGGCTGTTCTACAAGGCATTTCCCATCAACGTTGCGATCATCAGAGGTACCACCGCCGACCACAACGGCAACATCTCGATGGAAAAAGAGGCGTTGACCCTCGACAATCTGGCGCTGGCAACGGCCGCCAAAAACTGCAAGGGATTCGTCATCGCGCAGGTGGAGCGCATCGCCGCCTCCGGCTCGCTCAATCCGCGTCACGTCAAAATTCCGAGCGTCTTGATCGACTGCGTCGTCGTTGCGCAGCCCGAAAACCATGTCCAGACCTATGCCACTGGTTACAACGGAGCATTTTCGGGCGAATTGCGCGCGCCGGCCGATCGCAATGTTCCGATGGCGCTGGATAACCGCAAGATCATTGCGCGCCGCTGCGCCCTGGAATTGCCGATGGGCGGCGTGGTCAATCTCGGCATCGGCATGCCGGAGGGAGTCGCCTCGGTTGCCGCCGAAGAAAAGCTGTTCGACTTTGTGACGCTGACTGCCGAGCCCGGCATCATCGGCGGCATTCCGCAAGGCGGCCTCGATTTCGGTGCTTCGATCAATGCAGAATCGATCATCGACCAGAACCAGATGTTCGATTTCTACGACGGCGGCGGGCTCGATCTGGCCTGTCTCGGCATGGCTCAGGTCAATGGCCGCGGCGACGTCAACGTCAGCCTGTTCAATGGCCGTCTGGCCGGCGCCGGCGGCTTCATCAACATATCCCAGAATGCGCGCCGGCTGATCTTCGCAGGCACCTTCACCACCGGTGGGCTCAAGACGTCGGTCGTGGATGGTCAGCTCAAGATCCTCAGCGAAGGCAAGTCCTCGAAATTCATCGACAAGGTGGATCAGATCACGTTTTCGGGCCAGCTTGCCGCAACCAACAGGCAGCCCGTTCTCTATGTGACGGAGCGATGCGTGTTCCGCCTCACTCCCGAAGGCCTCGAACTGATCGAGATCGCGCCGGGTATCGATATGCAGCGCGACATTCTCGCGCTCATGGGCTTTCGGCCCATCGTCCGCGCGCCGAAATCCATGGACGTTTCGCTGTTCAGCGAAGCGCTGATGCAGCTCGACGACCGGCTGCTCAATCGGCCGCTGGCGGAGCGGCTGTCGTACGATGCCGATCGCAACACGCTGTTTCTCGGACTTGACGGCTATCGGGTCCATAGAGATGCCGACGTCGAGGTCATCCGGGCGTCGATCCTCGAACTCTTCCATCGTGTCGGACGCCGGTTTTCCGCAGTCGTCAACTACGATTCGTCTTACATCGCTCCCGATATGGCGGAGAAATGGTTTTCAATGGCCGCCGAGGTCGAGCGGACCTGCTACGATCATGCCTCGCGCTACACCACCAGCGCATTCATGCGCCTGAAGCTCGGCGACGCGTTGGCCCGCCGCGACGTCGCGCCACATATCTTCGAAACCTCGGCCGACGCCCACCGGTTTGTCGAATAGACCGATGGGGCTGAAATCCACCGAGTTGCGCCCCACGGACTGGCCTGAAGGACGGCAGAGGGCGCCCGACCGCACCGGATCGGTGCGCGGGCTGACCCGGCGCGGCTTCCATCGTATCGCATTCACGGATTGGGGGCCCGCGCCCGCGGTGCGGCCGGTGCTCTGCGTCCATGGCTTGACCAGAAACGGCCGGGACTTCGATCACCTCGCCGCAGTTCTCGCAATGGCAGGGCGGCAGGTGGTCTGCCCGGACTTGCCGGGCCGCGGACAAAGCGAACGGCTGCACGACAGCAGCGACTATGCCTTGCCGCAATATTGCAGCGACATGACCGTGTTGATGGCAGCTCTTGGTGCAACGGAGATCGATTGGGTTGGAACGTCGCTGGGCGGCTTGATCGGGATGGCGCTGGCCGCCCTTCCGGGCAGTCCGATCCGTCGCATCGTCATCAACGACATCGGACCCTATCTGCCCTGGACCGGATTGCTTCGTCTCGGTGCCAATCTCAACGAGGCGCCCAAATCGTTTGAGACGATCGAACAGGCCGAAGGCTACTACCGGCGGGTTCTGGCGCCTTTCGGGCGATTGGAGGATGTGCACTGGCGGCATCTGACAACGCATAGCGTGGCCTGGAGCGTGGAGGGGCGCTGCTTCAAGCCGCTGTGCGATGCGAACATCGCTCAGGCCTTTCGAAACCCTTGGCACTACAGCGTCGATCTCTGGAAATACTGGGATGCGATCGATGTCCCCATTCTGGTCATACGCGGGCAGCAATCGGATTTGCTTTCCGAAGGCGTCCTCATGGACATGATGCGGCGCAATCGCAATGTCCGCGTTCACACCGTCGCGGACTGCGGGCATGCGCCGGCCCTGATCGCTGACGAACAGATCGAGGTCGTGACGCAGTTTCTGAGCGGCCACGACTCCACTTAGCGCTGAATGCTTCATGCCGAACTGCATCATAACGTGTTAATTCCAACCTGGCTGTCTTCATCATGGCTTCGAAACTCACGCTCAAAGATCCGACCCTGTTGCGCGATGCCTGTCCGGTGGCAGGTGCGTGGGTAGCCGCCGATAACGGCGCCACCATCACGGTCGATAATCCCTCGACCGGCGCCGTGGTCGGACATGTCCCCAACATGGGGATGGCCGAGACCCGGCGGGCGATCGAATTCGCCAACGCTGCGCTACCGGCGTGGCGAGCCCGTACCGCGAAAGAGCGCGCCGTGATCCTGCGACGCTGGTTCGATCTGATGATGGCGAACCAGGACGATCTCGGTGCGATCATGACGGCGGAGCAGGGCAAGCCGCTCGCTGAAGCCAAGGGCGAGATCGCCTATGCCGCAAGCTTCGTCGAGTGGTTCGGCGAGGAAGCAAAACGCGTCTATGGCGATACGATCCGGGGTTCACGGCCGACCGACGCATCATCGTGCTAAAGCAGCCGATCGGCGTTTGTGCCGCAATCACCCCGTGGAATTTTCCGGCCGCGATGATCACGCGCAAGGCGGGCCCGGCCCTGGCGGCGGGTTGCACCATGGTCGTCAAGCCGGCAAGCCAGACACCACTGTCCGCGCTGGCGCTTGCGCTGCTGGCGGAGCGGGCAGGCGTCCCTCAAGGTGTGCTGTCCGTCATCACGGGTTCGGCGTCGGCGATCGGCGGCGAAATGACCTCCAATCCGATCGTACGCAAGGTGACATTCACGGGTTCGACCGAAATCGGCAAGAAGCTGATGGCGCAGAGCGCGTCGACGGTGAAGCGGACATCGATGGAGCTCGGCGGCAACGCGCCGTTCATCGTCTTCGACGATGCGGACATCGATGCCGCGGTCAAGGGCGCGATGGCTTCGAAATACCGCAATGCCGGCCAGACCTGTGTTTGCGTCAATCGCTTCCTTGCGCAGGACAAGATCTACGATTTGTTTGTCTCGCGTCTGGCTGAGGCGGTTAGTGCGTTCAAGATCGGTGACGGGTTCGAGCCCGGCGTCGCGATTGGTCCGCTGATCGACATCGCCGCCGTGGAGAAAGTCGAAGAGCATGTTTCCGATGCGGTTTCCAAGGGAGCGCGCGTCGCCATCGGTGGGAAGCGCCATGCGCTTGGCCGCACGTTCTTTGAACCGACGGTATTGGCGGACGCCACGCCGGACATGTTGATCTTCCGGGAGGAAACTTTTGGCCCGGTCGCGCCCGTATTCCGCTTCAAGACTGAAGAGGAAGCGATCCGCCTTGCGAACGATACCGAGTTCGGACTTGCGGCCTATTTCTACGGCCGCGATATCGGACGGGTCTGGCGCGTTGCCGAAGCGCTCGAGTACGGCATCGTCGGTATCAACGAAGGCCTGATCTCGACCGAGGTTGCACCGTTCGGCGGCGTCAAGGAGAGCGGCAACGGCCGTGAGGGTTCGAAATACGGCATCGAGGACTATCTGGAAATCAAATACCTCTGCATGGGTAGCATCCAGAGTTCTGCCACTTGAGCGGCTGCCGGCATCGCGGAACAACGCATGGGCGGAAACCGTTTCGGGCCGTAGCTTGAATGGGGAGGAGCGGCCACGTAGGGAATAGTCGCAACATTCAGCGGTTTAGTTTTGTTGCTCGGAATATCGAAATTCGCCGCGAAAATTTTTCCGACACTCCGGAATCGAAGTTGCCGAATAAGTGGTCGTTATCATTTATATTCGTGGGACAGGCGCCACTAACAATTCGCTTCACAGCTCAGCTCAACGCGTGAGCGGCCAATCCGTAGACCCACGGCTCGTTTTCCTTTCGGTTGAGGAATCGCCGCCCCTTGGACATGGTTGTGACCGTCTCGCTGATCGCGAGGCGGCTCTGCTGAAGATAGTCAGCAAACAGGCCCGTCTGCTCCCGGGTATCGACGCGGGCGAAACGGCCGGTGAGATCCTTAAGATGCACGGCCGTGAGATGGATCGCGTCATAATCATTGCTGGCGACAATGGGACCGATCACGTGACCACGCCCGAATTCGCGCTTCATGGAGTAGCCGACGGTCTTGCCGTCGCGGCGCAGTACACAGATTGACGCACCTTCCGAAAGCAGAGCAAGCAGCTCCCGGCGGCTCGTGCCGAATGCGCGCTCATCCAGCGCCGCAATCTCATTGAGAGTTTCGGCCGACGCCGACCTCAATTCGCCATCCAGAACTGATGTCGGTGGAAGGGGTGATACGATCTCTCCCTGCCACTGATACACGACCGCTTCCTTGGTGAAGCCCAGCGACAGATAAAGATGATAGGCAGCATCGGTCGAGTTCAGGGCAAGATTCCGATCCTCGCACCGTTCGAACACCTGTTCCATCAGCCATCGGCCGGTACCTTGTGCTTGGGTGCGCGGCGATGTGAGTACCAGGCCGATGGTGGCGAATTCGCGTCCGTGGGGGAACCACATCGCACTTCCGAAAACGCGCCCGATGCCGTCAACAGCGACGATGCCCTGACCGGCGCGGCGCAGGAAATCCCAGTCCTTTGGCCGATGCGGCCAGCCGACGGCAATCGAGAGCGCGTGGAGCAGCTTCACATCAACGTCTCGAATGTCGCGCGCGACCAATTCGAAGGACTTCAGGCGTACGGATCGTCCCATCTCAGTTCATTCCTTCGCGGAATGCCAACGTCTATGGCTTGTCGTGCTTTATGAACCTGCTGCCCAGTTGCGACAGCAGACGTGTTTGCCGCAGCATTGCACGGAAAGCCAGCAGGTTTCACCTGTTTTGGTGCAAGTGTTCGAAATGTTCGGCATATAGCGCACCGATATTCGGCAGAGAAAGCTTCTGCTTGCCGCTAGGCTGTAGATGTCCGGCGAGCTCGCTGCGCGCCAACAAGTCATCGAGCATCTCGCCGCGTGACACGAAGGGTCCCTCGATGGGGTTTCTTTTCAATTCCGATGCCGCTCGGGGCGAAATTTTCCGCCAGATATTTGCGCGCGAGTTCCCCGATCTGGAATTCTACCAGGGTAGGAAAAGCATCGACCCGGAAAAGGTGCGGTATCTGCTGACCTGGAACGTGCCGGACGACGTCTCGCGTTATCGCAATTTGGAGGTGCTCTTTTCGATCGGTGCCGGAGTCGACCAGTTCGTGCCCGAGATCATACCCGATCATGTGATGCTGGTGCGTATGGTCGAGGATGGCATCATACGCATGATGCAGGAATACGTCGTGCTTGGCGTGCTGGCGCTCCATCGCGAGATGCTCGCATATCGGGAGCAGCAGAGAAGGGGCGAGTGGCAAGATATTGTCACTCCACAGGCGACCGAACGTCGCGTGGGTTTCCTGGGCGTTGGGATGATGGCGCAAGCGGCAATCGATCGCCTCAAGCCCTTTGGATTTTCCCTTGCCGCATGGAGCCGCAGCAAAAAGGTGGTCGGGGGCGTCACCTGCTTTCATGGCGACGATCAGCTGGGCAGTTTCCTGAGTGGAACGGATATTCTCGTCTGTCTTCTGCCCCTGACGGAGCAAACCCGCGGCCTCCTGAACGCAAAACTCTTCTCGCTTTTGCCGATGGGAGCGCGACTGCTGCATGTCGGCCGCGGCCCGCAGCTCGATCAGGCCGCACTCATCGAGGCGCTCGACGGCGGCCGCCTTGCAGCAGCTATGCTCGATGTCACTGACCCCGAGCCGCTGCCGGAAGGCCATGCGCTCTGGGCACATCCGAAGGTCATGATAACGCCGCACATCGCATCCGTGACGCAACCGCATACGGCGGCACAATCCGTCGTAGAAAACATCAGGCGCCACCGCGCGGGAAAAAATCCGATCGGGCTTGTTGATCGAACACTCGGCTATTAACCAGGGATAATGCCATGTCACTTCTGATTACTATCGATACCAATCCGGACTTCGCACCAAAGAACACCTTGCCTGCTCCGGAACGACTCATTTCGGGCAATCCATCCTTCAAGACCTGGGCGCAGGACGCCTCCAAAGCCGAGAAGGTGCTGACCGGCGTCTGGGAAGCAACGCCCGGCGAGACCCATTCCATCAAAGGCACCACTTACGAGTTCTGCCACATCATCTCGGGTCTCATCGAAATTGAGGAAAAGGGTGGTGAGACCAGGACTTACCGCGGCGGCGACAGCTTCGTGATGAAACCGGGCTTTGTCGGCGTCTGGCGCACGATCGAGACCGTGCGAAAGATCTACGTCAGCGCTTATGACTGAGCGCAATGCTCAGAGCGGTCGAAATCTGGCTTGGCAGAACAATCGACTTTCAAAGTCGCGCCTGACCGGCTTCAGCGCCGTCAGGCAATTCTCGATGAAAAAATGCGGTGTGCGGCCTTTACTGCTCAAATGAGCCGGCTTTGCTCGCCTGTCGCAAATCCAAGAGCGTTCTCGTCGTGCAGACCTGCTCGGTTGGCAAGCAGGAATGGCGGAGTAGGGCCCGAAGGCAAAGGAACATGTAGATGATTGCATTGAAGGACAAGGATCTGTTTCGCCAGCAAGGGCTGATCGGCGGCAATTGGCGAGATGCGAGCGCGAAAGCCACTGTCAATGTCATTGATCCTGCCAGCCAGAACGTCCTTGGTACCATCCCCCATATGGGGCGTAACGAGACTGCGGCTGCAATCAACGCTGCGGCTGATGCGTTCAAAGCTTGGAAGAAGACTACTCATGCAAAACGCGCGGCACTTTTGGAGCGTTGGTATGAGCTGATGCGGCAGCATGAGCAGGATCTGGCGCTCTTGCTGACTCTGGAACAGGGCAAGCCGCTTGCTGAATCGCTCGGAGAAATCCGCTATGGGGCATCCTTCGTAAAATGGTTTGCGGAAGAGACACGCCGGATCAACGGATCGACCATCCCTTCACCCACTGCCGATCGCCGCATTCTGGTGCTGAAAGAGCCGGTAGGCGTCTGCGGGATCATCACCCCCTGGAACTTTCCTAACGCCATGATCACGCGCAAGGTGGCACCTGCGCTTGCTGCGGGCTGCACCGTGGTCATTAAGCCATCTGAATTTACGCCATTTTCGGCGCTCGCGATCGGCGTTCTGGCGCAGCGGGCAGGGATCCCGGCGGGCGTCATTAATATCGTGACGGGCATGCCCGCGGAAATCGGCCAAGAACTGATGACCAATGAAACTGTCCGTAAGATCTCGTTTACCGGGTCGACTCGCGTCGGCGCATTGCTGATGAAGGGCGCCGCCGCCAACATCAAGAAGCTCAGCCTCGAGCTCGGCGGCAACGCGCCGTTCATCGTCTTTGATGATGCCGATGTTGACCGGGCCGTCGAGGGCGCGATTGCGTCGAAGTTTCGTAATGGCGGACAGACCTGCGTTTGCTCCAATCGCATTCTGGTGCAATCCGGCGTTTACGATGCCTTTGCGAAAAGGCTCGCCAGCCGGGTCGCAAAAATGAAGGTCGGTGCCGGCACCGAAGAAGGTGTCGAAATCGGACCAATGATCAATGGCGCGGCGATAGAAAAGATCAAGCGGCACGTCACAGACGCCCTGGACAAAGGCGCGAAGATCATCTCGCAGAGCGAACGTATGCCGGAAGGTCGGCAGTATGCGCGCCCCGTCGTGCTCGGTGAGGCAACGACTGACATGCTCTTGGCCTCAGAAGAGACGTTCGGACCAGTCGCGCCGCTTTTCCGCTTCGAGACGGAGGACGAAGCGATCGCGATCGCGAACGGCACGCCCTTCGGCCTTGCCGCCTACTTCTACACTGAAAACCTCAAGCGCTCGTGGCGCGTTGCCGAGGCGCTGGAATTCGGCATGGTGGGCCTGAACACCGGCCTGATCTCGACCGAGGTCGCGCCGTTCGGCGGTGTAAAGCAGTCCGGGCTGGGGCGCGAAGGATCCCAGCTCGGGATAGATGAATATCTTGAGATCAAAACGCTTCATGTCGGCGGATTGGAATAAGGGGGCGATTCCTGGTTTCAGGAGAGGAATCGAAGGGTTCTCCGATTTTGCGGCGGACCGCATCCGCGCGACAACACCATGATGCCTCGACAGCGAAGTAACACAATTCTGTCGGATGAGTAGTTCGAACACAGAAAAAGGGAGCGGTTGAACCGCCCCCTTTATTCATCACGCAACAGTCTCTACTGAAATTTTCGAAGGTCTACGTGCCGCGAAAGAGCCCGAAAAGGATATGCCTTCACGCACTTCTTCGAAGGGGCTCCAAGCCGACTGCGGCGGCGAGCCCGCCGATGTCAGCGACCTCACTGTATTCATAGAAGGGATTCGCGGGCTCATGACCGCGGTTCACCCACACCTTGCTCTTGATGCCCAGGTCGTAGGCTGTCATCAGGTCGTAGCGGAAGGAGGATGAGACGTGGGTGATATCTTCCGGACCGCAGCCAAGCTTGTCCAGCATGTATTCAAAGCCTTTCATGTGCGGCTTGTAGGCGCCGGTTTCCTCGGCCGTGATGACCGTGTGGAAGGGCGCGCCGAGCTTCTCGACGTTCGACATGATGAGGTTCTTCATGGAATTCGACAGGATGACCAGCGGAATCTCCCTGGCAACTTTGGCCAGACCCGCCGGGACGTCGGGGTGTGGACCCCAAGTGTGGATCTCTTGATTGATGCGCTGGGCATCCTCCGGCCGAAATACGACACCGTTGCGCTTGCACGCGCGCTCTACCGAATTATGCACGACCTCGAAGTATGGCTTCCACGCGCCAAGAACTTCGTCCAGGCGATAGGCGGCGAAATCCTTGATGAAACTTGCCATCGTCGTGGCAGAAAGCTGGGAGCCGTAGACTCGCCTTGCCGCACCGGCCATGTCGAAATTCGTCAGCGTGCCGTAGCAATCGAAAGTGATATATTTCGGTCGGAACTCGGTCATGTCGTGGTATCCTCCAATCCTCTCGGCACCGCGTGCCAGTACGACAAGCATCATAATGAGCATCGCGTAAGATAAAGCGCCGCTTTCGCTGGAGCCGGAAGCAGATTGTGTCGTATCGGCTCGAAGCCTTGGCAGAGAGTTGCGCCAAGCAACCTTTCGAGTTGAACAGCACCGCCACGCGGCGGACGCCGCCGCGGTATAAGATGCGGCGTCGATCAAAAACGAAAGTCAAAACTCCTTTGGCTCAGGCGCAGCTTGGGAGGAACTGCTGTCGTCGATATCCTACTTTGCGTTTCGGGTTGATATGGAGGCCGAAATGTTGAGCAATTCGCTGATCGAGCTGGACCGCGCACATCTGGTTCACCCGGTCTCATCCTATCGCGGTCACGAGGCCTTGGGTGTGCGGGTGTTAAGATCAGCGAAGGGCGCGACCCTGACCGATGCATCGGGACATCAATTGCTCGACGGGTTTGCTGGTCTGTGGTGTGTCAACGTCGGGTACGGACAAGAGAGCATCGTTGAAGCTGCCACGAAGCAGTTGCGCGAGCTGCCTTACGCGACGGGCTATTTCGGGTTGGGCTCCGATCCGGCCATCCGGCTGGCCGCCAGGTTGGCCGAATTGGCGCCTGGCGATCTGAACCATGTTTACTTCACGCTAGGTGGCTCCGATGCCGTCGACAGCACAATCCGATTTATTCGGTACTATTATCATGCCAAGGGTACGCCGCAGAAGGATCAGTTCATTTCCGTCGAGCATGGCTACCACGGATCGTCGACGGCAGGGTCCGGCTTGACCGCGATCCCCGCCTTTCATGCGGGCTTTGGGGTACCTTATAGCTGGCAGCACAAAATTCCGTCGCACTATACCTATCGTAATCCTGTCGGTTCCCATCCTCAGGCTATCATTGCTGCGTCGGTCGCGGCCTTGCGAGCCAAGATCGCCGAACTTGGCGCAGATCGCATTGCGGCTTTTTACGTCGAGCCAATTCAGGGATCAGGGGTGTCCTCGTGCCACCGCCATCTTGGTTGAAAGCCATGCACGCCGTTTGCAAGGAGAACGATATTTTGTTCGTAGTCGATGAGGTCATCACTGGCTTTGGTCGTGTCGGCCCATTTTTCGCCTGCGAAGAAGACGACGTCGTGCCGGATTTCATGACCACCGCAAAGGGTCTGACGTCGGGCTATGTGCCGATGGGAGCCGTTTTCATGTCCGACCGCGTCTACAACACGATTGCGGACGGAGCCGGCAAGACGGCCGTCGGCCACGGCTACACCTATTCCGCGCATCCCGTCAGTGCAGCGGTCGGGCTCGCGTGCCTGGATCTTTACGAAAATGGCTTGTTGGCAAACGGCCGAAAGGCGGGGCACCGCCTGATGGAAGGCCTTCGCGCGCTTGCCGATCATCCACTTGTCGGCGATGTCCGTGGTCGCGGCATGCTGGCCGCAATCGAGCTCGTCACGGACAAGGAGCGCAAGACGCCCCTGCCGGCGGAAGCTGACGCCGCGCGCCGCATATTCGACCGCGCATGGGACAACGGTCTCGTCATCCGCGCCTTTGCCCAGGGCGTGCTGGGTCTTGCGCCCCCGCTCTGCTGCACGGATGCGGACATCGACGGCATCATCGAACGAACTCGCATGACGCTCGACCAAACCCTCGAAGACAGGGACGTCCGCGCGGCGATGAAAGGATAATCACTGCGCCTGTCATTCCGAGGCCAGAAAAAGCCTGAGCCGTAGCGCCGGCCCGGCGATCTGCCCATGCTCCCCGGGGTGGAGGATTGTTCTTCAGCTATTGAATATGCTTTCGAGAGGCAGATGGGATTTCACGATCGGAGACTTCAGCACGACAAAACTGAAGTATTTGTCGATTCCGATATCCATCTCGACGAGACGTTCCATCAGCGCTTGATATTCGCTGATTCCCGCTGTGATAAACTTCACCAGGTAGTCATATCCGCCCGAAACCAGATGACATTCGACGACCGAATCTATCTTTTCGATGGTCGTGAGAAAGCGCGCGAAATCGATCTGGCGATGATTTTTGAGCGTGATCTCGGCGAACACAGTCAGAGTTTGTCCGAGCTTGGAGACGTCGATCTGGGCGGAATAGCCGGTGATGAAGCCCTCCGTCTGGAGCCTCTTGACGCGCATCAGGCACGGGCTCGGGGAAAGGTTTATCAGCTCTGCGAGCTCGACGTTGGAAGTCCGCCCGTTCTTCTGCAGTTCGCATAAAATCCTGATGTCGATCTTATCGAGCTTCATAGGCAATGCCATGAGATGGGAGCCATAGCGGCGTCAAGGCTTTGAGGCTTCAGCGTCATACGCACTGTCATAGCACCAACCAGCATCCTTTCCCACCGGGCGGAGAGATTGCTTTTCAGAACTCGGCGACCTTGCCCCAGGCACCCGTTTTCAGCCGCTCCGGCCTGTATGGACGCGGGTCGACGATCGGTGCAGTACCAGTAATGATGTCCGCGATCAGGTGCCCTGCGCCGGGACCAATCCCGAAACCGTGTCCGCTGAACCCGGCCGCAAGGATAAAGCCCGGAATCGCCCCCACCTCACCGATGGCGGGAACGCCATCCGGTGTGCTGTCAATATAGCCGGCCCAGACATTGGAGATTGCGACGCGACGGAGTTCAGGCAGCAATTCGCAAGCTCTTTTATGTGTCAGCCGAATCTGCCGCATGTCGGGACGGGGATTAAGTGTCCGGTTCAGCTCCATCGGGGTCGTCTCATCGAGCGCCCACTTCGCCAAGGATTCATGACCTTGGCGCATGCCCTCGAATGCTCCAGGGGCGAGACTGCGCCAGCGGCGAGCAAACATCGGCACGAATTCGCGGGCGAACCTGAATTGCTGCGGCGTTGGATCGACTCGCGCGCGCCCGCTTATCGCCAGCGTGTACCCGCCGCTGCTACGCCGCGTGAGCGACACGACTGCAGTGTGCAGGGCGTCGGGCAGACCCGCCGCGCCAGGAGCCACGGCGAGAATGGACTGGCGCACGGACGCCTGTGGGAAGCGAATGCCGAGCTGGTTGCAGAACGAAGAGGCCCAGGCCCCTCCTGCCATGACCACCGTGTTGGTCCGGATTGTGCCCATTTCGGTCACTACGCCGTTCACCCGGCCGGCACGGAGCTCTATGCCGCGAGCGGCGCAGTGCTGGTGCACCGTGCCGCCCGCCGTCATCATCGCACGCGCGACCACGGGCACAGCCTTCGAAGGGTCTGCCGTTCCGTCGGTTGGAGAGGAGACGCCGCCTTTCCATTTGCGGCCCGTCGCTTTGCCTCTCTCGCTAGCTTCGTTCGTGCTCAACATGTGTGTCGTAACGCCGACCGTCTTTGCAAAATCGCGCCATTTCGCCCAGCAGGTCAGCTCATTCTCGTCATTCGACAGATAGAGAAGCCCGCAGCGGCGGAAGCCCGTGTCTTCCCCGGTCTCCTGTGCTACTCTCTCCCAAAGATCGAGACTCTTGGTGGCGATCGGTAGCTCGCGTGCGTCGCGATTCTGTTGACGGCACCATCCCCAATTGCGACTGGACTGCTCGGCGGCGACACGCCCCTTCTCTAGCAAGGCGACCTTAACGCCGCGGCGGGCGAGATAGTAAGCCGTGAACACGCCCACCACGCCGCCGCCAATGACGACGACGTCAGCCTCTTGAGGCAGAGACGGGCTTGATTCAATATGGATGAGCGGCGCACTCATGAAGCGAGGACTCCCGGCGTTTGACCTATCGTAGCTGAGCATTCGCGGCAGGTGCTCTGCGGGAATTTGTGATTAGACGGAATATTCTGCGGTTTGCCGACTACTGTTCAAGCTATTATTGCGAGAACACGTTGCTCGCGCCCACCTCATTCGCCAAAGCACCAGGGCATCAGGCGTTGAGCGCGTGCAGCCGTGCCGTGCACAAGGCAGGCCGCCTGAGAGTTCTCTCGTCGCGGCGCAGACTGAAATGCCAGATGGCACTTCGTTTTCAGAACTTCCTGCTGCCCATACGGCGCGTTTCGGCGACTCTGGGGTGATTGAAGCAGTCAAACTCGCGAATGCCGGGTCAATGTCGATCAGTGGCAGAAGTTCTAAAGGGACGCTGGATGAGCCTTGTCCAGGAACAGACCTCCACAAGAGCAATCAAGCTGGATGGGACTGTTAGCTCCACGAACTTCGATTCAGTGATCGAGTTGGCCGCTCGTCCGATGTTTTGGCTTGAGCGACAGCTTTTTCCTGTCGAGCACCAAGCTTTGAATCATGTCGCACTCTCCGAACAGGGAATGGCAAAATGAGCGGCGAATTTTCGACCTGTCCGATCGTCGCGGCGGCAACAATGGCCGAAGAGCCAATCCGCAGCAGAATGACCCAACGCCGTTGAAAGGGGAGACTGTTCAAATGGCCTCTGCCTCTCAGGCTGTAGCTTCGGAAGATGTGGCACTCTCGGTGCGCGACCTGACCGTGAGCCTGCCGGCCGGGATGGAGCGGGCTCACGCCGTCGAGAACGTCTCCTTTGATCTGAAGCGGGGTCAGATACTGTGCATCATTGGAGAGTCCGGATCGGGCAAGTCGGTCACAGCCAATGCGATCATGGGGCTTCTGCCCAAGGCGATACGTGTTGCCTCGGGTTCGATCGACCTGAATGGGACCGACATCGTAGCCATCTCGCCCGATAAGCTCCGCAACCTTCGCGGCCGCGTCGTCTCGATGATCTTTCAAGATCCGCTCTCAGCGCTCAATCCGCTGATGACCGTGGGCGCGCAGATCGAGGAAGTGATGGCAGCGCACGACGTTGGGACCGCGAAATCCCGTCGCAGCCGCGCCATAGACTTGTTGGTTGAGGTCGGCCTTCCCGATCCGCAACTCATGTATCACCAGTATCCATTCCGGCTTTCGGGCGGGCAACGGCAGCGGGTGATGATCGCCATGGCTCTGGCTCTTGAGCCCGCGATCCTGATTGCCGACGAGCCGACGACCGCCCTCGACGTGACGACGCAGGCGCAGATCCTCAAACTGATCCGCGACATTCAGCGCCGCAAGGGAATGAGCGTGATGTTTATCACCCATGACTTTGGAGTCGTGGCGGAGATTGCCGATTCCGTTGTGGTGATGGAGAAGGGTCATTGCGTGGAGCAAGGCAGTGCCGAGCAGGTGCTCAAGTCGCCCAGTCACCTCTATACGCGCCGCCTGATCGCGGCCGTGCCGCACCTGACCGGCAAGGACCGCAATCCCTTGGAAGCCGCCGGCAGGGCGTCAATCCTGAAGGTCGAGTGTCTGGTCAAGACCTATCGTAGCGGCAGTGCGCTTTTCCGTACGCAGCGCATCGTGCCTGCGGTCAATGGTGTCTCGTTCGATCTCACGCAGGGCCGCACGCTAGGCGTTGTCGGAGAAAGCGGTTCGGGCAAATCGTCGCTCGGGCGGCTGCTGATCAAGCTCATGGAGAGCGACGGTGGCTCGATTTTCTTCGAAGGCCGCGACGTCGCCCGGCTTACCGAGGCCGAGTTTAGGCCGCTAAGGCCAAAAATCCAGATGATCTTCCAGGATCCTTTTGCGTCGCTCAACCCGCGCTCGACGGTCGGGCAAATTCTCACAGTCGGGCCGGTCGCGCATGGCGTGCCGCACAGAGAGGCTGGTGAGCGGGCGCGGGAGCTTCTGTCCCATGTCGGCCTGGATTCAGGCGCCTTCGACCGCTATCCGCACGAATTTTCCGGCGGTCAGCGCCAGCGCGTCGGCATCGCCCGTGCGCTGATGTTCAAACCACAACTGCTGATCGCCGACGAAGCCGTCTCCGCGCTTGATGTCTCGATCCAGGCCCAAATCCTGAAGCTGCTGGATCAGATTCAGCGGGAGACCGGCGTCTCGATGATCTTCATCACGCATGATTTGCGCGTTGCCAGCCAGATTTGCGATGAGATCGCCGTCATGCATCGAGGACAGATCATCGAACGCGGACCGCCGTCGCAGATCTTCCTGGACCCGAAATCCGCCTACACGCGCGAGCTCGTCGCTGCCATCCCCGGCGAGCAGCCAAGGGGCGCTCGCGCGCTCGCGGGAGTCAATGAATACCGGCGGGACACAGCCAAGAACGAGGAGAGGTCATGACGGAAGCCTATTTTGACTCGAGCTATTCACGGCGCAATGCACTTCGATTGATGGTGGCCGGGGCTGCCGGCCTCGCTGCACCAGGCCTGTTGGGTACGCCCGCCTTCGCTCAGAAGGCCCCCGCCAAACCGAGCGGTCGCATCGTCGTCGGACTTGGACAAGAGCCGACCGTCTTCAATCCGCTGATGGCGCACATTGAAGTCGATGATGGTGTGCATTTCTCGGTTTTCGACGCGCTCTTCCGGATCGACCCAAAGGGTGAGATTGAGCCCAACCTTGCCGTCGAAGTACCGAACCAGAAGAACGGCGGCATTTCGGAGGACGGCCTCAAATGGCGCATCCGTCTGCGTGACGGTGTGCGCTGGCACGACGGCAAACCCTTCACGGCCGAGGATGTGAAATTCACCCTCGAACTGATCACCAATCCCGCCTTCCGGAGTTGGCGCACAGCTGGCCATGCCCTCGTGCGCGACATCACGGTGATCTCGCCCACGGAGATCTCGTGGCGAATGGAACAGGTTTTTGCGCCTTATCTTTCGTTCCTGACCGAAACCTTCATCGTGCCCAAGCACATCCTCGAGAAGGAGGCCAATCCAAACAACGCCGCCTTCAACCAGGCGCCGGTCGGCACCGGCGCATTCAAATGGGGTAAGCGGGTTGCAGGCGATCATCTCGAACTCGTGGCTAACCCCGAATATTTCGGAGAAGGCCCACACATCGAGAAGCTGATCTTCAAATACATTCCCGATCTCACCGTCCTCTACACTCAGTTCAAGAGCGGTGATGTGGACCTGATGGGGCAGCCGTACATCACAGCTGATCATTACGAGGAAGCCAAGGCGCTGGCGAACCGAGTGGTGACACTGGTCCCAAAGGCTTCATTCGAGTCCTTTTACCTGAATTTGGAGCGTCCACAGTTCAAGGAACTTGCAGTCCGTGAGGCGCTCTACGCAGCCATCGACAAGGAATCGATCATCCAGGGGCTCTATTACGGCGTGCCGACTCCGACGGAGACCTTCATGCCGAGGCAGTCCACCTACTATAACTCCAATCTTCCGGCACACGCATACAATCTGGACCGCGCGCGCCAGATCCTCGACCAAGCCGGCTGGGCGCCCGGGCGGGATGGCGTTCGTGCCAAAAGCGGCGTCCGTCTGTCCTTTGCCAGCTCGACCACGTCAGGCGATCCGCTTCGCGAGCAGGTGCAGCAGTTCTTGCAGCAGACATTTGCTCAGTTGGGCGTCGAGATGAAGATATCGAACTTGCCCGCCGCGGTGATGTGGGGCGAGTTCTGGCAGCAATCGCAATTCGATTCCGTGATCGTCGGCAGCACGTATCTGATCGGCGCCGACCCGGACGTGACCAATCGCTTGCACTCGCGTGCGATTGCAGCGAAGGGCGGGCGTGGTTCGAATAATGCGCAGTATTCAAATCCAGAGGTCGATGCCTTGCTCGACCAAGGCGCTCGCAGCTTCGATCCGGACGCGCGGCGCTCGATCTACCGTCGCGTACAAGAGCTCGTTCGCCGCGACCTGCCCTTCTTGCCGCTGTACCAGACCAATTCGGTCCAGGGTAACAAGAAGGGCATTTCCGGCGTCGTGCCGAACGTCAACACGCGCACCGAATCCTGGAACGCGCTGGCTTGGTCTTGGGCGAGTTGACGTATCGCCGCCCGAGGCCCGTATAGGCGCAGGGCGGCGCCTAGGCGCTGTCAAGCTAACATGGAGACTCGAATGCCCGGGTTCCTGCTTAATCGCTTTTCGCAGAGCATCGTGCTGTTGGTGATCGTCTCGATCATTGGCTTCACGGTGCTCAACTTCATGCCGGGCGGTCCTCTCGCGCAGTTCGGGCTGGATCCCGGCATGACCCAGAAGGACATTGAGCGACTGGCAGAGCAGCTCGGGCTGAACCGGCCGTTGTGGATTCAGTATTTTGATTGGGCCTGGCGGTTGGTTCAGGGCGACTGGGGTCACTCTTTCCGCGACGGAACGCCGGTGCTGGCGGTGATTGGGCGTCACCTCTTCGCTACGCTGCTGCTGATGGGGACGTCCACGGCACTGGCCATCGCCCTTGGTTCCTGGATCGGGATCCGCGGTGCCACCCACCGCTATTCCCTGTTCGATTATTGCGCGACGATTGGCGCCATGGTCGCGCTGTCGGTCCCGACCTTCTGGTTCGGCCTCGTCGGCATCTATATCTTCACGTTGAAGCTCGGTTGGGTGCCTGCAGGGAACATGTACACGATCGGCGACGGATCGGTGCTGGACTACTTGCATCACCTGATCTTGCCAAGCTTGGTGCTGTCGCTGGTCCATGTCGCGGTCTGGAGCCGCTACATGCGCACCGCGACCCTTGATGCGCTGAGCCAGGATTTCGTCAAGACGGCTCGTGCCAAGGGCCTAAGTGAGCGCCGCATCCTGCTGAAGCATGTCGTCGGCAATGCGCTGTTGCCGATGATCACCCTGGCTGGGGTGCAGTTGCCGAGCATTCTGACCGGCGCGTTGGTCACTGAGACCATCTTTACCTGGCCGGGAATGGGGCGGCTGTTTCTCGACAGCCTCGGCTACAGTGACTATCCGATGGTCATGGGGCTGTTGATATTCTCAGCCATCCTTGTCGTGCTGGGCAATCTCGTCGCAGACATCCTTGTCGCACTCGTCGATCCGCGCATTCGTCTCAGCTGAAGACGCAGGTTCGTGCCGTCAACAGGAGTCCCCCGTTATGACTGATATCTCCGCCCACCTCCCTCCAATTCGCTGGTGGCACAGCCGCGGGGTGCGCCGGTTCATGCGACACCATCTGGCGCTGCTCGGGTTCGCGATGATCGCCCTGCTCGTGTTGGCGTGCGTCGTGGGCCCCTACGCCTTGCCTTACGATTCGCTCTATATAGATCTGCGCGCCCGCTTTGCTCCTCCCTTGAGCGGTCATCATTATTTCGGCACCGACCCGTTGGGGCGAGACTTGGCCGTGCGACTCTTGATGGCCGGGCGTGTCTCGCTACTGGTGGGATTCTCCGCGATGTTGTTGTCAACGCTGATCGGAACGCTCGTCGGCGTGACCGCAGGCTATCGCGGGGGCTGGATCGGAGCCGCGCTGATGCGCACGGTGGATGGCTTTCTTTCCTTCCCCTCGATTTTCCTCGTGCTGGCGTTGGCCGCGACGCTCCGGCCCAGCCCGATGATGATCACTGTCATCATTGCTGTCACGAGCTGGATGGAGGTTGCCAGGATCGTCGAAGCCGAGGTCCGTTCGCTGCGCGAGCGCGAGTTTGTCCAGGCCGCGCGCATGGTCGGTCTGAGCGGCAGGCACATCATGCTTCGCGAAATTCTGCCCAATGCCACGGGTCCGATCATCGTGGCCGCAAGCCTCACCGTCGCCCGTGCGATTCTTCTGGAGGCCTATATCAGTTTCCTTGGTTACGGCATCCAACCACCGCTGCCCAGCTGGGGCAATCTGCTGAACGGCGCCCAGCAATATCTGGCCAGCGCTCCCTGGCTTGCCATCATTCCAGGCGCTGCGATTACGATCGCAGTGACCAGCTTCAACTTCATCGGCGACGGGCTGCGCGATGCGCTTGACGTTAGAGATGACCACATTTGACGGCTTGAGCCCAGGTGGCAGGCAGCGGACAGCGTTGAAGGCTATCCAGCAGAACCTCTTGATAGCGTAGACGTCGCAAGCATCGCGTTGGCTGATCAGAATCCGTCTTGTCAGTAATCCAAGGCCACTTTTAACACACGAGAAGTCAGCGACATGCATGAGCCCAGAGCCGCAGAGAAGGACACGCCCTATTGGTGGGAAGCCGCACCACTTAGGTCGCTGCCTCAACAGACTCTTCCCAAGAAACTTGACGTGCTGATCGTGGGCGCTGGCTATGCCTCTCTTTCGGCCGGGCTGGTGCTGGCGCGCGAGGGACGCTCGGTTGCGGCCTTTGACGCGATGAGTCCGGGCGAGGGAGCCTCGACGCGCAACGGTGGAATAACCAGCGCGAGCATACGGCCGGATTACGCCGCGATCTCCCGACGCTTCGGCGCAGACAAGGCGCTGGCAATCGAGGCGGAAGGCAAGATCGCCCGCGAGTTCCTTTACGATTTCATCAAGACCGAGGGGCTTGCCTGCGATTTCCAGCTGGTCGGGCAGTTCAAGGGCGCGTTTGGATATGAGCAGTACGACACGATGGCGCGTAGCGCGGAAGTATTAGCGAAGAGGCTGCGGATCGAGTCTCACGCCGTACCTTATGCCGAGCAGCACAGCTACATCGGCACCGATGTCTACCGGGGTGGAACAGTCCGGATGGATATCGGAGGGCTACAACCGGCGAAGTTTCACGCTGAACTGCTTCGCGTGGCGCTCGCTTCGGGCGTCGCGGTTCATGCGGATACGCCCGTCATCTCCATCGAGAGAGATGGTTCCGGATTCCGGATCGTGACCTCGGCCGGTTCGGTGCAGGCGCGTCAGGTGCTGGTTTGCACGAATGGCTATACTGATAGCGCCGTTCCCTTCCTGCGCCGCAGGCTGGTCCCGGTTCGCAGCCGGATCATTGCAACCGAGGAGCTCGCACCTGACGTCATGGAGCGGCTGATGCCCAAACGCATGATGATGACCGAGAACCGCCAGGTCGGGTTCTATTACCGCCCATCGCCCGACGGCAAACGTATCCTGTTAGGGGGCGCGACAGCTCTCGTGTCGGTAACCCGGTGGCTCCAAAGCTCCTGCTGCGCAAGGGGTTGGTGAACCTTTTCCCCGAACTCGAGAATGTTCGCCTTTCGCACAGCTGGTTCGGCAATGTGGCGATGAATCGCGACATGCTCCCGCGCATCTTCGAAGAGGACGGTGTGGTTTATGCCACTGGCTTCTGCGGTTCAGGCGTCGTCTGGGCGCCTTGGATCGGGATGCACGCGGCCCACAAGCTGATCGGAAACCACGAACGGGCGCGCACCGCCTTTGACTTCCGTCCGCCGGACTCCATCCCGCTCTATCGTGGCGATCCCTGGTTCATGCCCGCCATGATCTGGGGATATCGGATGCAGGATCGTTTTGCGCTGTGGCGCGACCGCCGCTGACGGCTGGAAACTCCATCGGGCATTCCCAAAGGTACAACTCAGGTCATGGAGCTGGCGGCACTGCCGCCTCTCGAAAGAAGAGCATCGATGCACTACGTATCCACGCGCGGACATTCAGGTCGCAGACAGTTCTGCGAAACATTGCTTGAAGGCCTCGCCGAGGATGGCGGGCTGTACGTACCTGAGACCTACCCGCGTGTGGACGCCGCTACATTGGATGCGTGGCGTGCCTTGTCCTATCCCAGCCTGGCCTTCGAGGTCCTGTCGCTCTACGTCAGCGATATTCCGCCCGCTGACCTGAAGGCAATCTGCGAAAAGACCTACACGCCCGAGATCTTTGGAACCTCGAACATCGTTCCGCTTCGAAAGCTGGAGACGCGGCTTTACCTCCAGGAATTGTCGAACGGTCCTACGCTGGCGTTCAAGGACGTGGCCATGCAGTTGCTCGGCAATCTGCTCGAGTACGAACTGGCACGCCGGCACGACGAATTGAACATTCTTGGGTCGACCAGTGGCGACACCGGGAGCGCTGCGGAATACGCAATGCGCGGCAAGAAAGGGGTGCGGGTCTTCATGATGTCGCCCCTCGGACGGATGAGCTCCTTTCAGCAAGCTCAGATGTTCAGCCTGCAGGACGACAACATCCACAACATCGCCATAGATGGCGTGTTCGACGACTGCCAAGACATCGTCAAATGTGTGTCCAGCGATCTGGAATTCAAACGACGATATAAGATAGGTGCAGTGAATTCGATCAACTGGGCCCGACTGGTCGCGCAGGTCGTCTATTACTTCTCCGGCTATTTTCAAGTCTCCGAAGGGAGGTCAGCAGGCGTTGACTTTTCCGTGCCTTCAGGAAACTTCGGAAACATCTGCGCTGGTCATGTTGCGCGCATGATGGGACTTCCAATATCCCGTCTCGTCCTTGCGACCAACGAAAACGACGTGCTCGACGAGTTTTTCCGCAGCGGCATTTATCGCGTCAGAAGCCGAGCTGACACGCTTGAAACATCGAGTCCTTCCATGGACATCTCCAAGGCGTCAAATCTCGAACGTTTCGTGTTCGACTTGCTCGGTCGCGACGCCCGTCGGACGAAATCGCTGTTTGAGAACCAACTTCGGGAATGCGGTTCGTTTGACCTCAGCGGTGATCCCAGCTTCGTAACGGCGGCGGCGCGTTTCGGATTCCGCAGCGGCAGGAGCACCCATGCCGATCGACTGGCGACGATCCGTGACACGTGGGATCGCTACCACACAATGATCGATCCTCACACTGCGGATGGTGTGACGGTCGGGCGCATGCATGTGAGCCCCGAGGCGCCGATGCTTGTGCTCGAAACTGCACAGCCAATCAAATTCGCTACGACGATCAAGGAAGCGTTAGGCCGGCAACCAGATCGTCCGCAACGGTTCGATGGACTAGAAGGGCTGCCGAGGCGAGTCAAAGTCCTTCCCCCGGATGCACAAGCTGTAAAGAACTACATTGCGGACATCACGCAGGGTGCAACCTGTTGAAGGGTCGATTCCGGATCGAGGAGTGTTTCAGCCGTGGCTGTATTTACGGTGCTGTCACCCGACGAGGTCGCAGCGTTCGTTCAAGCGCGCTATCGGAGCGATCCGCGGTTGATGCCCGGTATCGTTCCGGGCCATCGGATGCCGGAACGGGATCGCGCTGCGGCGTGGCGAGACACTGACAGCACATCGTCCCTTCTATCGGATCATCAATGCAATTCCCTGCCGAACTCTGCGTCAGTCTGATCGCGTAATGCTGTCGCAGCCGAGATACGCTGCGATTCGCGGGAACATCGTCAGATGGACCTCGCCGTGTCAGGCACTGACGATTAGTCCGCTAACCCAAGCATGAGACGTCGACGCATCATGGCAACCGAAGCTACCCAAGCCGGAGAACGCGAGATTGAAGACGTGGCCCTGATCGCTTTCGCGAGAGCGCATCTGAAAGGTGCCTTGAAGCTCTCGCAGGAGATGTCTTGGCCGTATCTGCTCAAGGATTGGGAATTTGCGCTGCAGCTTGGCCGCGGTTTCGTGGTGACGAGTGCGGGTGCTGTGGTGGGGACCGCGCTGTGGTGGCCTTACGGCGACACCCATGCTTCCGCCGGAATGGTCATCGTCTCGAAAGCCGTTCAGGGACGGGGGTACGGGGCCCGGCTGATGGACGCGCTGCTCGCGGCGGCACGACCACGAATCGTCACGCTGAATTCGACCGCCGAAGGCCTTGCGCTTTACGCACGCCGCGGCTTCGCCAGCATCGGCATGCTGCACCAGCATCATGGCGTTCCTGGCCAGGGCCGCGACATGCCGCCGGTCGGAAACGTCAGAGCGATGGTTCCGTCCGACTTCGAGGCCATAGTCGGTCTCGATCACGAGGCCACCGGCTGGATGAGGCGCGAGATGCTGAACCGGCTGATCGAGGTCGGTTGCGGCTATGTCCTGCTGCGTGACGGCATACCCCGCGGCTACGCCATTTCCCGTCTCTTCGGCCGCGGGCATGTCATCGGCCCTGTGATCGCCGAAAGCCCGACCGATGCGCGCGCATTGATCGGGGCCGCGCTCGCGCCCCTCGGGAGTGTTTTCGTCCGGATCGACACCTCGGCCTCCTCGCAACTCGGTGACTGGCTTGGAAACATCGGCCTGCAGAAGGTCAGCGACGCCACCACCATGGTCTTGGGGACGCAGATGCCATGGACCGGGCCGGCGCGCACGTTCGCGGTCGCCAACCAGTCGTTCGGCTAGGAGACCTTGAGATGCAACGCCCCGATATGCGCCGGACGGATAGCCAGAACGCCGCGCCACGCGAGATAACCGCGACGGTCGGCGCACTGGCGACGCCGGCCCTCCTGCTCGACAAAGACCGGCTGGATCGCAATCTCGCCCGTCTGTCCTCTCGTATGGCCGCGGCTGGCGTCGTGCTGCGCCCCCATATGAAAACCGCGAAATCCATCGAGGTTGCCCGGCGCGCCTATCCCTCCGGGCCGGGGCCGATCACGGTCTCCACCTTGGCGGAGGCTGAGTACTTCGCGCAGTACGGTTTCCGGGACGTGACATATGCCGTCGGCGTGGCACCGCACACCGCTGAAAGGGCGATGCGTCTCCGCAAAGCCGGCGTTGACCTTAAGGTGCTGCTCGATTCGCCTGAACAGGCGGCGATGTTGGGCACGGCAGCGCGTGCCGCCGGCGTGACGCCCTCCGCCTTCATCGAGATCGACTGCGACGGCCATCGCGGCGGGCTGACCGCCACCGATCCCAAGCTCATCGCCGTCGCGGCGGCCCTGGCCGAGGCCGGCGTCACGCTCGCCGGCATTCTCACCCATGCCGGCGAATCCTACAGCCTTTGCTCGTCCGATGCCCTCGTCGCGGCCGCAGAGAACGAAAGGGCCGTGGCCGTGGCGGCCGCGGAGACATTGCGGGCGGCGGGGCATGAATGCCCGGTCGTAAGTGTCGGTTCGACGCCGACCGCCCATTTCGCCGAAGGCCTGACCGGCGTCACGGAGATGCGGGCCGGCGTCTACATGTTCTTCGATCTGGTGATGCACGGCGTCGGTGTCTGCACGACCGACGACATCGCGATCTCGGTTCTCGCCACCGTCATCGGCACGAAGCCGGAGAAGGGATGGATTTTGGTCGATGCGGGCTGGATGGCACTGTCACGTGATCGCGGTACCGTGGCGCAGCGGGTCGACCAAGGTTACGGTCTCGTCTGCGATCTGTCCGGCCAACTCTATCCGAATCTGATCGTCGCGCAGGCGAGCCAGGAGCACGGCATCCTCGCCATAAGGTCCAGATCGGCTGCAGCCCTCCCGCATATCCCGATCGGCGCGAAGGTCAGGATTCTGCCCAATCATGCCTGCGCGACGGCGTCACAGCACGAACTTTACAATGTCATCTCGGCGGGAAGTGACGCAATCGAAGCTCAGTGGCCGCGGATGCGCGGCTGGTAGATCTGAAACAGAATCGGGCGGCGATTTGCGCATGCCCAGCTTCCGCTGGTCGGCGCCTATTACCGGATCAAGGATCGCTTCCAATGACCTCGGCCGTTCGATACCTGACGGAAGCCGGCTTCCTCGGCAAATTTTACATCGACGGAGAATGGCGGAAGCCGACCGGGTTGGCGACGGCGATCGTCGTCAATCCGGCGATCGAGCAGCCGGTCGCAGAAATCGCGCTCGGCGATGATGAGGATGTAGACTGCGCGGTCGCAGCCGCGAGAAAAGCCTTTACCGGCTGGTCCCGTAAGCCGGCTGCCGAGCGGGCGGCGCTGCTCGACCGGGTTCACGGTTTGCTTCTCGATAGGCTGGAGCTGTTTGCGCAGGCCATCACGTGCGAGATGGGGGCCGCCATCACTTACGCGCGCCGCGCCCAGGTGCCGCTCGCTGCCGAACATATCCGCGTCGCGCGTGACAATCTCGCGACCTATCCGTTCATCGCCGCGCGCGGCAGCACCGCGATTATGCGCGAGGCAATCGGCGTCTGTGGTCTCATCACCCCCTGGAATTGGCCCCTCTACCAGATTACGGCCAAGGTCGCTCCGGCGCTGGCAGCTGGCTGCACGGTGGTGTTGAAGCCGAGCGAACTTTCGCCGCTGAGTGCCCTGTTGTTCGCCAAGGTGATGGACGATGCCGACTGTCCGCCCGGCGTCTTCAACCTCGTCAACGGGGCAGGTCCAGTCGTGGGGACCGGTCTGGCGTCGCATCCGCAAGTCGACATGATCTCGATCACCGGCTCGACGCGGGCAGGCGTTCTCGTCGCGCAAGCAGCGGCGCCCACCGTCAAGCGCGTCGCACAGGAGCTCGGCGGCAAGTCACCGAACATCATCTTGCCGGATGCGGATTTGAGCCGGGCTGTTCCGCTCGGTGTCGCCGCCGCCTTCCGCAATCTCGGCCAATCCTGCAGCGCACCGACGCGTATGCTTGTGTCCCGCTCACAGATGGCAAAGGTCGAGATCCTGGCGGCGGCGGCCGCTTCTGAATTGGTGGTCGGCGATCCGCTTGCGGAAAGCACGACCCATGGTCCGATCGCCAACCCGCCGCAGTTCGAGCGTATCCAGGCCATGATCGGCATCGGCCTGGAGGAAGGCGCCAAGCTTGTCATTGGCGGGCCGGGGCGGCCCAACGACCTTCAGGTCGGCCTCTATGCGCAGCCGACCATCTTCTCGAACGTCAATCGCGACATGAGAATTGCGCAGGAGGAGATATTCGGCCCGGTGCTGTCGATCATTCCCTACGATAAGGTCGACGGGGCGGTCGAGATCGCCAACGATACCGTCTACGGCCTCGGCGCGCATGTGCAGGGCACGGATATTGAAACGATGCAGGCGGTCGCCGGGCAGATCCGGTCTGGTCAAGTTCATCTCAACTATCCCGACTGGGACCCGAACGCACCTTTTGGCGGATACAAGCGTTCCGGAAACGGCAGGGAATACGGCCGCGAGGGCATGGAAGAATATCTCGAGACCAAGGCCGTTCTCGGATTCTATCGATGAAATTCATCTCGGAAAGCGAATCGGCTTCCGCTGACGCGAAAGTGTTTCCGGCGGTGATCGCACACGCGTCGGATCGCAGAACACCTTCTCAAGTCGGGTTCAACGCCTGATAGCGCCGAGCCCTTGAGGAGCGCGAAGTTGAATCATTAGATCAGATTGCACTGTTCCTGCAGCCATGAAGCAAGATAGTTCGCTTTCCCAGACAGTTCAGTTTCTCCCGCCCAGATGAGGCCATAGTGGCTTTCGTCCGGATCGAAACCGGCAGGTGCGATGAGCCGCCCTCTATCTACGTCGTCCGTTGCAAGGACCCGCGGGCTGAGGGCAACGCCCAATCCCGCCAATGCTGCTTCGACGATGAGGAAGTGGTGATCGTAGAAGCGTATCTCCGCGGGGCGCCGCACCGACGGGTGGGTGGAAAGCCATCGCGACCAAGCGTCCGCCCGAGTCTTCGAACCTAGGGCGATGTAGTTTCCTGAGGCAAACACCGCTGCGAGCTGAGGGCTCATGACCGGTCCTACCCTTTCAGGAAAAAGGCGCCGGACGTGCCACGCCTCTGGGAGCGCAAAGTCGAGCCGACGTATAGCCATATCGATCCGATCGCGGCGAAACTCGACGGGGCCGCCGGCGACTGACAGATGTAGAGCGATGTCGGGATGGACGGCCTGAAAGCTTGCAAGCCGTGGAATAAGCCAGCGCATAGCGACTGAAGGCTCGCATGAGAGAACGAGGGAGTTCTGCTGTGCGTTGGCAGCACGCAAGCTCTCAACGGTTGTCGCCAGCTCGGTGAAGAAACGGCCGAGTGTGAGGTTGAGCACTTCTCCAGAGGCAGTGAGACTCAAGCCACGTCCGCATTTTTCGAAGAGATTGAAGCCAAGGTCTTCCGACAGTTTGGTGATACGGCGACTCACAGCCCCATGGGTCAAGGCAAGGCTGTTCGCGGCAAGCCGAACCGACCCCAGCCGCGCAGCGGTCTCGAACGCACGCAAGTCGTCCAATGAAGGTATTTCTGATCGCCTCATTGGTGATCTCATATCACCAATGTAGCGCAAAAAATATCGCTTTTTATGTTGAATTTGCTTAGCATAATTGATCCATGCGAACCAATGGCGAATACACAATCGGTATCCTAGCCGACGACCTGACCAGCGCCGCCGATGGGGCCGGTCCGTTTGTCGAGCGCGGTTTGCAAGCCGTTGTCGGCCGGTGCCGGCTGCCGCACCAGGAGGCCACGATTGTCGCCGTTGATAGCGGATCTAGATCAGTGCCGGCTTCGCAAGCGGCGCGGCGGCAGTCAGAACTTGCCCAGCAGCTCGCTTCGCGGGTTGTCCTCTACAAGACCGTCGACTCGACTCTTCGCGGGCATGTGACGGCCGAGATGGAAGCGGCCTTCACCGTAAGCGGCCGCAAGATGCTGGTCTTTGCACCTGCGTTCCCTGGCGCTGGGCGTACAACCGTCGACGGCGTTCAGCTTGTGGACGGCATTCCTGTAACGGAGACCGAATACGGTCGCGACCCCGTCCATCCGGCGCGACATTCTCGGCTGGCTGAGGTCGTTCCGGCCTCCATCGGAAGGGTCGTCATCCTTGATGCTGCGACACAGGCCGATCTCGACAAACAAGTTGCGGCCCTGCCGGATCCGGAGTCGATCCTATGGGTGGGCTCTCCGGGCATGGCCCTTGCCCTGGCGAAGCGTCTTGCGCCGCTTGCGGTTGCGTCGGACGTGACCGCCGCGGTTAGTGG
This sequence comes from Bradyrhizobium lupini, assembly GCF_040939785.1. Taxonomy (NCBI): domain Bacteria; kingdom Pseudomonadati; phylum Pseudomonadota; class Alphaproteobacteria; order Hyphomicrobiales; family Nitrobacteraceae; genus Bradyrhizobium; species Bradyrhizobium lupini. The sequence goes on from NZ_CP162553.1 coordinate 4,457,777, forward strand.
CGACATTCTTGTTGCGATCGGCAGCGCCAATCCGCGCAGCCATCGTCAGGCCGGCTGCATCGCAATGGAGCCTGGAATCGCTCTGCTGCAGGCTCCGATCGAACGGATGAATGATCCCGGATCCGTCCTGCGCGACATTGCTCAAAATGCGGCTCGACGGGTGGCCGACAAGCGTTTCGATATGGTGATCGCCACAGGCGGGGACACCATGGAGGCGATCCTGGATGGCCTGGACATTTGTGAGTTCGAGATCCTGCAAGAGCTGGAGCCAGGCTTTCCGCTTGGCCGCACGTCCCTCGGAGATGGACGAGAGCTGCTGATCGCCATGAAGGCAGGCGGCTTTGGGCGACGACGATACGCTGCGTCGTGCGATCACGCAGCTCCGCCTTGGCACCTCGGTATTAGAACTGGTTGTATCATGACCCAATCCGCTCCCCTCGCCATCACAATGGGCGATGCCTCCGGCATCGGCCCGGAGATCGTGGCGAAGACATTGGCCAAGGCCGGCGAAGGCGCGGTTGTATTCGGCAGCTACGCCGTGATGGAGAATATCGTCCATCGTTTGGGTCTCGAGCTGACGGTCAGGCGTATCGCCGGACCTGAAGAGGCGCGCTCTGAGCCGCGGTCCATCGAAGTTGTCGAGGCGACGCAAATCATCGCGCCGCCTCCGCTCGGGAGCGTCAGCGCCATGTCCGGCCAAGCTTCCTTCGATGCCGTCGTCGCCGCCGTCGCGGCAGCCAAGGCCGGCAAGGTCAGCGGCATCGTCACCGCACCGATCAACAAGGAAGCGATGGCAAGCGCGGGCATTCGCTATCCCGGGCACACCGAAATCCTCGCCGACTATGGTGGTGCGGAGCGCGTTGCGATGATGCTGGCCAACGATGATATCCGCACGGTTCTCGTCACCATCCACATGTCGCTGCGCAAAGCCATCGACCAAGCGGATTTCGATGCCCAGATGTCGGCGATCCGGCTCGCAAATGAGGGCGGCAAGGCCCTCGGGATCGCGGCGCCGCGCATTGCAGTGGCAGGGCTCAACCCCCATGCCGGCGAAGGTGGTCTCTTCGGCGACGAAGAAATCCAGATCATCCGGCCTGCGATCGAAGCGGCCCGCGCCGAGGGCATCGACGCCAGTGGCCCCTGGCCCGGGGACACTGTCTACATGCAGGCCCGCAAGGGCCGCTTCGATGTGGTCGTGGCCCAATATCACGATCAGGGCCTGATTCCGGTGAAATATCTCGGCCTCGAAAAGGGTGTGAACATCACGCTCGGCCTGCCGTTCGTCCGTACAAGCCCTGATCACGGCACGGCATTCGACATTGCGGGCCGAGGCATCGCCGACACCGGCAGTCTCGAGACCGCGCTGGCTTACGCGCGAAGGCTCGTCGCCGCGCAAATTAAGACCAAAGAAGGGGTAGTCTAATGGGCCTTCGCTTTATCTTCATGCTCACGCGCAACGATCGCACCGTCGGGGACGCCTCTGAACAACTCAAGACCGCCCTGAGGCTTGGCGTTCGCCACATCGGTTTCAAGGACATCGGCCTGCCGATTGATCGACTCAAAGTTCTCAACCGGGTCATCAAGGCAGACGGCGCCACCTCCTATCTCGAAGTCGTCTCACTCGACCGGCAAAGTGAGATCGTTTCGGCGAAAGCGGCGGTTGAAATCGGCGTCGACGTCTTGCTCGGCGGCACACATGTTGACGACGTGTTGCCGATCCTTGCTGGCACCGGCATTCAATACTGCCCCTTCCCGGGTCGCATCACCGGTCATCCGAGCGTGCTCGAAGGGAGCATCGAGGAGATCGTTGAGAGCGCCCAGGCGCTCGCCGTGCCGGAGGGCGTGTATGGCCTCGACCTGCTCGCCTATCGCTCCAAGGAAGACGTCCCGGCCCTCATCAAGGCGGTGTGCGCGGCGGTGCCCAAGCCCGTCTATGTGGCCGGCTCGATTGATACGCCTGAGCGGATCGCCATCCTGAAGGACGCAGGAGTCGCCGGCTTCACTATCGGCACGGCCGCGTTGGACGGCAAGTATCCGGCCGACGACAAGGACGTCGCTCGCCAGCTTGGGGCCATCATCCGTGACGTGGCCGCTCTGAACCGGCATCTCTCGCCGCTCCACAAGAAGAACCTGGCCAGCTCGTTCGGGCAGCTCAAGGAGACTTGGTCTCCGAAGATCGCGGGTCAGATTAACGACATGCAGATCAAGCTCGCCAAGTTCGCGGGCGAGTTCGCCTGGCGCTTTCACAGGAGCGGTGACGAACTCTTCCTGGTGCACAAAGGCCGCCTGCTGATGAAGTTTCGTGATCGGGACGAGATCATCGAGCAAGGCGAGTTCATCGTGGTCCCGCATGGGGTAGAGCATTGCCCTGTCGCGCTGGACGACGTCTGCGAGGTCGTGCTGCTCGAACCCGGCACATCCATGGATGCCGGCACCGCTCACGACCTCGAAGGCTAGACCGTCTGCCTGCGATCGGAGCAAACGCTTGACGCCGTCGACCGGCCTTCGCCGGTCCGGCCTCGATGACCTCAGGACCTGGGAGCAGGACTCCTCCCGCGCCGACTCGGTGAAGACCGGAGTCTGGGAAGCCACGCCTGGCGAGAACCGCTCGATCAAGGGCGAGACCTTTGAGTACTGCCACATCCTTTCCGGCGTGGTGGAGCTGACCGAGGAAGGCAAGGAGCCTCGCATTTTCCGCGCCGGCGACAGCTTTGTGATGAAACCCGGCTATGTCGGCGTATGGAAGACGATCGAGACAGTGCGGAAGATGACTTCGGGCGCCGAAATGGGCTTTGCCGCCGCGCTGGTGCCTTCTCGACGCTCGTGGTTCAGGACATCACTCGTCCCGGTGTCGCCGAGCCAATCGCGACGGTCTGGGTCCATTTTTCTGGGGCATCGAAAAGCGGTCCAGTCTCCGTGGACAAGCAGGTCGCGCCGCCGTTGCGCCGAACTGGGACGATCGCGCTTGAGCAGCTCGTATCGCTCAAGCGCTCAAAAACCCGAACATCTTGCGAAGTCCTAGATGATTTCAGCACATTCTATCGGGCGCCTGATGCGATGAAGGGTTGATCGGAATTTTGCTTCCGCGTTCTTGGCAGCCGAGGTTCGTTGGAACATGTCGCCCCATGTCGAGCGCATTCACAGCGATGAGCGTCTCCCGGCCGAGGCCGATGTCGTCATAGTCGGCGGCGGTATCCTCGGCGCTACGGCCGCCTATTACCTGGCGAAGCGCGGCCTCTCTGTGGCGCTCCTCGAGAAGGGTCACGTCGCCTGTGAACAATCGAGCCGAAACTGGGGTTGGTGCCGGCAGCAGAACCGCGATCGCCGCGAACTGCCACTCTCGTTGATCTCTATGCGGCTGTGGGACGAGCTCACGCGCGATATCAATCGGGACCTCGGATTTCGGCGCTGCGGACTCGTCTATGCGACCCACGACGAGGCTGTGCTCGCCGGCTGGGAAAGGTGGCGCGAGGTCGCCAGGGAGTACGACGTCGACACCCGCGTGCTGAGCCGGGCGGAGGTGGCCGAGCGCGTCCCCGAAGCGCGCGACAAATGGGTCGGCGGGACCTATTCGGCTCGGGACGGCAAGGCCGAACCTGCGCTCGCCGCGCCGGCTATCGCCGAAGGGGCCAGAATTCTGGGCGCCACGATCCACCAGGGATGCGCCGCGCGGGCGCTCGACTTGGCCAATGGCAAGATTGCAGGCGTGCACACGGAGAAGGGCTATATCAGAACCAGCGCGGTGCTTTGCGCCGCCGGCGCCTGGTCCTCGCGCTTCCTTCGGCCGCTCGGGATCAGTTTTCCCCAAGCGAGCATCCGTCAGACCGCGCTGCGTTCCACCCCGACAATCAACATAGGCGAGGCGGTCTCCACACCCTACTGCACGATCACGCGTCGACTGGACGGCAGCTATACGCTTGCGATCAGCGGCAAGGCGAACCTCGAAATCACGCCCCAGGCTATCCGGTACAGCCGGGAATTCATGCCGCAGTTCTTGCGTCGCCTGAAGAACGTCAGGATTGGCGTCGGCCAATCGTTCGTTTCGGGGCCGGATTCAATGACGGCGCTGCTGACCAACGACGATCGGATCTTCGAACAGAATCGCGTGCTGGATCCTCCGCCCTTGAAATGGCTGGTGAGCCAAGTGGTGGCGAGTGTCCGGAAAACCTTCCCCCAACTCGGCGAAATAAAGCTCGGTAGCGCTTGGGGCGGCTTCGTCGATTGCACGCCGGATGCAGTGCCTGTCGTGTCGAAGGTGGACCGGGTGGAAGGCCTCGTCCTCGCAGCGGGCTGCTCGGGTCACGGCTTCGGTTTGGGCCCGGGCCTTGGCTATCTGGCCGCACAGCTTCTCGTCAACGACACTCCTTGCGTCGATCCCGCACCGTTCCGGCTGTCGCGTCTGACCGATGGCTCGAAGCTGGACATCTCGGCCATCTGAAGATCGAGCCGGAAGTCGGGCCTGACGCGTACCGAGCAACGCCAGGTTTGGAGTACTGCGGATGGTTGCGGACGATTTAGAACGGGCTTGAACAGCCTAGTTGGTGCCCCTGGCCGGAATCGAACCAGCACTCCTTGCGGAACTCGATTTTGAGTCGAGCGCGTCTACCAGTTCCGCCACAGGGGCCCTCGGTCGGCCCTAGGCGGGCGTCGCGAAGCCGGCGGACTATAGCCATGGACCAAGCGGGGTCAACCCGCGCCAAAGTGATCCGGGCCGTTCTCGACAGCCGCATGAGCCGGGGTTACAGCCTTGGAAAGCGACCCATCGAAAAGAGGCTGCCGTGACAACCCAGAGTGCCGCAATACCTGCGTTCAAACCGGCGGCCACGACCCCTGCGCTGGCCGCTTCGCTCGCGGTCGCGCTGACGGCAGCCGCGACCATCGCGGGCGCCTGGTTCTTCCAGCTGGTGCTCGGGATTGTGCCCTGTCCGCTCTGCCTGGAGCAGCGCTACGCCTATTACCTCGTGATCCCGCTCGGCCTGCTCATCGCACTCGCGGCGCGGGGCGGTGCGCCGAGACCGCTGCTGCTCGCGGGCCTGGCGATCCTTGCGCTCGCGAGCATCGCCAATGCCGGGCTCGGCACCTATCATTCCGGCGTCGAATGGGGCTTTTGGAAGGGACCGACCGACTGCTCCGGTCCCGTCGTCAATCTCGGCAGCGCCACCGACCTGCTGTCGCGGCTCGACACCGTGAAGGTGGTCCGCTGCGACGAGGTGCAGTGGCGCTTCCTCGGCCTCTCGCTTGCCGGCTACAACGTGCTGATCTCGCTCTTGATGGCTGCGATCGCCGCGTGGGGATTCGTTGCGACGGTGAAGCGCTGAGGCTCAATCATCCACATCGTCCTGCGTCCGGCCGAACAGGTGCACAATGCCCGGCGTCGCGATCGTCACGAAGACGAAGCGCGAGAGGTGATGTGCGCCGACGAAGATCGGATCGATGTGCAGCGTCAGGGCCAGCGCCAGCATGGCGTCCATCGCGCCCGGTGCGTAGGCGACCACGACGTCGGAGAATTTCACCTGCGTGGTGAGCGCCACGATGCCGACGAAGATCGCGGAAACGGCGATGGCGATGGCAAACGAGCCCAGTGCCGCGTTGATGTGGCCGGCGAGCGTCTTGATCCTCATCCGCGCGAAGCGGCTGCCGATCAGGGCGCCGATGCCGACCAGCGCCACGCCGCGTACCCAGTCCGGCAGGCCGCCCTCGACCCAACCGGCGCCATGCAGCACGCTTGAGCCGATCATCGCACCGAACATCCAGCTCGCCGGAAACCTGATCAGCCGCAGGAGGAGTGCCGCGGCCAGCGAGGCCGCGACCAGCTCGACGAGGTCGAGCGGCGAGGCGATCGTCGTCGTCAGCGATGGCGCGACGGAGGGCGCGACGCCGGCGAACGCCAGCACCATCGGCAGGGCCGCGGTGAGGATGATGACGCGCATGGTCTGCACCACCGCGATGCCCGGCAGGTCGGCGCCGCGCTCGACCGCCAAAATCGTGATCTGCGACAGCGCGCCGGGGCTGCCGGCGAGGAAGGCCGAGGTGCGGTCCCAGCCGTGAATGCGCTGGAGATAATAACTGGAGCCGAAGGTCGAGCAGAAGGTCGCGAGCGCGAGCAGCCCGATGGTGAGCGGATAGGCACTGACCTGTTGAAGCAGGTGGCGAGAGACGACTGATCCTAACGAAATGCCGAGCAGCACCAGCACCGTCTGGGTCAGGATCGGCGGCAGCGTCAGCTGGCGACCGGCGATCGCGGCGATCCCGACCGCGATCATGGAGCCCGAGATCAATCCCCCCGGAAGGCCCGCGAGCAGAAACACGAGGCCCCCGGCGGTGCCAATGACGAGCGTTTCCACCGTGCTCAACATCTTGGCACGGCTCGGCCATTCGAACGGCAGGGAGGCGGTGATTTGCTTCACACCACCTTATCGCAAATCAACAAGAGGCGCACAATTGCGGCCACGTCATACCGCAATGCGCGCGCCTCTCGCCGAAGCCGCGAGCAGGGGGGAAGGATTTACTTCTTCTCCGCAGCCGGCGCGGCCATGCCGGCCTTGGCGGTCTTGATGCATTCGGAGCGGAATTTCTTGCGCTCCTTGCCGTGCAGGCCCTTGGCGTCGGCCTGCTTGGAGCATTCGAGCGACTCGGCCGAGTGCTCCTTCGGTGCCTTCTTGTCCATGGGGGCGGCGGTTGTGGTTTTGGTGTCGGTCTTTGCTGCCGGCGCGGCGGTCTGCGCGAAGGCGGTGCCGGTGGCGAGCAGGGAGGCGAGAGCGACGACGGCGAGGCGAGATGTGAGGGTCATGGTGCTGCACTCTTCTTGCGGGAATTGCGAAGGGCGCGAAAGTCGGCCGGCGTTGCTGAACGCGACATGAATAATTGGAACGTGGAGGATCACTATATTTTGGCGGCAGCAGCCATCGCTTCCTTGTCGCGGGCGGGCGGCACGCTAGGATAGCAATCCTCGGTTCACTTCCCTCGGGGGAAGATCAAGGAGGAGACCAAGGATGACCATTCAATCAAAGTTGCTATGTGCAGTTGCGCTGTCGGGCTTTGCCGCGCTGGTGGCAAGTGCGCCGGCGCAGGCGCTGACCTCGCAGGAGTGCAGCGCGAAATACCAGGCCGCCAAGAAGGACGGGTCGCTCGGCACCACGAAGTGGAATGACTTCCGCAAGGCCCAGTGCGGCGCGGACGCGACGCCAGCGGCTGCGCCGACCGCGGCCGCTCCTGCTGCGCCCGCCGCTCCCGCCGAGCCGAAGCAGGCGAAGAAGGAGGCCGCCCCGGCTGCTGCCCCGACCCTGCCGGCCGGCCCCGCGATCTATCCGAACGCGGTCGATCCGAAATACGCCAAGGAGACCCCCGGCAAGGGGCGCCTGCACACCTGCGTCGACCAGTACAACGCCAACAAGGCCACCAACGGCAATGGCGGCATGAAGTGGATCGAGAAGGGCGGCGGCTATTACAGCGAATGCAACAAGAAGCTGAAGGGCGCCGCCTGACGCTTCCAGACGACGCAGAGGCCGGAGCCAAGCTCCGGCCTCTTGCTTTAATCCAGTAGCTTCTCGGCCGATTTCGCGACGAGCTGCGATCGCTTGCGCGGGCCGCGCTCGACGAACAGCAGGCTCTGGCCGAAGATGAAGCAGTAGAACAGGAAGGCCTGCGCTTCGGCTGCCTCGGTATCGAGGCCGGTCGCGCGATAGAGCTCGGTGACGTGCTTCAGCCGCGCCGCGTCTACGTTCGCCACCGCCGCGGCGGCGCCCTCGTCCGAGCGGGCCCATTGCCGGATCGCAAGCTCGATTGCCATCCCGTCGGGATTGAGCCGCTCGGAATAGAGCTGGATCACCGCCCGCAGCCGTTCGCGGGGCTCTTGGCCATCAAGGCTCGTCTGCTGCGCGATCGCCATTGAGCGCCCCTCGCGCCAGCGCTCCAGCATGGCACCGAGCAGCGCGGCACGGTCGGCGAAGCGGCGGTAGAAGCCGCCCTTGGTGACGCCCAGGTTCTTGGCGAGCACCTCGACCCGAACCCCCTCGACTCCCGATCGGGCGAGCTCGGTGAGCCCTGCCTCGACCCAGACATCGCCTTTGCCGTCACTCATGCAGGCAGCCTCGCCGATTCTTGATACGGTGCCGTATTGCTAACGCGGGAGGAGGTTGATACGCTACCGTATCGACAATCAAAGGCAGAAAAGGCCAGGGAGAATTGCGATGGAGCAGGAGGCGACCTATCGCGGCACGGTCTATCCATGGCAGTGCGATCACGTCGGCCATATGAACATCATGTGGTATGTCGGCAAATTCGACGAGGCCAACTGGAATCTGTTCGCCCGCCTCGGGCTGACGCCGAGCTATCTGCGCGGCTCCGGCCGCGGCATGGCCGCCGTGCAGCAGAACATCACCTATAAGCGCGAGCTGCGCGCCGGTGACATCGTCGAGATCCGCAGCCATCTGCTTGAGATCCGCGACAAATCGATCCGCTTCCGGCACGACATGACCAATGCCGAGACCGGCGAGATCGCCGCGTTCTGCGAGATCACGGGCGTGCACATGGACCGGAGCCAGCGCAAATCGGTGCCGTTCACGGATGCCATCCGCGAGGTGGCCTTGAGGCACCTCGCCGAGAAGGCGGAGGCCTGAGCCATGGCTGCATATGAGCCGAAGAACCCGGGCTATCGCGCGGCTGCCATCGCCATGTTCGACGGCCAGCCGGCGATGCACACGCTCGGTATCGTGATCGTCCGCCTTGCGCCGGGCGAGGCTGAATTAGCCATGCTGCATTCGCCGGCCCTCACACAGCAGAACGGCTTTGTCCACGCCGGCATCATTACCGCAGGCCTCGACAATGCCTGTGGTGTCGCCGCCTTCACCCTGATGCCTCGCGAGGCCGATATCCTCACCGTCGAGTTCAAGACTACGCTGCTCGCGCCGGCACGGGGCGAGCGTTTCGTCTTCAAGGCAGAGGTGGTCAAGCCCGGCCGCACGCTGACCTTTTGCGAGGCCAGGGCGTTTGCCGAGCACGAGGGCAAGGTCACGTTGATCGCCGCGATGACCGGCACGCTGATGGCAATGCTGCCCCGCGTTGCCGCTTCCCAAGCGCCGGCCCCGATACCGGCATAGCGTGGCGATGACATCGGCGCCGCGACACTCTATATGACCTGTAACAACTCCCAGTCTCGGACCGTATCCACGGAAATGGGACCGAAATGGAACGAGATATGGCTGGATTCAGGAATAAGAGCCTTGTGCCGACGCGGCGCGCGGCGCTGACGCTGATTGGAGCGGGCGCCCTTGTCGCCGGTGGGATCACCGCGGCGCGGGCGGCAACCGACGAAGACGAGGTGCTGACCGAAGCCAAGGTGCTGCGCGATCCCGACGTTCCCGTGGCCGGCAATCCCGACGGGAATATCAGCATCATCGAATGGTCCGACTATAACTGCCCCTATTGCCGCAAGCTCGAGCCCGAGTTGCGTCAGGTCATCCAGGACGACGGCAAGGTCCGGCTGGTGATGAAGGACTGGCCGATTCTCGGTCCGGTTTCGGTCACGGCCGCGCGGACCGCGATGGCGGCGAAATTCCAGGACAAATACCACCAGGCCCATGACGCCATGATGGGCGTCAGCTCGCGCCTGACGGAGCCGCGCATCAACGAACTGCTCGCGGCGGCCGGCGTCGACATGGATCGGTTGAAGCGCGATCTCGCCGATCACGCCAAGGACATCGACGCCGTGCTCAAGCGCAACAACGAGCAGGCCGAAGCCTTCGGTTTCCGCGGCACGCCGTCCTTCATCGTCGGCAAATACCACGTGCCCGGCGTGCTCAGCATGAACGAGTTCGAGCAGGTCATCGCCGACGCCCGCAAGGCCAAGATGAACTGAGCCGAGCGATATTCACCGCGCAATACGAAGGCGCCGCCGCGGACCCGCGACGGCGCCTCATTCATGATACCACATCGTTACTTGGAGGAGATGCGGACCCAGTCCTTGTGCGCGCGATCGCGCAGCGCGTCCCAATCGGCTTTGGCGACATCCCAGTTTACGATGGTGCGATTGGTCGTCGCGACCTCGCCATGAGCAACCGACGACGTCTGCATGGAGTCATAGACATACACGCCGCAGGCAAGCAGCAGCGCGCCCAAAATCATTCCAAGAAACATCCGCATGGCGAAACCTCCGATGACGGGCGATAACGTCGGCCCGGATCGATTGTTCCGCGGCAGTAGGGCGCAGGGAAGGAGAGGTTGTTCATTCTCCATTCAGCCACTGCACCAGCTCCGCGTTGATCTCGCGAGGATAGGTGTGGCTGAGGTCGTCGATCTCGCGATAGGTGACGTCGGCGCCGGCGGCGGCGAGGGCCGCCTGCGTCTGCCGCGCGGTCTGCACCGGAAACATCCAGTCGAGCTTGCCGTGCGCGATGAAGATCGGCAGGCGCTGCAGACGCGCAGCGTCAGCCATTTCGACCATCAGCGGATGGAAGGTCGCCGACACCGGCGCGAGATGCGTGAAGGGCGAGGCGCCGTCGAGGCCGGTGACGTAGCAGAAGGTGCCGCCGTCGCTCATGCCGGTGAGCAGCATGCGCGAGGCGTCGATGGTCCAGCGGCTGCGCACGGTTTCGAGAATGCGCATGAGGTTGGGCGTGTCGGAATCGTCACCCATCAGCGCCCAGGTTGGGCCGGTCGCGGTCGGCGCCACCAGGATCGCACCAAGACTGCGGGCATCGCGCAGCCAGCTCCACAGGAAACCGCGGCCGTTGCCGCTGCCGCCGTGCAACGCCATCACCAGCGGCATGGCGCGATCGGGCGTATAATATTCGGGCACGTAGACCGAAAAGCCACCGCGGCTGCCGGGCTCGTTGTGATCGTGGATGATGCCGGTGTGCGCGTCCGCGCCGGCTTCGAGCCGCGACAACAGGTCGGCATTCTCGCGATTCGCGGCGTTGAGGAAGAAACTGCTGACCGGCGGAAACCGCACGGCCAGCGGATAGAGTGCCTCCTGCGCGCGCGGCACATGACGTAGTGCGCGGAAGACCGCGACGAGGTCGCCATTGCCACGTTCGACCTCGCGCAGGCCGGCAAAGGCGGCGAGCGTCTCGTCGCAGGCACGATCGAGCCGCTCGCGCAGTCCGGTGAACTCCTCCGGCCATTCTCGGATTGCCGCGCGCGCCGCTTGCAACGCCTCGTCGGGAGCGCCAATCGCATTCATCACGGAGCCGAAGGCCGGCGGGTGCAGGTTGCGCTGAAAAAAGGCGAGCGCCTCCAGCGCATTGAGCAGCGGCGGCAGCACGGCCACGATATCGTCAACGACGGCCTCGCTCATCGTCGCTTCCTTGCGTCAGTTCTGATCGTCAGTGCAGCTTCGGCGCCTTCAAGAGCTTGTAGCGATCGGTCGAGGTCACCGTGACGTCGAAGGTGACGCCTTCATGATGTACCGTCAGCGGCACGTCGACGCCGGCAGCGCCGAGGCCCCACAGCTTCTTGTAGAAGCCGGTTTGGCTCGTGACCTTCTCGCCGTCGACCGCGAGGATGACGTCGCCGGTCTTGAGCTCGGCACGGGCGGCGGGACCATTGGCGGAGATCCCGATCACAACCACGCGGTTGTCGATCTCGGTCGAAAACAGTCCGAGCCACGGCCGTGCCGGCTTGTTGACGCGGCCGAATTTGCGCAGATCGTCCAGGATCGGTTTCAACAGGTCGATCGGCACGATCATGTTGACGTGCTCGGCCTTGGCCTCGCGCTCGCGTTCGAGCTGCAGCGAGCCGATGCCGATCAGCTCGCCGCGCTCGTTGAGGAGCGCCGTGCCGCCCCAATTCGGGTGCGCGGGATGGGTGAAGATGGCCTCGTCCAGCAGATATTCCCAGTAGCCGGCGAATTCCTGCTTGGCCACGATCTGGCTCGCGACCGAGCGCGTGCGTCCGCCAGCGCCGCCGACCACGACGCGGTCGCCGAGCCGGGTCTCGGCCGAGATCCCGAGCGGCAAGGGGGCGACATCGAGCTGGCCGAGCGCCTGCACCAGGCCAAAGCCGGTGACGGCATCGAAGCCGAGCACATGTCCTTCCACCACGCGCCCGTCTCCGACATGCAGCCACACGGACTCTGCTTCGGTGATGAGGTAGCCGATGGTGAGCACCAGCCCGTCGTCGATCACGACGCCGTTGCCGGCGCGTTCAGTCCCCAGTGTCTCGGCGCTGAAGGCGTCCGGCGGGATGATGGCATGCAGGCCGACGACGGAGGCGAGCGCGCGGTCGAGATCGAAACCGTAATCGCTCGCACGCGGCTGATTGGCCGGTGGCACTCTCCATTCGGTCAGGGCGGGCATGGAGTTCTCCTGGCTGAGAGCATCGCTCCGCCGATTAGCGGAACGACGCGCGAAGCATGGATAATTTAGGCCGGAGGAGGCCGTCTTGAAAGCCTCGTTCCCCAACTATTCCCGAGGCACCGGATGAAATCTTTGAAAGGCGCGGGAAGGCTTGATGCACGGCGGGTCAAGCGGGCCTCCGGCATTGGCCGCATGGCTGCTGTCCGGCGAGGTGCTAGGCGCGGTACAATGAAGCTGCTAACCATTGCCGCTTCGTTTGACCGAGGGATCACGGGGCCGAAGCATGGACAACCGCAGCGATATCTGGCGTGGCATCGACACGATCAAGGCACGTTTCATCGACCTCAGCGACAAGGTCTGGGGCATGCCCGAAGTCTGCTACACCGAGGCGCGATCCGCCGCCGAGCATCTCGCCGAGTTGCGTCATCAGGGTTTCCGCATCACCGAGCAGGTCGCGGGCATTCCGACCGCGGTGATGGGCGAATGGGGCGAGGGCGGACCGGTCATTGCCTTCATGGGAGAATATGACGCGCTCCCGGGCCTGAGCCAGGAGGCCGGCGTCGCGGAGCATCGTCCGGTCGAGACTGGCGGCCACGGCCATGGCTGCGGTCACAATCTGCTGGGTTCCGCAGCTCTCCTCGCCGCGACGGCGGTGAAGGACTGGCTTGCCGAGAACAAGGTGCCGGGCCGCGTGCGCTATTACGGCTGCCCCGCGGAGGAGGGCGGCGCGGCAAAAGCCTTCATGGTGCGCTCCGGTGCATTCGAAGACGCCGACATCGCCATCACCTGGCATCCGCACAGCTTCTGGGAAGTCGCGGTGACGCCGTCACTCGCCAACACCCGCGCCGATTTCATCTTCACGGGCCGGACCTCGCATGCGGCGGCCTCGCCGCATCTCGGCCGCTCCGCGCTCGACGCCGTGGAGCTGATGAATGTCGGCGTGAACTATATGCGCGAGCACATGCCGAGCGACGCGCGCGTGCACTACGCGCTGCTCGACACCGGCGGCATCGCCCCGAACGTGGTGCAGGCGCATGCGCGCGTGCGCTATTCGATCCGCGCCCGTGATCTGCCTGGCATGAACGAGCTGGTCGGACGCGTGAGCAAGATCGCGGACGGCGCGGCGCTGATGACCGAGACCAAGGTCGAGATGAAGATCATCTCCGCGGTCTCCAACATCCTGCCGAACACGCCGCTGGAGCAGGCGCTGCATCGGGTCATGGAAGAGCTCGGACCGCCGCATTTCGACGACGCAGACAAGGGCTTTGCCACGGAGATCCGCGCAACGCTGAGCGACAAGGACATCGAGTCGGTCTATTACGCGATCGGCATGGAGCCGACCGACCGGCCGCTGGCTGACTTCCTGGTGCCACTGGATGCCAAGCGCAATCCGCTGGTCGGCTCGACCGACGTCGGCGACGTGAGCTGGGTGGTGCCGACCGTGCAGGTCCACGCACCCACGGTTGCAATCGGTACGCCCTTCCACACCTGGCAGGTGGTCGCGCAGGGCAAGAGCGCGCATGCGCACAAGGCCATGGTGCAGGCCGCCAAGGCGATGGCCGGCATCGGTATCAAGGCGCTGACGGACCCGGAGCTGATCAAGGCTGCCAAGGCTGACCTCCAGAAGCGGACAGCCAAGACGCCTTACGTCTGTCCGCTGCCAGACCACGTCGCGCCGCCGCTCGACATGTCCGTGGCGTAGAATTTCGCCTCGATACTTCGTCTGATGCGGCGATCAAATTTTCTGCAGTGCAGCGCGGAATTCAGCGTGTTTTGATGCTGGATTGCCGATCGGATGGGCTGCGGAATATGGTTTTGCCCAACAGACAGTCAGAAGACCGTTTGCATACACACGGTCGCAGTTGACGCGCACCCCATTCGGTGTGCCATCTACCGCCAGCCAAGCCCGGTGGTCGCCTCGCGCGACCGCCTGCATCCATACGGGAACCAGACGGGGACAACCATGCTGGATAAACAACTGCGTTCGATGATCGGTGACGTGAAGGACGGGCGGATGGATCGCCGCGGCTTCATTCAGCGTCTTGCCGCCGTGGGTCTCACCGCGCCTTTGGCCAACCAGATTCTCGCGCTTGGCGGCGTCGCCATGGCCGAGGGCGCCTCGACCTACAAGCCGACCAAGCGCGGCGGCGGTGGCGCGCTCAAGCTGCTGTGGTGGCAGGGGCCGACCCTGCTCAATCCGCATTTCGCCACCGGCACCAAGGACCAGGACGGCGCGCGTCTGTTCTACGAGCCGCTCGCCTGTTGGGATCCCGACGGCAACATGAAGCTGGTCCTGGCCGCCGAAATTCCCTCGATCCAGAACGGTGGCCTCGCCGCCGACGGCAAGTCGGTGACCTGGAAACTCAAGCCCGGCGTCAAATGGCATGACGGCACGCCGTTCACGGCCGACGACGTCGTCTTCAACTGGGAATATGCCAAGGATCCGGCGACCTCCGCACTGACCATCGCGACGCTCCGCGACATCACCGTCGAGAAGGTGGACGACCTCACGGTCCGCATCCTGTTCAACAAGCCGACGCCGTTCTGGGCCGACGCTTTTGTCGGGGCTCCCAATACCATCATCCCGAAACATCTGTTCAAGGACTATATGGGGTCCAAGTCGCGGGAGGCGCCGACCAACCTCTCGCCGGTCGGTACCGGCCCCTACAAGTTCGTCGAGTTCAAGCCGGGCGATCTTGTCCGCGGCGTGATCAATCCCGATTATCACATGGCCAACCGCCCCTATTTCGATTCGATCGAGATGAAGGGCGGCGGCGACGCCGTCTCTGCCGCGCGCGCGGTGATCCAGACTGGCGAATATGATTTCGGCTGGAACATTCAGGTCGAGGACGACGTGCTGCTGCGCCTGGAGAAGGGCGGCAAGGGAAAAACCGTCTACGCCGTCGGCGGCGACACCGAATTCATCGCGCTGAACTTCACCGATCCCAACACCGAGGTCGATGGCGAACGCTCCTCGATAAAGACCAAGCACCCGCTGTTTTCTGATCCAGCGGTGCGCAAGGCGCTCTCGCTGCTGATCGATCGCGAATCGGTCAAGAAGGCCATCTACGGCCGCGCCGGCCGCACCACCGCCAACTTCCTCAACGGGCCCGAAAAATTCGTGTCCAAGAACACCTCGTGGGAGTTCAACGTGGAGAAGGCCTCGAAGATCCTCGACGACGCCGGCTGGAAGCCGGGCGCCGACGGCATCCGCGAGAAGGACGGCAAGAAGCTGAAGCTCCTCTACCAGACCGCGATCAACGGGCCGCGCCAGAAGACGCAGGCCATCGTCAAGCAGGCCTGCCAGAAGGCGGGTATCGACGTCGAGCTGAAATCGGTCGTCGCCTCCGTGTTCTTCTCCTCCGACGTCGGCAATCCCGACACCTATTCCAAGTTCTACGCCGACATGGAGATGTTCCAGATCCCGCTGAGCCAGCCCGATCCGTCGCAGCACATGCGTCGTTACCTTTCGAACCTCGTCGCCACCAAAGAGAACAAGTGGCAGGGCACCAACTTCCCGCGCTGGGTCAACAAGGAGTACGACGCGACCATCCTGGCCGCCGACGGCGAAATGGATCCGGTCAAGCGCGCGGCGCTCTACATCAAGGCCAATGACCTCATGTACCAGGACATCGTTTTCATCCCGGTGCAGCACCGCCTGAAGGTCGAGGCGGCGGCCAACAATCTGCGCCCGGTCGTTTCCGGCTGGGCCAACGAGACCGACAATTTGTTCGACTGGTATCGCGAAGAATGATCACGCACGCCTAGAGCGGTCCTTCTTCATGAGCCAGTATGTCCTGCGTCGCCTCTTGATCGCGATTCCGAGCCTGCTCGGAATTTCGCTCGTGCTGTTCGTCGTGCTCGCACTCGCCCCGGGCGATCCCTTCTCCGAGCTGGCGACCAATCCGAACGTACCGCCCGAAGTCGCTCTCGCGCTTCGGGCGAAGTTCGGCCTCGACGATCCGATCTACCTTCGTTACCTGCACTGGCTCAACGCCATGTTGCACGGCGACTGGGGTTTCTCCTTCGTCAGCCGGATGAACGTGGACACGCTCATTCTCCAGCGACTGCCAACGACGCTGTACGTGATCGGCTCGGCGCAGATCCTTGCGCTCCTGATCGCGATCCCGGTCGGCGTCTACGCCGCGACGAAACCTTATTCGCTGTTCGACCAGGTCGCCAACACGCTCGCCTTTGTCGGCTTCTCGCTGCCGACCTTCTTCACCGGCATCCTGTTCATCCTGATCTTCTCGGTCACGCTGGACTGGCTGCCTTTCGTCTACACGACCGACATCAAGGGCACGGGAATTCACTGGGTGCTGGAGATGATCCGTCAGGCCATCATGCCGGTGGCGGTGCTCGGCCTGTTCCAGGCTGCGTCGATGACGCGTTTCGTGCGCTCGGCGATGCTCGACGTGATCCGGCTCGACTACGTCACCACCGCGCGCGCCAAGGGCATCGGCCAGAGGCGGGTGATCATCAAGCATGTGATGCGCAACGCGATGATCCCGGTCGTCACGTTGATTGCGTTGCAAATCCCGGCGGTGTTCGGCGGCGCCATCGTCACCGAGCAGATCTTCCGCATCCCCGGCATCGGCTCGCTGCTGATCTCCTCCATCCTTTCCAACGACACGCCGGTGGTGATGGCCGTCACCTTCGTCTTTGCGTGCCTGGTCGTGCTGTTCAATCTCATCGCGGACGTTCTTTATGGCTGGCTTGACCCTCGCATCTCCCTCCGCTGAGCGGCGCGTCTACTCGCCCTGGCGCGAGACGTGGCGGCGCTATAGCCGCCACAAGCTTGCCGTGGTCAGCGCGTTCCTGCTCCTCGTTCTGATCCTGGCGGTGGTGGTCGGCCCCTTTATCTGGCGGGTCAAGATCGACGACATCGACATCGTGGCGGGCATGCAGGGGCCGTCGCTAGCCCATCCCTTTGGCACCGACGATCTCGGGCAGGATATCCTCGCCCGCATGATCTATGGCGGGCGCATCTCGCTCGCGGTCGGTCTCGCCGCGATGCTGGTCTCGGTCTTTGTCGGTGTGCTGATCGGCGCGCTCGCCGGCATGTCGCGCGGCGCGCTCGGCCATGGGCTGATGTGGCTCACCGATCTCTTTTTGTCGCTGCCGCAATTGCCCCTGCTGCTGCTGCTGATCTATCTCTTCCGCGACGGGCTGAAGGCCGCTTTCGGCCCCGAGGGCGGCATTTTCATCCTGATCGTGCTCGTGATCGGTGGCTTGCGCTGGATGCCGGTCGCCCGCCTGGTTCGCGCCCAGTTCCTGTCGATCCGCGAGAAGGAATTCGTCGAAGCCGCGCGCGCTCTCGGAGCCAGCCCGGTACGGCAGGTGGTGCGCCATATCCTGCCCAATGCGCTCGGTCCGGTGATCATCGCCGGCACCATCGACGTGGCCGCAGCCATCATCGCGGAATCGACGCTGTCCTTCCTCGGCCTCGGCTTCCCGCCGGATACGCCGACCTGGGGCCGGCTGCTTTATGACGCGAAAGACTTTCTCGACATCGGCCCGCACTGGGCGCTATTCCCGGGCGGCGCGATCTTCATCGCAGTGGTCGCCATCAATTTTATCGGCGACGGCCTGCGTGACGCGCTCGATGCGCGGCGGGTGATCTGATGGCGCCGCTGCTCGAGATCAAGGGACTGAAAACCCACTTCTCCACCGACGACGGCATCCTCCAGGCGGTCGACGGTGTCGACATCTCCATCAACCGCGGCGAGACGCTCTGCGTCGTCGGCGAATCCGGTTGCGGCAAGACCGTCACCGCGATGTCGATCCTGAAGCTGATCGCGATGCCGCCGGGCCGCATCGCGGCAGGCGAGATCATCTTCGAGGGCCGCGATCTCGTGCCGCTGACGAGCAGTCAGCTCGACGAGATCCGCGCCAAGGAGATCGGCTTCATCTTCCAGGAGCCGATGACCTCGCTCAATCCGGTGCTGACCATCGGCGAGCAGATCGCCGAAAGCCTGCGCCGCCATGAGAATGTCACCAGGAAACAGGCGCTCGATCGCACCATCGAGATGCTCAAGCTGGTGCAGATTCCCAACGCCGAAGGCCGCGTGCACAACTATCCGCATCAGTTCTCCGGCGGCATGCGCCAGCGTGTGATGATCGCGATGGCTCTCGCCTGCAAGCCGAAACTGATCATCGCCGATGAGCCCACCACGGCCCTCGACGTCACTATTCAGGCGCAGATCCTCGACCTGCTCCAGGACATGAAGGAACGCTTCGGCATGGCGGTGATGCTGATCACCCATGCCATGGGCGTCGTCGCCGAGACCGCGCAACGCGTCGTCGTGATGTATGCCGGCAAGGTGGTGGAGGAGGCGCCCGTCGACGACCTCTTTGGCAATCCCGGCCATCCCTATACCCAGGGACTGATCCGCTCGATCCCGCGCATCGATCTCGCCAGCGAGCACAAGGTGCGGCTGGAGGCGATCGGCGGCTCGGTGCCGATCCTGATCAATCCGCCGGTCGGCTGCCGCTTCGCTCCGCGCTGCCGCCACGCCATGAGCGTCTGCACCGAGAGGGAGCCGCTGCTGCGCGAGATCGCGCCCGGCCACCGTATGGCCTGTCATCTGGGAGATACGCAGTTGGGAGGCGCAGCATGACCGAGCCCCTGCTCCGCGTCAGCGGCCTGAAGAAATATTTTCCCGTGCATGGCGGCCTGTTGTCGCGCCAGGTCGGCAGCGTTTATGCCGTCGATGGGGTCTCGTTCTCGGTCAACCGCGGCGAGACGCTCGGCCTCGTCGGCGAATCCGGCTGCGGAAAGTCGACGACGGGACGCTGCGTGCTGCGCCTGATCGAACCGACCGACGGCGAGGTCGTGTTCGACGGTCAGGATGTCCGCCAGCTCGGCGGCAACGATTTGCGCGCGATGCGGCGGAACATGCAGCTTGTGTTCCAGGACCCGTTCGCCTCCCTCAATCCGCGCATGACGGTCGGCGCCATCCTCGGCGAAGCCCTCGTCATCCATAAGCTCGGCTCATCCGCCAAGGAGCGTGAGGATCGCGTCGCGAGCCTGCTGGTGAAGGTCGGGCTCAAGGCCGAGCACATGCGCCGCTATCCGCATGAATTCTCCGGCGGTCAGCGCCAGCGCATCGTGATCGCGCGTGCGCTCGCGGTCGAGCCGAAACTGATCGTCTGCGACGAACCGGTGTCTGCGCTCGACGTCTCGATCCAGGCGCAGGTCATCAACTTGCTGGAAGATCTCCAGGCGGAGCTGAACCTCACCTATCTCTTCGTTGCGCACGATTTGTCGGTGGTCGAGCACATCTCCGACCGAGTCGCGGTGATGTATCTTGGCCGTATCGTCGAGCTCGCCAAGGCCAGCGACCTCTACCGCAATCCGCAGCATCCCTACACGAGGGCGCTGTTATCGGCGGTGCCGGTGCCCGATCCCAAGCTCAAGCGCGAGCGTATCCGCCTCAAGGGCGACGTTCCGAGCCCGATGAAGCCGCCGTCGGGCTGCCACTTCCACACCCGCTGTCCTATCGCCCAGCCGCGTTGCGCGGAAAGCGCACCGAAGCTGAAGGAGGGAGCAGGCGGGCACTTTGTGGCGTGCCATCTCGCCTGACGCCGGGAAAAGCGGATCGCGCATTCATGCGTGAAGCAGGCCGTGCTCCGACAGGGCCCGCCTGAAAGCCTCAACCGAGGTGTGGTGATGCGCGAACAGGCCCGCCTCTCGCGCACCGGCGACATTGGCCATGAGATCGTCGACGAACAGGACGTTCTCCGGTTTGACGTCGAGCTCCGACAGACAGAGGCGGAAGCAGCGCGGGTCCGGCTTCGCCGTCTTGAACCGGGCCGAGGCGTAGATTCGCGAGCCGAACAGCGGTGGCAATTCCGGCAGCAGCGCTGCGATATGGTCGGCGACCAGCGTCGTGTTGTTGGTCAGGACGGCAATGTCGACGGTTTGACGCAAGCTGCCGACAATCTCCAGCATGGCACGATCGGCCTGCATTGAACGGCGTCGCGCCTCGATCCACTCGTCCAGTGACACGGATAGCCGATGCGGTCGCCGAAACCCCGCAAATAGTCCGCGGCATCGAGTGTGCCGGAATCGCCGAGCAGCTCGAAGCCGCTGTCCCAGATCGCCTTGTGGACGGATTCGCTCGTGGTCCCCGCAACCTTCGCCAGCCATGCGACACGCTTTGCCCTGTCGTAGTCGCAGAGGACATTGTCCATGTCGAAGACGACGAGTTTGATTTGACCGGTCACCGCAGCACTCTCGGATTGGCCGAACATCCGGCCGTGATCCAAGCCATACCCGCTGGAGCGCAGGCAACAAATCGGGCCAACGGTCGATCCGTCACGCGCTCCTGGCGGGCCAGGGAACGACCTGTCCCGACATCACCAGCCGGTCACGGCCGTTGTCCTTGGCGGCGTAGAGCGCGCGGTCGGCGGCGCCGACTAGCGTGCTGCAGTCCGCCGTGGTTTGGGACGGCAGACTCGTCGCGCCGCCAACGCTTGCGGTCACCAGGCGCGAGGGGGGACTTTGCGCATGCGGCATGGCGAGATCGTGCAGAGCCTTGCGAATCCCTTCGCCGACCTCGGCGCAGCCCTCGGGACCGGTGTTCGGCAACAGCACGGCGAATTCTTCGCCACCGTAGCGCGCCGCGACGTCGGCCTGGCGCTTGGTGTGGGTTGATAGGATCCGGCCCAGCGCGCGCAGGCATCCGTCGCCCGCCAGATGCCCGTATTGGTCGTTGAACTTCTTGAAATGATCGACATCGATCAGCAGGAGCGAGAGCTGCGTGCCATCGCGCCGGGCCCGGGCCCATTCCTCGGCGAGGCGCTCGTCGAACGCGCGCCGGTTGACGAGTCCGGTGAGGCCGTCGGTCGTTGCAAGCGAGGCGAGCTTGTCCTGAAGACCCTTCTGCTCGGTGATGTCGCGCACCACCGCGACGACGCCGTCGATCTCACCGCTGTCCGACGCCAGGGTCACGTGCAACGCCGCCTCCGCCCAAATCTCGCCCTTGTCGCGATGACGGTGGCGATAGACGAACCGCGTCTCCTCGGCCTCGCCATTCTTAAGCGCGGCGATAGCCTGCTCGACCCGCTCCATGTCGTCGGCGTGAATGCCGGCCAGGGCCGAGGTGGATAGCAGCTCGTCGGAGGACCAGCCCGTGATGCGTACGCACGAGGGGGAAACGTAGAGCAGCCGGTTGTCCAGCCCGATCCGGGTCACCATGTCGCTGGATTGCTCGGCCAACAGGCGGAAGTTTGCTTCGTTGACGACGAGGGCCTGGGCCGTGCGCTGCCGCTGTACGAGCTGACGGACCAGGTAGAAGCCGATCACCGCGATCAGCAGCACGAGGCCGAGGACGAAGGTGGTGCGCGCAGCCGCGGCTTGCCGCCACGGCGCCAGCACGTCGTCCCGCGACTTGCTCGCCAGCACCATTAGGGGATAGCGGCTGCTGCGTTGGTAATAGCTCAGCCGCTGGACGCCATCGAGCGGCGACTTGAAATAGTAGACTGCTGCGGCGGGGCGACTTTCCCATCCCTTGAACAAGGGCGCATTGGACAGGTCGCGTCCGACAAAGGCGCCACTGTCGTCGCGGCTGCGCGCCAGCATGATGCCGCTATCGTTGAGCAGCGATGCCGAGCCGTTCGTACCGATGTCGAACCGCTCGTAGAACTTGACGAAATAGCCGACGTCGATCGTGAGCAGGGCAACGCCGGCGAAGCCGCCGTCGGCATCGTTGATCCGGCGGGACGCGGTGACGACCCATTGGCCCCCGGCTCGACTCTTCACGGGCGGTCCGATCAGCGTGCCCATCTCCGGCGAGTCCCGATGACGCTGGAAATATTCGCGGTCGCTGTTGTTGAGCTTGGAGAAGTCGAGCCGCTCGGTCGTGGCAAGCCACTGCCCGCTCGCGTCATAAACGAAGATGCCGCGGATCCGGTCCGATGATTTTCGTGTCGGCAGATAGGCCTGAAGCTTGGTGATCGTGTCCGGACCCGTCCCGTCGATTTCGAGCCGGTGGACCAGGCCTACGAGGATTGTATCAACGAGTTCGAAGGTGTCGTCCGCGTGCTGGATCAGCGAATGCGCAAGATTGGCGACGTCGATCTCGGCGTTCTTGAGATCGGCATTGCGTGTTTCCCATTCACGCCAGGCGCTCAAGCCGAGGATGGCGAAGCAGGTCAGGATGACGAAACCCGCTGCCCAGAGCGGAAGGCGCGTCTTTCCGAGTTCGCGGCCCGTGGTCATCAGGCTTGCTCCATTTCGGCGCAAACCTCTCACTTTGGCCTTAACGGGCTGTTGCAACTTCCGTGCGGATTGTGCGCTTCCGGTCGGAACAATCCTCGACAATTGACGGGCTATCGTCGAGCTAACCAGGCTGACCCCGCGCGCCGGGCCTTTCTGCCTCACTCATCCAGCGTGAAGCCGACCCGCAGCGTCACCTGGTAGTGGCGCACGGCACCGTTCTCGATATGGCCGCGCGTTTGCACCACCTCGAACCATTTCATCTCGCGAACGGTCTTTGCGGCCCGGCTGACCGCGTTCTTGATCGCATCCTCGATCGACGTCTCGGACGATCCGACCAGTTCCAGGATCTTGTAGACGTGATCCGTCTCGCTTGTGGCCATGACTATTCTCCCCTCGTGCTGTGGCGGGACCGGATATGTCTGTCGCGGACAACTGGCGCCCGCGCGACATCCGGCCTCGACTCTGAACGGATGCCGGCGCCCCGAGTTCCGTCCCGGCAGGAGCCTGCCGCTCGCCTTCCGAGCGCTGCCTAGGCGTCCCAATTTTTCTAAGTGCACGAAAATCTGGATCGCGTGTGCAAGCGGCGCTCCTGAATTGGCGCGCGGTCGCCGGCCCGCTCTTGCCGGTTCCGATATGAGTAAGCTAACCTCGGCCTTTCCTCTGGCGTCTTCGAAGTGCGGTGATGATCGAGCGTTGGACGAGGGGCGCTCTGGCTGCGATCGGTCTCTGCGTTGTGCCCGCGCCGGCCATCGCGCAGGACGATCTCGACGGTGCCCCGATGAGCATGTCGCTGCAGGTCACGACCGATCCCTCCACCATCGAGTGCCGTCGGCTGGAGAAGGTCAATCCGGCCTCGCTGGTCTTCTTGCCGCTACGCCGGACCTTCAACGAGGATTTTGACGAGCATCCGCTGGCAAACGGACGCTGGGTGCCGCATTACGCCGGCGGCGCGGCCTGGCCGGAGGCGCGTTACTGG
This sequence comes from Bradyrhizobium lupini, assembly GCF_040939785.1. Lineage (NCBI taxonomy): Bacteria > Pseudomonadati > Pseudomonadota > Alphaproteobacteria > Hyphomicrobiales > Nitrobacteraceae > Bradyrhizobium > Bradyrhizobium lupini. The sequence goes on from NZ_CP162553.1 coordinate 4,481,271, forward strand.
GGCGGCGACGGCTCCGACTTCAAGCGCAAGACCAGCGCCAATGGCGAGCAACAGATCTATGTCGATCCGCGCTATGCGGGGCGCAACGCGGCGCCGCTCGGGCTCGATCCGTTCAAGGTCAAGGACGGCGTGCTGTCGATCGTCGCCAGCCGTACCCCGCCGGGGTTGAAGCCGGTGCTGTTCGACAACGAGTACATCTCCGGGATACTGACGACCCAGGGCACGTTCGCGCAGAAGCACGGCTATTTCGAGATCCGCGCCAAGGTGCCGGTCGGGCACGCAGTGTGGCCGGCGTTCTGGATGCTGGCGGATGACGGTGGCTGGCCGCCGGAGGTCGACGTGCTGGAAGGCCGCGGCGAAAAGCCGGGCGATCTCGTGATGACGACGCATTGGCGGATTCCCTCGACCCAGAAGATTCAGTCCTGCGGCTTCGACTTCGCGGTCGGCGACGCGTCGAGCGCATTCCACACTTACGGTGTGCTGTGGGAGGAGGATCGCCTGGTCTATTTCATCGACCGCAGACCGGTGTCCGACATCAAGGTGCCGATCGGTTTCGACGATCCCATGTACATGATCGTCAATCTCGCGATCGGATCCAAATTCTTTCTCGGCGTCGGTCCGGTCGACGCGGAGTCGCCGCCTACCGTCGCATTCGAGATCGACCGGATTTCCGTCTATCAGATCGATCTGGAGCAGGCGCGCAGATAGAAGCTCGCTGATCTCTCCCGGCGTTGGGCGGCGCGAGTCAACGATGGATTGCCGAGGGCCTGCACGCCGACGTTACGGATCCAGCTCCGTATCCCAGTAGAGATAATCCAGCCAACTGTCGTGCAGATAGTTCGGCGGGAACAGGCGGCCGTTACGGTGGAGCTGGTGCACGGTCGGCGCGAAGGCGTGCTGGCGTGGAAACATCTTGGCCTGCACCGGCGTCAGATTGCCCTTGCGCAAATTGCAGGGCGAGCACGCCGCGACCACGTTCTCCCAGGTGGTCTGGCCGCCTTTGCTGCGCGGGATGATGTGGTCGAAGGTGAGGTCTTCGGCCGAGCCGCAATATTGGCAGGCGAAACGATCGCGCAGGAAGACGTTAAATCGGGTGAAGGCAGGGTGGGTGGTCGGCTTGACGAAGGATTTGAGCGAGACGACGCTCGGCAGCTGCATTTGCAGCGTGGGGCTATGGACCGCCTGATCGTAATGCGCGACGATGTTGACGCGGTCGAGGAATACCGCCTTGATCGCGTCCTGCCACGACCACAAAGACAGTGGGTAGTAACTCAGCGGCCGGAAGTCCGCATTCAGCACCAACACCGGCCAATGGCCTTGCGAGACATGTGCGTTCAAGTAACGCTCCTGGCCTCCAATGTACGCTGCGAAGCAGCACGTAACTGACATACTACATGCAGCGTGACGGGATTGTGAAGCCCGTTGAGCGACTTATTCCGGCACAAGCAATGCGGCCGGGGGGTGGCAAAGCGCGCAAAACGCTGTGATTTCCAAGTCCGAGGCCGTTGAGGCAGCGTCATCCTGACAGCGCGACGTGGATGTGCCGAGGCAGCTACTCCCGCACGCGCTCCAGCTTCTGCAAACATCGCGTCGCGCGCACCACGGCCGGCATCTCCTCGTCCGGAAAGCTGGTCTTCCAGTCGGTGACGCCGACCTCGCCGACATAGATGTCGCCCCTGGAATCCAGTGCGATGCCGTGCGGCGCCAGGAACTTGCCGCTCGCAACGCCCGGGCCTTCCTCGCCACCGAGCCGCGCGATGCGGTTGCCCTTGGCGTCCACGATCGAGAGCCGCGGGCCGAGATTGGGCACCTTGCGGTTGACGGCCAGGCCAGGGCCGAGTTCCCCGATGACGAAGGTCGGGCTCTTAGCCCCACCGCAACAGCATAGCGCACAAGGGCGGTGCAGATTGTTCCACTGCGTCTCGTACTTGCCGTTGCCGTCGAACACCTGCACGCGGTGGTTCTCGCGGTCGGCGACATAGACAAAGCCGTCGGCGTCGGTGGCGATGTTGTGCACGATGTTGAACTGGCCGGGATCGGTGCCGGGTTCGCCCCAGCTTGTCATCAGCTTGCCGCCGGGCGTGAATTTGTGCACGCGCGCATTGCCATAGCCGTCGGAGACGTAGATTTCACCCTTCGGCGACAGCGCGGTGTGGGTGCAGCGGTGGAAGGGATCGCCGCTCATGAACGGCGACGGTTTCTCGGGGATGCCGATCGTCAGCAGCACCTTGCCGTCGGTGGTGCACTTGCGCACGGTGTGGTCGCCGTCATCGGTGCAATAGAGATTGTCGTCGGCATCGATGTGCAGGCCGTGGGCGCGCGAGAACAGGCCTTCGCCCCAACTTCGCAAGAAATTGCCCTCGCGGTCCAGCACGACCATCGGATGGGCCCCGCGGTTGAAGACGTAGACGCGGTCCTTGCTGTCGACCGCGACCGAGGCGACGTCGGTGAGCTGCCATCCGTCCGGCAGCTTTGCGAAGTTTTCAACGACGCGGTAGCGGTGCTCGCCGGTGCCGAGAATGGCTGGCATGAATTCTCCTCTTGTTCGTTATCGTGGTGCGACACTGCTTCTACGGTGTTGTTCAAGCGGTGCTCGCCGCTGCCGCTCCAGTCTGCCCCAAAATCCCTTCCTCGATCGCCTTGATCTGCAGCGCCAGATATTTCGAGTTGATCCGGCATTGCGCGAGGCTGCCGGCGATGAACCAGAGGCCGGGCTGCCTGGTGCGCGTATACATGTTACGCAGCTCGAGGCCGTCGCCAAAGCCCCAGATCGGGCCGACCCGGTCGGCGACGGCGTCGCCGAACAGTTTCTGCACCAGATATTCCTGTGTCTTGTAACCGGTCGAGAGCACGATCAGGTCGGCCGAAAGGGTTGTGCCGTCCTTCATGCGAACGCCCTCGGTGACGAAGCTCTCGATGTCGGAAAACTGCCTGAGCTTGATCGCGCCCTCGATGACGAGGTTGGAGCAGCCGACATTGAAATAATAGCCGCCGCCACGGGTGAGATATTTGAACTGCCAGCCGGTGCCGGCCTCGCCGAAATCGAGCTTGAAGCCGACGCGCCGCAACCCGTCGAGCAGTTCCTTGTCGAGCTCCTTCGACTGCTCCGTCAGCATCACATGGGTCTTTTTCGCGAGCGGTGTCGGCATCGAGGTCGCGATCAGATCGTTGTCCTCGAGCGTGCCCTCATTGTAGGTCGCATAAGCGAGTTGGGCCGACGGCTCGATATTGGTGACGAGCGTAGGTGAACGCTGCACCAGCGTCACTTCGGCACCACTGGAGTGAAGATCCTGCGCGATGTCGTGGCCGCTATTGCCGGTGCCGATGACGATGGCGCGTTTGCCTGTCCAGGTCTCGCCGTCCTCGTAGCGGCTCGAATGCAGCAGCGTGCCCTTGAAGTTATCCAGGGTCGGAATGACAGGCACATTGGCGATGCCGCTGACGCCGGTTGCCATCACCACATGGCGCGGGTGCATGATACGCTCACTGCCGTCGGTGTGCCGCAGTGTGACGGTCCAGTGGTCTTTCGCATCGTCGTAGGCGCCGCCCTCGAATTCGGTGCCGGTCCAGAAGTTCAGCTCCATCGCCTCGACGTAAGCTTCGAACCAGTTGGCGAGCTTGTCCTTGGGGATATAGGTCGGCCAGCTCGGCGGAAACGGCATGTAGGGCAAATGATTGACCTGCACCTGGTTATGCAGGGTCAGCGCGTGGTAGCGCTTGCGCCAATTGTCCCCGATCCGCGCCTCGCGATCGACGATCAGGGTGTCGATGTTCAACTGTTTCAGCCGCGCCGCGATCGCGAGCCCGGCCTGGCCGCCGCCGACCACCAGCACGGCGGGATCGCGATCGGCGTAGTCGCGCGAGCCGTTGCGCAAGTCCAGCCAGTTCGGTCCACGGAAGTCGCGCGAATAGGCCTGGCCGCGCGGCCGCGAGGTGCCGAGCTGCTCCTCGAAGCCCTTGAGCTCGTCGAGCGCGGTGAGGAGCGTCCACGCTTTCAGGCGGTCGCCGTCGGTGGCGTCGGGCACAAGCCTGACGGTGCCGCTGCCGCGCCCCAGTGCGGTTTCGAAATTGAAGATCACCTCGATAGTGTTGGTCCCGGCACGCGTCACCCAGCGCGGTGGCGCTCGGTTCGGCGCAATCTTGAAGCTGCCCGGCGCAGCCTTTGCCGCGAGCGTTGTCAGCTCCCGCTTGATCGAGTCGCCGCCGCCGATCGTTTGCAGGTTCCAGCTTAGTGCCAGCACATCGCGCCAATAGCTGTCGGCGAGGAAAAGACGATCCAGCGCAGCGCTATCGGCTGCGCCCAGCGTTAGCTCGACCTCATCGAGCCAGGCTTGCGCGGATGCGACAATGTCCTTGGTCCTGTCCAGCATGCGCGACCTCGTGCCGTCTCCGCGGCGTTTCCTCTACGGTCGAAAGCTATACTGTTTCGCAGACGGCCAATAGCCGATTACCCGAGCAGTGAGAACATGTGGCCCTGCTTCAGCGGAATGCGCTCGTTGAGAGAGACCTGCGGCACCCTCGTGGTGTTCGAGGAGGGGCACGCGAAAGAGGCTCCACCTTGGTGGAGCCTCCCTCGCGCTCTTGGGATTCACAGCCGCTGGCGTGGCGGCGAGCGGAACATCCCTACCTCACCCGCGTGCCGGCGCCGTACAGCTCACGCTCACGGCCGACATCGTCGGGTGACAACGGCGGGCTTGCGGCATCGAAGCCGTTCCAGCCGGATTTTTGCCAGGCGGCGCTCCGTTCCTGCAGGTTCACGGCCTTCTCGTGCAGAAGGGCATCGAGACGTGTGCTGTCCTGGTCGGGTACCCGCGCCGATACCAGCGTTCCGCCGCGACGGACGCCCTCCGCGTAGCGCGACGCATCATCCTTGGAGACGCCGGCTTCGGTCAGCGCGCCAACGATGCCGCCCGTCGCCGCGCCGGCCGCGGCACCAACTGCGGTCGAAGCCAGCCATCCGGCGGCAACCACCGGTCCCAGTCCCGGAATGGCCAGCAGGCCGAGTCCGGCAAGCAGGCCGGCCGCGCTTCCGAGGCCTGCGCCGATGCCGGCACCCGTGCCGGCACCTTCGGCGCGATCGTCGACGCCGTCGCGATCACGGTCAACCTTGCCGGTGGAGGAGCCGTACCAGTTATCGGAATTGTTCGCGACGATGCTGATGTCGGAGTGCGGCACGCCCGCGGCCTCCAGACGCCTGACCGCACGTTCCGCATCCGAATAGGTGTCATAGAGTCGAGAAATAGTGGTCGTCATGTTTCATCCTCCTTACTTGGCGGGGTTCACGTTGCCCTGGAAATCGACGCTCACGTCCGCCTTGGTCCCGGCCTTGTCGGCCTTGCCGCGCCAGACGCCGTTGTCGTCCTTTTGCAGTCCGGAAACATTGGAATAACCCGCGCCCTCGATCTTCGACTTCGCCTGGCCCTCGGTGAAGCTGTTGCGGCCCGCGACCGGTGCGTTGGAGTTGTTGTGATCAGAGCTGTTGACGGCGTTGTTGCCCGGCCCGCTCTGCGCAGGCTGTGACTGTGCACTGACAGGCGCTGATCCGAGCAGCAGCAGAGCTGCGGCGAGCATGGTGAGACGAGACATTTTTTATTCTCCGGCTGTTGATTGTGCCGGTCGACAACAGGCGAGATTCGAATTGGTTGCTCTTCCATTTGCGACGGAAGCGCGCGTCTTCAATCTGCCGAATATTGGAGAGGCGCAGGAACGATTGCCACTCGTTCCCGTTTATGCGGTCCGGCACTCTCGGACGGCGTTGCCTGTCCTCACATCGTCCAATAGGGCTCCCGCAGCTTGCGCTTGAAAATCTTTCCCGTGGCCTCGCGCGGCAGCGCGTGACGGAATTCGACGTCCTTTGGCACCTTGAAATTGGCAAGCCGCCCGCGCAGGAACGATCGGACGGCGTCGGCCGAGAGCTCGGCATCCGATTCAGGCTCGACAAAGGCGCACAGCCGTTCGCCGAATTCCGCGTCGGGGATGCCGAACACGGCACAGTCGCGCACGCCGGGCATTCCGATCAGCACGTTCTCGATCTCGGCGGGATAGATGTTGACGCCGCCGGAGATCACCATGTCGCGCTTGCGATCGCACAGGAACAGATAGCCGTCCGCGTCGAGGTAACCGACGTCGCCGACGCTGACCAGGCCGTCACGGCCGGCTTCGGCCCTTGCCTGCGACCTGCCGTGATAGTCGAAATCGGGCACTGACGTCTGGCGCATGTAGATTTCGCCGACTTCGTTTGCACCGCACGGGCTGCCGTCATCGCGGAAGATCCTGACGATGCCGCCTTCGATGGGGCGGCCGACCGTGCCAGGCTTCTTCAGTGCTTCCTCGGCCGAGTGCCACACCGGGATCCCGGTCTCGGTGGAGCCGAAATATTCGTTGATGACCGGTCCCCACCAGTCGATCATGGCGCGCTTGACGTCCGGCGGGCAGGGGGCGGCGCCGTGCACGACGAAACGCAGCGACGACAGGTCGTAGCGCTGCCTGACCGCTTCGGGCAACCGCAGCAGCCGGACGAACATGGTCGGTACCATGTGAATGTGCGTGACGCGGTGGCGCTCGATCAGCGCCAGCAGCTCCTCGGCATCGAACCGCGCCTGGAGGATGATGGTGCAAGCGCTGCGGAACGCCAGCATGCCGTAGGAATGCGGCGCCGAGTGATACATCGGGCCGTTGATCAGCACGATTTGGTCTTCCCGCGGCTTGATGCCATAGGCGATCCCGCCCACGCGTTCGGAGGCGGCCGCCTGTTCGGGCTGCATCGGCATGCGCCGCACGCCCTTCGGCATGCCCGTGGTGCCGGATGTATAAATCATCGCTGCGGCCCGCCGCGGCGGCTCCTGCGCTTGCGGATGGTCGTCGCGCCAGCGGTCCCAATCGGTCAGTCCCACCGGGATCTCAGTCAGTTCCCCAGGGATCGAAAAGGTCGCTGCGAGTTCGGGCGGCGTCGCGACGACCAGGAGAAGGACATCCGCCGGTACGCCGTCGCGGATCTGCGGCAGAAAATCCGCGTGGCAGACCAGGATCTTCGCCCCGCTGTCGGCCAGGATGTAACGGACCTCCTCGGCCTTCAAATGCCAGTTGATCGGCACCACCGGACTGCCCAGCGCGGCCGAGGCCGCAACCACCTCGAACAGAGCGAAATCGTTGCGCAGCATCATCGCGACCGGCGCGGCCTCGGCAAGCCCCAGGGCGCGGAAGCCGCTCATCGCCCGCCTGATCCGAGCCCGGATGTCGTCATAGCTGATCTGGCGTTCGCCGCTGATGATCATGGCGTCTCCTCATCCCGCTCGTCTAGCGATCATCCAGCACGTCGCCGAAGCCGACCCAGCTCTTGCCATTGAAGCGCCGGAGCTGAAGCTGCTGGAACGGCAGATAGTCGTCGGGGCCGGTCGTAACCGCCATTCCCGGCAGCAGCAGCGGCAGCTTCACATCCTTCAACGAGGCCGCCTGGCGCATGATGTTGTCGCGGCTGATATCATCCTTGCACCCCTTCAGCACCGTCATCAGCAGCGTGGCATAGTGATAGCCCGCGGCGTAGTTGGAGTTGGAGAGGTCCGCGGCCGGCATGTAGCGCTTCATGAAGGCGAAGTATTCCTTCACGCCGGGATCGTCGACCCATTGCGGGTCCATCGTGTCCTTCTGATTGCTCGACGAGATCAGGCCGACCGCGTTGTCGAGCCCTGCCGGTTCCAGGAAAGAGATCGACGACGCCGAGGTCGGCACGAAGAACAGCTCCGGCTTCCAGCCGATCTCGGCCACGCCCTTGACCATTTGCGAGGTGAACTTGCCGAGCACGACGCCGAACAGCACGTTGGCGCCCGAGGCCTTCAAGGTCGAGAGTTGCGAGCTGATCGTCGGCGCGCTGGTCTCGTAGCTCGCTTCCGCGATGATCATGCTTGCCGCCTTAGGCCCGAGCGCTCGCTTGAAGCCGGCGACATAGTCGCGGCCGAAATCGTCGTTCTGCGAGAGGATCGCGATCCTGGCGTCGGGCTTGGCCTGCAAAATGTATTTGGCATAGACCACGCCCTCGGATTCGTAGGCCGCCATGCCCGGCATGGTCCACGGGTTCTTCTGCGGATCGGCCCATTTGGTGGCGCCGGAGAGCACGAACAGCTGCGGCACTTTCTTGGCGTTGAGATAGCGCTGCACGGCGCTGTTGGTGGCGGTGCCGAGCGAGCCGAACATCATCAGCACCTCTTCTTGCTCCACCAGCTTGCGGGTCTGCTCGACGGTCTTCGGCGGCGAATAGGCGTCGTCCAGCGTGATGAACTTGACCTTGCGGCCGTTGATGCCGCCTTCGGCATTGACCTTCTCGAAGAACGCTTCCTGCGTCCGTCCGATCGCGCCGAAGCCGGAGGCCGGGCCGCTGTAGGGCAGGGTCTGCCCGATGCGGATCTCGTCGCTGCCTTCGGCATGGGCGCTGCCGCCGGCGAGCATCAGCAACGACATCCCGATCAGTGCGGCTGCCAGCTTCATGGTGTCCTCCCGTTTTATTGTCGGTCCGAGACGTCAGGCGCTGACGCGCATCAGGAAATCCTGTCGGGCCTGGTCGAATTCCCGTTTCATCCGGTCGACGAGCTCGGCGACCGGCGGCGCGTCGGCGATCTGGCCGATACCCTGGCCCGAGCCCCAGATGTCGCGCCACGCCTTGGACTTCATGTTGCCGCCGGAGCCGAAATTCATCTTCGTCTTGTCGGCCGCCGGCAGATTGTCCGGATCGAGCCCGGCCGCGGCGATCGAAGGCCCGAGATAGTTGCCGTGCACGCCGGTGAAGAGGTTGGTGTAGACGATGTCATGCGCGGTGTGCTGCGTCAGCGCCGACTTGTAGGCTTCGTCAGCGTTGGCTTCCTTCGTCGCGATGAAGCGCGTGCCCATATAGGCGAGGTCGGCGCCCAGCGTCAGCGCGGAGGCGATCGCGAAGCCGTCGCTGATTGCGCCCGACAGCAGGATCGCACCGTCGAACCATTGTTTGACCTCGCGTACCAGTGCGAAAGGCGAGAGCGTTCCTGCATGTCCTCCAGCGCCGGCGCAGACCAGGATCAGACCGTCGACGCCCTGCTCGGCGGCCTTGCGCGCGTGCTTGACGTTGATGACGTCGTGGAACACGAGGCCGCCGTACGAGTGTGCGGCCTCGACGAGCTCGGCGGGCGGTCGCAGCGAGGTGATGATGATGGGCGCCCTGTGCTTCACACAGGTCTCCATGTCCTTCATCAGCCGGTCGTTGGAGGCGTGGCAGATCTGGTTGACGGCGTAGGGTGCGACCTTCTTGCCGGGATTGCGCGACTTGTATTCGCCGAGTTCGTCCTCGATGCGGCTCAGCCATTCGTCGAGCTTTTCCACCGGACGGGCATTGAGTGCCGGAAACGAGCCGACCACGCCGGCCTTGCACTGGGCGATCACCAGCTCAGGGCCGGAGACGAGGAAGAGCGGCGAGCCGACCACGGGCAGCTCGAGCGAATCCTTCAAGAGAGCGGGCAGCGCCATGATGTCCTCCCGGAAACGCAGCCCGCCGGCAGGCGGATGACGAGGCGTTTCCTTCTTTGATTGTCGCGGGCGAGTTGCCGCCCATGTTTCATTTGACGTCATTATAGGGGTTGGAGTGGGGCCTCTTATCGTTCAATATTGAACGGACAACTATTCAGATTTGAACAGAGGCCGCTCATGGACTGGGACCTTTGCAAGACCTTCCTCGCGGTCGCCGATACCGGCAGTTTCACCGGCGCGGCGCGCCGGCTGCACAGCAGCCATCCCACCGTCAGCCGCAAGATTGCGGCGCTGGAAGCCCAGCTCGGCACCAGGCTGGTGGCGCGTGCCGCCGACGGCCTTGCGCTGACGGCGGATGGACGGACGCTGCGCGAGCACGCCGAGGTAATGGCGGCGGCCGCGCTGCGGGCGGAGACGGCAGTCTCGGCCGGAGGGCATAAGGCGCGCGGGACCGTCAAGCTATCGATCGGCGCAACGCTGGCCTCGCATTGGCTGATGCCGCGCCTGCCTGCGTTCCTGCGCGCGCACGATCACGTCCAGCTCGAGATCATCACCCATCCGTTTCCGGCGAGCGTGCGCCGGCGCGAGGCGGACGTGGTGTTGCGGCCCTTCGACAGCGGCGAGGAAAATCTGGTCGGCCGCAAGATCGGCCGTCTCGGCACGGGATTCTACGCCTCGCGCGGCTACGCCGGCGGGCGGTCCTTGCCGGAACGGCGCGGCGAGTGGAAGGGGCACAGCGTCATCGGTTTCGCCGATCAGACCTCCAATCTCCAGCTTGCGCGCTGGAGCGACGTCGTCACGCGTCAGGCCTGGGTGGTGATGCGCTGCTCGTCCCAGGGCGACATGCTGGCGGCGGTCCGCGCCGGACTCGGAATCTCCGCCCTGTCGTGCTTTGTCGCGGAAAGCTATCCCGATCTTGTGCGTGTCGCGCCGCAGAAGCTCGCTAGCGTGGCGGACCTGTGGCTGCTCGCCCATCCCGACCTCGTCGAACTGCCGGCGGTGCGGGCCGTCATCGACTTCGTCGCCGATTGCGCCCGGACCGATCGCGTCGGGCTGCGGGGCTAGAGCGTGTTCGAGCGAAGTGGACACCGGTTCGCGTCAAGAAAACGCGTCAAAACAAAACACTAGAGCCCCGTTCCGATTCCATCGGAACGGAACTAGCTCTAGGTTGATCCCGCGATGACGCCTTCGCGTTTTTTCACCGCGCGATAATAGCTCCACCACAGATGTGCCGCCGCTCCGCGCAGGGGGCGCCAGGGTTCGGCGAGCGGCGCCATCTGCTTCTCCGTTGGCCGCGCCTGCAAGCCGAGCCCGATGCGGATGCCTTCCTGCACGGCGAGGTCGCCGGCCGGCCAGGCGTCGCCATGGCCGAGGCAGAACAGCAGATAGACGTCCGCGGTCCAGGGTCCGATGCCGGGCAGTGCGATCAACGTGTGATGCGCGGCATCAGCGTCTTCTTCCGCGAGCACGTCGAGGTTCAGCCGTTCTGCGGTGATCTCGCGCGCGAGATGTTTCAGCGTCTTGATCTTGGCGGCGGACAGGCCGAGCCGCCCCAGCCGGTCGGTGCGGGCGCGGCGGACAGCCTCGTGGTCGAACGGATCGAACGCGGCGGACAACCGTCCCCAGATCGCCGCGGCGCTCGCAGTCGAGAGCTGTTGCCCGCAGACGATGTGGGCAAGCCCCGCAAAACCCGGCTCGCGCCGCCGCAACGCCGGCATGCCGGCAGTCGCCAGCACTGGCTTCAGGCGCGGATCGCGCTTGACCAGCGCGTGGACGGCCTCTTCGAGATCGGATTGGGTTTCGAGGTGGATGGTCATGGCAATCGTCAACTCTCTCCGGCGTCATGGCCGGGCTTCCACCCGGCCATCCACGTCTTTCCAACGTGCATCATTGTTAGCACGGCTGGTGATCATCGCATTCTCGGGGACCTTGACACGATCGGTGCGCCGCTCCGAAGAACGTGGATGGCCGGGACACAGGCGAGCGGAAGCGACGCCATCCGTCTAGACGGCTATGCCCGGCCATGATGAGTTCCGAAGCATGTCGCCACCCGTTTTCCGATTTGCCCCCAGCCCGAATGGCTACCTGCATCTCGGCCACGCTTATTCCGCGCTGCTCAATTCCGACCGCGCGCGCGAGACCGGTGGGCGGCTGTTGCTGCGGATCGAGGACATCGACGCGACGCGTTGCCGGCCGGAATATGAGACAGCGATCTACGAAGACCTCGCCTGGCTCGGCATCGCCTGGGAGACGCCGGTGCGGCGGCAGTCGGAGCATCTCGATGCGTATCGGACGGCGCTGGACAGGCTCTCGGCGCTCGGCCTGGTCTATCCAGCCTTCGAAAGCCGCGCCGAGATCGCAAGGCTGGTTAAGGCGCGTGAAGCGGATGGGCCGTGGCCGCGCGATCCCGACGGCGTGCCGCTCTATCCCGGCGCCGCCAGATCGCTGTCCGCGGACGAGCGCGACCGCCTCATCGACACCGGTGCGCCTTACGCGCTTCGGCTCGACATGGCAGCCGCCTGCCGCCGCGCTGTGGGCCTGAGCTGGAACGAACTGGGCGAGGGGCCGGATGGTGAGCGTGGCGTCGTCCCGGCGCGGCCAGAAGCCTGGGGCGACGTCATTGTGGCCCGCAAGAAGACGCCGACGAGCTACCATCTGTCCGTTGTTGTCGACGATGCGCTCCAGGACATCAGCGAGATCGTGCGGGGCCAGGACCTGTTCCACGCCACTTCGGTCCACCGTCTGCTTCAGGTTCTGCTCCACCTGCCCGAACCCGTCTACCGCCACCATGGGCTACTTCGCGACGAGCGCGGCCGGAAGCTGTCGAAATCAACCAGCTCGACCGGCCTTCGTGAACTGCGCGCCGGCGGCGCCACGCCGGCCGGTATCCGCCGGTTGGTGGGATTAGGTTAAGTTTCTCTGGGGGTTAGCCAAACGGCGCCGTGACTCCGGGTGTTCCGCCGTGCCATGCTCGCCTGACAGCGCGGGGTTCGAAGGGGATACTTCGAAGGGGAGTTATGGCGGCGAAAACGCGCGCAGCGCGCACTACGCGGACGTCCAAGCGAGTGGCTCGGAAGCGCTCCGGGCCGACCGCCCGGTTGCGCAAGCGCAGCACCAAGCGGGTCGAGCCGGACGTCGTCCAGGCCGCGCTTGCCGCCTTTGCCCATGAGGTCCGCACCCCCTGACCGGCATTCTCGCGATCAGCGACTTGCTCGCGACTTCGGATCTCGGCGAACGGGAAAGACGCTGGGCCGACACGATCAAGGCCGGTGCCGAGCATCTGGCGAACCTTGCCACCCTGTTCGTCGATGCCGCCAGAACCGGCAAGGGGACCGGCAAGGGCATCGGAGGTGGAAGCTCGCTGCGGCAGGATTTGTTCGACCTGCGGACCCTCGCCCGCAACGCCGGCGATTCGCTGGCCGGTCGCGCCGCGGCCAAGGGTCTCCAGGCCGAGGTCGATATCTCGGAGAAGCTGCCGGGGCTGGTGGTCGGTGATCCCGTCCGCCTGCGCGCCGCGCTCGAGAACCTGATCGACAATGCCGTGAAATTCACCGAGCACGGCGGCGTGGCGCTCACGGTCGCGCCTTGGCGTTCCGTCAAGAGCAAGGACAAGACCAAGAGCAAAGGCAAAGCAAAGGGCAAAGGCAGCGTCGGTGTCGCCTTCGCGGTGTCCGACAGCGGCATCGGCCTCACCATGGCCGAGATCAAACGGCTGTTCCGGCCGTTTACCCAAGCCAATGTCACCATTGCCTCGCGCTTCGGCGGCGCCGGACTGGGCCTGTCGTCGGTGAAGCAACTGGCGCGCGCGATGGGCGGCGACATCAAGGTCGCGCCTCGGCCCGGCGGTGGCGCCACCTTCACATTGACGGTGTCGGTGTGTGCCACGGGATCGGGCAAGTCCCGCAAGTCGAAGGGCGAAGCCGAGATGGATGCGGTTCCGGCGCTGCGCTTGCTCAGCGTCGAGGACAATCCGTTCGGCCGCGTTGTGCTCAACACCATCCTGACCGAACTCGGTCATCATGCCGAGTTCATCGGGCGCGGCGAGGACGCGGTGAACCGGCTCGCGCAGGGCGCCTTCGACGCGGTGCTGATGGATATGGTGCTGCCGGGCATCAATGGCGTCGAGGCGATCAGGCGGATCCGCACCATGGCGACGCCGCTGGCTCAGATCCCCATCATCGGGGTGTCAGGTCGGGGCGAAGATGAAGTCGCCTCACGCGAGGCCGGCGCCGACGCCTTTCTGGTCAAGCCTGTGTCTCCGCGGGCGCTAGCGACTGCGCTGCTTGCAGCGACACGCCGTGAGGAAGCCGCGACTTGATGATCGCGGCGTTGAGCTCGCCGCCGTAAACGAAGATCGCGGCGATGAAATACAGGAACACCAGCGCGATGATCACCGAGGCGAGCCCCGCATACATCGTCACGTAATTATTGGCGAAGCGCGCCAGATATTGCCCGAACACGATGCCCGAGATCAGCGACGCCACGATGGTGAAGACGATGCCGGGCAGGATCTGGAGGAACCGGCGCCGTCCCGCCGGCAGCCAGGTATGCAGGATCATCAGCGCCACCACCAACGCGCCAACGGTGATGCCGTAGCGCAGCCAGGTGAGGATCCTCTCGTTGGATTCAACGAACAGCGGGATGTGCGCACGCGCGGCCTCGATGAGCAGCGGCCCGAGCACGATCAGGAATGCCATGGCGAGCGCGGTGAAGGCCGCAATCAGCGTGTAGGCGATCGATTCCAGCCGTAGCCAGTACCAGGGCCGCATCTCCACGACCGCATAGGCGCGGTTCAGTGCGACCCGCAGCGCCTCGACGCCGTTGGAGGCGAAGTAGACCGACAGCACCGCGCCGATGGTGAATAGGCCGGTGCGGGTCGTGGTCAGCACGTCGTGGACTTCCCCCGAGATCGAATCCGCGACCTGCTTGGGCCAGACCTGGAGCATGAGGCTCGCAGCCTGATCGGCGAGTTCCTTGGAGCCGAAGAAGCCGGCGAGCGATGTCAGGACGATCAGGAACGGGAATAGCGCCATCAGCGTCGACAGCGCGATGTGGCTCGCGATCGCCCAGCCGTCATCGGCGAGGAACGTGTAGAACGCGTCCATTACGACAAGGTAGATGGTGCGGATTGCCTTCACGCACCACCTGCACTGCTGTTGCTGCTTCCGCTTCCCGCGCGCGGGAAACGCATTCCGACCTCTCCCCGCAGGCGGGGATAGGTCAAGAGGATAGGCAATTGGCGCAAATCCAGATTCATCCAGCTAGCTTCTGATATTATTGGCTTAAAAGCCAGATCGGGAACGCCATGGCGGACCGGCGCGGAGGGTGTTATTTACCCTCGAATGGCATCTCTCCTGAGTACTTTCATCCTGCCGATTGCGGTCGGCGCCGTGGCGTTGGTGCTGCTGCTCGGTCTCATCAACATGATGCGCGGCGGCTCGCCCAACACCTCGCAGAAGCTGATGCGCTGGCGCGTGCTGCTTCAGTTCGTGGCGATCGTCATCGCGATGGCCGCCGTGTGGGCGATGGGGCGTTAACATGGTCGTGCTCAACCGCATCTATACGAAAACCGGTGACGACGGCACGACAGCGCTCGGCTCGGGCGAGCGCCGGCCGAAATACGATCTGCGCATCGAGGCCTATGGGACGGTCGACGAGACCAATGCTGCGATCGGCGTGGTCCGGCTTCACACCGGGGATGCGCCCGAGCTCGACGCGATGCTTGGCCGCATCCAAAACGATCTGTTCGACCTCGGCGCGGACCTCGCGGTGCCCGAACGTGAGGGCAAGGCGGAGCGGCTGCGGGTGGTGGCAAGCCAGGTCGAGCGGCTCGAGCGCGACATCGACGCGCTCAACGACAAGCTGGCACCCCTGACCTCCTTCGTGCTGCCGGGCGGCACGCCAGCCGCCGCCTACCTCCATGTCGCCCGTACGATTTGCCGCAGGGCGGAACGCGTGATGGTGGAACTGGCGGCCCGGCCGGAAGAACCTGTTGGTGCCGCTGGCATCCAGTATATGAACCGCCTGTCGGACTTCCTGTTCGTGGCCAGCCGCGCGGCCAACGATGACGGCGCCGGCGACATGCTCTGGGTTCCGGGCCAGAATCGCTGACCCATTGGGCCGCGCATTTCTGGGCGCCAAAATTAGACCCCTTCGCGCGTTGACCGGGCCGGATCAGGCCTTTAGGTTCCGCGCCAGTTGATAAACCCCCTCCCAGATTGAGTGAAAGAGGATCGATGAAGGTCTTGGTGCCGGTAAAGCGGGTGGTCGATTACAACGTCAAGGTCCGCGTCAAGAGCGATGGATCGGGTGTTGAACTCGCCAACGTCAAAATGTCGATGAACCCGTTCGACGAAATTGCGGTCGAAGAAGCGCTGCGCCTGAAGGAAGCCGGCAAGGCGACCGAAGTCGTGGTGGTCTCGATCGGACCGGCGCAGGCGTCGGAAACGATCCGCACCGGTCTCGCCATGGGCGCCGATCGCGGCATCCTGGTGAAGGCCGAGGGTGCGGTCGAGCCGCTCGCGGTCGCCAAGATCCTGAAGAAGATTGCGGACGAAGAGCAGCCGGGCCTCATCATTCTCGGCAAGCAGGCGATCGACGACGACAGCAATCAGACCGGCCAGATGCTGGCCGCGCTGCTCGGCTGGTCGCAGGCGACCTTCGCCTCGAAGCTCGAGGTCGAAGGCAGCGACTTCAAGGTCACCCGCGAAGTCGACGGCGGCTTGCAGACCGTGAAGCTGAAGGGACCGGCGATCGTCACCACCGATCTCCGTCTCAACGAGCCGCGCTACGCCTCGCTGCCGAACATCATGAAGGCCAAAAAGAAGCCGATTGCGGACAAGACTGCCGCCGATTATGGCATCGATCTCACCGCGCGCCTCGAGGTTCTCAAGACGACCGAGCCGGCGGGCCGCAAGGCGGGCGTCAAGGTCAAGGACGTCGCCGAGCTGGTGTCGAAACTCAAGAACGAAGCCGGGGTGCTCTGATGACGACGCTTCTGATTGCCGAACACGACAATGCGTCGCTCAAGGATGCGACCAACAAGGCCCTGACCGCGGCGGCCGCGCTCGGCGCGGACGTCGAGGTTCTGGTGGCCGGCGAGAACGCCAAGGCCGCGGCGGACGCCGCCGCAAAGCTCGCCGGTGTGAAGAAGGTGCTGCTCGCCGACGGCGCGCTTTACGCGCACGATCTGGCCGAGCCACTGGCCGCGCTGATCGTCTCGCTGGCGCCGTCCTATGACGCCATCGTCGCGCCCGCGACCTCGCGCTTCAAGAACGTGATGCCGCGCGTCGCGGCCCTGCTCGACGTCATGCAGGTCTCGGAGATCACCAAGGTGATCGCCCCCGACACCTATGAGCGCCCGATCTACGCCGGCAACGCCATCCAGACGGTGAAGTCGAAGGACGCCAAGAAGGTCATCACGGTGCGCACCTCCACCTTCGCCGCAGCGGGTGAAGGCGGCAGCGCGTCGGTCGAGAGCGTCGCGGCGGCGGCCGATCCGGGCCTGTCGTCCTTTGTCGGCGAGGAGGTCGCGAAGAGTGACCGTCCCGAGCTGACCTCGGCCAAGATCATCGTCTCCGGTGGCCGCGCCATGCAGAGCCGCGAGAACTTCGCAAAGTACATCGAGCCGCTCGCCGATAAACTTGGCGCCGGTGTCGGCGCTTCGCGTGCGGCGGTGGATGCGGGCTATGCGCCGAACGACTGGCAGGTCGGCCAGACCGGCAAGGTCGTGGCCCCCGAGCTCTATGTCGCGGTCGGCATTTCCGGCGCGATCCAGCATCTGGCCGGCATGAAGGACTCCAAAGTGATCGTCGCGATCAACAAGGACGAGGACGCGCCGATCTTCCAGGTCGCTGATTACGGCCTGGTCGCCGACCTCTACCAAGCGGTTCCGGAGCTGACGGCCGAACTCGGCAAGCTCGGCAAGTAAAACGCGCTAAACACCGGCCGGAGCTATAAACTCCGGCCGGTGTTGCTTTTTGAGGCGTTTTCTTTGGCGCGGGACACGCCTTCGAAGCGATCCAATCTAGGTTTCGAGGCCGGGTTCTGATTAAATCAGACCTCCCGGCTCAGGGGGATAGGCAGGCGCGGTTGATAGCGCGCCGTTCCGGTGGATGACATTATGGCGGCAGTAATCAAGAAGGTCGGCGTGATCGGCGCGGGGCAGATGGGCAATGGCATCGCGCATGTCGCTGCGTTGGCCGGCTTCGACGTGGTGCTCAACGATATTTCGACCGACCGCCTCAAGTCAGGCATGGCCACGATCAACGGCAATTTGACGCGCCAGGTCTCCAAGAAGGCCGTCAGCGAGGACGACAAAGCCAAGGCGATGGCGCGTATCGTAGCCGGCGAGAAGCTGGACGATCTCGCGGACTGCGATCTCGTGATCGAGACCGCCGTCGAGAAGGAAGAGGTCAAGCGCAAGATTTTTCACGATCTCTGCGCTGTGTTGAAGCCCGAGGCGATCGTCGCTTCCGATACTTCCTCGATCTCGATCACGCGGCTGGCCGCCGCCACTGACCGGCCCGAACGCTTCATCGGCATTCACTTTATGAATCCGGTGCCGTTGATGGAACTGGTGGAGTTGATCCGCGGCATCGCCACCGACGACCAGACCTTCGAGGCGTCAAAGGAATTCGTAGGCAAGCTCGGCAAACAGGTCGCGGTCTCCGAGGATTTCCCGGCCTTCATCGTCAACCGCATCCTGCTGCCGATGATCAACGAGGCGATTTACACGCTGTACGAAGGCGTGGGCAACGTCGAGGCGATCGACGCGGCGATGAAGCTCGGCGCGCACCATCCGATGGGCCCGCTGGAGCTCGCTGATTTCATCGGCCTCGATACCTGCCTGTCGATCATGCAGGTGCTGCATGAGGGCCTCGCCGACTCCAAGTACCGCCCGTGCCCGCTGCTGGTGAAATACGTCGAGGCGGGCTGGCTCGGTCGCAAGACCCAGCGCGGTTTTTACGACTACCGCGGCGCCAAGCCGATTCCGACGAGATAAGGGGTTTCGTGCCGGGACATTGCGCAGCGCGTTAGCGATACGCAGCAGAGCCGGGAGACGGAGAAAGCCTACCTTACGGCGACTCGCGACAATTCATGTCCCGTTAACCGCCCGCCTCTAGGTTACCGCCGGTACGAGGGTTTGCGTAATGGACATGATGGCGATGGTCAGCAGCATGCTGGCCTCTCAGCAAGGCGCGCTGCAGTCGAATATCTCGGCGACGCTGATGAAGCAGAACGCGGATGCGGAGAAATCCACCGTCCTGACGCTGCTCGGCGCCGGACAGCCCTCGCTTGCCAATGTCGGCGCTGGCGTCGGCAGCAACCTCAACGTCACCGCCTAAAACATCATCGCTTAGAACGACGCTGCGGCTTTGCCCGTCGCAGCCCGGATCAGCTTGAGCGCATCCTCGCTCGCCCATTCCGCCGGCCCCGCGATCGTCGCGATCTCGCAGCCTTGAGGATCGACCAGCACCGAGGTGGGCATGCCCAAGGCCCGGCCTATCGCCTTAAGATCCTGAAAAACCTTGGCTTTCTGATCGCTGAAATAGCCGAGCCTGATGAGATTGGCCTCTTTCAGAAACGTCTTGGGCTTCTCGGGGTCGCGGGTGTCGATATTGATCGCCACCACCTCGAAATTCGGGCCCGAAAGTTTGCCCTGGAGCTCGTCCAACGCCGGCATTTCCTTGCGGCAGGGCACGCACCAGGTGGCCCAGAGGTTCACCAGCAGCGTCTTGCCGCGGAAATCCGACAGCTTCTTCGGCCTGCCGTCGGCGTCCTCGAAGGCCAGGTCCGGCAGCTTTAGCGGTGCGGTCGCCATGGTCAGCGCCGCCACCTCGCCATGGGCAAGCGGCGCGATCTTCTGTGCGGTGTTCACCGCGGCCCGGCAGGCGGGATCGCCGGAGGGGGCCCGGCCCAGGCCCAGCCCGTACAGCGCGGCAAAGCCAGCCAGGCCCCCGACCACCACGGTGGCGATGACCACGGGGATACGGCGCGTGGCCGACCGTGCTGTCCTTTGGTCGAGCCTGTCGTTGGGGTCGAGCATATCGTTTGTCATCCGGTCGCAGATATGGCTATCAGAGGCCTCTTAATACGGCTGGCAGCCGTCAGCAAACGTGCGGCGGCCACAGGCAAGGCGTGAGCAGGGGATCATGAGCAACAAGATGTGGGGCGGCCGGTTCTCGGAACGTCCCGACGAGATCATGGAAGAGATCAACGTCTCCATCGACGTCGATCGTCACCTCTTTGCCCAGGACATTGCCGCGTCCAAGGCCCACGCCGCGATGCTGGCCGCGCAGGGCATCATCACGGACTCTGATGCGAAAAATATCGGCAAGGGTCTAGACACGATTTTGTCAGAGATCGGCAAGGGCGCCTTCGAATTCAAGCGCGCGCTCGAGGACATTCACATGAATGTCGAGAGCCGCCTGTCCGAGCTGATCGGCCCTGCCGCCGGCCGCTTGCACACCGCGCGCTCGCGTAACGACCAGGTCGCGACCGATTTCCGTCTCTATGTCCGCGATGTCCTCGATGAGACCGATGCCTCGCTCGCCGCGTTCCAGCAGGCGCTGGTCGAGCGCGCGCTGGAGCACGCCGGAACGGTCATGCCGGGCTTCACGCATCTGCAGACCGCGCAGCCGGTGACCTTCGGCCACCATCTGCTCGCCTATGTCGAGATGGCCGCGCGCGATCGCGGCCGTTTCCAGGACGCGCGCAAGCGGCTGAATGAGTCCCCGCTCGGAGCTGCAGCGCTCGCCGGTACCTCGTTCCCGATCGACCGTCACGCCACGGCGAAGGCGCTCGGTTTTGAGCGTCCGATGGCGAACTCGCTCGATGCGGTCTCCGATCGCGACTTCGTGCTGGAGACGCTGTCGGCGGCCTCGATCTGCGCCGTGCACATGTCGCGCTTTGCCGAGGAGATCGTGATCTGGACCTCGCCGCTGGTCGGCATGATCCGCCTCAGCGACAAGTTCACCACGGGATCCTCGATCATGCCGCAGAAGCGCAATCCTGACGCCGCCGAGCTGGTGCGCGCCAAGACCGGCCGCGTCATCGGCGCGCTCAATGGGCTGCTGATCGTCATGAAGGGCCTGCCGCTCGCCTATCAAAAGGACATGCAGGAGGACAAGCAGGGCGCCATGGAAGGCTTCGCCGCGCTGTCGCTCGCGATCCGCGCCATGACCGGCATGGTCCGAGATCTCGTGCCTGATGAAGCGAAGATGAAGCTTGCTGCAGGCGAGGGCTACGCCACCGCGACCGATCTTGCCGACTGGCTGGTGCGGACGCTGAAGATGCCGTTCCGCGAGGCCCATCACGTCACCGGCCGCATTGTCGCGAAAGCCGCCGAGGACGGCGTGGCGCTGCACGAGCTGCCGCTGAGGGAGATGCAGGCAATCGAAGCGAAGATCACGAAAGACGTGCTTGGCGTGCTCTCGGTCGAATCGTCGGTGAAGAGCCGGACCAGTTTCGGCGGTACCTCGCCGAAGAACGTGGCATCGCAGGCCAAGGCCTGGCTGAAGCGGCTGGAAAAAGAGCGAAAATTGGGCTGAGGGGCAAAATTTCGCTTATGTTTCATGGTCATCCGGGTCTCGCCAGAGCGCGCCAATCTCTGTATGGTGCGCCGCGCGTAGTGGGGATTTCGTCGTGACGTCAAAGTTTCGCCCGGCCGGCTCGGGGTGGGCCATCATTGTCTTGAGCCTGACGGCGCTCGCGCTTGCCGGCTGTGGCCGCAAGGGCCCGCTGGATCTGCCGCCGACCGCCTCCAGCGCGTCAACGGCCAACGTCGCGCCGCCGACCGATACCGAGACCGAAGCCCAGAAGACGCCGAGCGTGTTCAATCCCACCTATGGCGCGGACGCCGCACCGGCGGCGACCAAGGGCAGGAAGAAACCGTTTATCCTCGACCCGCTCCTGGACGAAAGACCCAGCCGATAGGCTGGGGCAACTGAGCCAACGCCATGAATCATTTTGACTATCGCAACGGCGTGCTGCACGCCGAGGCGGTGAACCTGTCCGAGCTGGCTGCAACCGTCGGCACGCCGTTCTATTGCTATTCGACCGCGACGCTCGAGCGGCACTATCGCGTTTTCACCGACGCCTTCGCGGACGAGAAGGTGCTGGTCTGCTACGCCATGAAGGCAAATTCCAACCAGTCGGTGCTGCGCACGCTGGCCAGGCTCGGCGCCGGCGCGGACGTGGTGTCCGGCGGCGAATTGAAGCGCGCGCTGGCCGCCGGCATTCCAGCAAGCAAGATCCTGTTCTCCGGCGTCGGCAAGACGGAAGCCGAGCTGCGCGCTGCGCTGGCGGCCGACATCCTCTGCCTCAATGTCGAATCCGAGCCCGAGCTCGAGCTGCTGTCGCGCCTTGCGACCGAGACCGGGAAGACCGCGCGGATCTCGATCCGTGTCAATCCTGACGTCGAGGCCGGCACGCATGCGAAGATTTCGACCGGCAAGTCCGAGAACAAGTTCGGCATCCCGATCGCGCATGCCCGCGAGGTCTATGCCCGCGCCGCGAAGCTGCCGGGCATCGAGGTCACAGGCACCGACGTACATATCGGCAGCCAGATCACTGACCTCTCCAAGATGGAGATCGCGTTCCGCATCCTCTCCGAATTCGTGCAGACGCTGCGTGCCGACGGCCACAACATCTCGCATGTCGATTTCGGCGGCGGTCTCGGCATTCCCTATTACATGGACCGCGAGGCGCCGCCGGCGCCCGACGCCTATGCCGCGATGGTCAAGCGCGTCAGCCACAATCTCGGCTGCACGCTGATGTTCGAACCGGGCCGCATGATCGTCGGCAATGCCGGCATCCTGGTCGCCAAGGTGATCTATGTGAAGCACGGTGACGGCAAGAATTTCGTCATCATCGACGCCGCCATGAACGATCTGATCCGCCCGACGCTGTACGAGGCCCATCACGACATTCTGCCGGTGACGCAGCCTGCGACGGGGGCCGCGACCATCATGGCCGACGTCGTCGGCCCGGTCTGCGAGACCGGCGACTATCTCGCACTCGATCGCACGCTACCGACGCCAAAGCCCGGCGACCTCATCGCCATCATGACCGCCGGCGCCTACGGCGCAGTGCAGGCCGGCACCTACAATACGCGGCCGCTGGTGCCCGAAGTGCTGGTGAAGGGCGACCAGTACGCGGTCGTGCGTCCGCGCATCGAGGTCGAGCAATTGATCGCGATGGATACGCCGGCGCCGTGGCTGTGAGGCTGTGATTGTCCACGATGAGCGCAGCTAGCGCTGCGCCCATCGCTGCATTGACCCTACTTCTTGAACCGGTCCCTGATTGCGGCGAGGCCGGAATCATAGACGCCGCCGAGGGCATCGACCGCTTCCTTCTCCCGCCCCGGGTCGGGCGTGTAGATGCCGGTCCATGTCACCACCGATGCGCCTTCACCCTTTGCCGTGACCTTGATGGTCGACTTGTACTGGCTCACCGGCAGTGGGCTCGACAGGAACGCGTAGGAGTAGCTGTAGTCTTTGTCGTTCCGCGCAGTCTGCGTCTCCACGAACGAGGCCTTGCCGTCCCTGGTGACGAGCGTCCGGGTTGGCGGCGACTTGCCGTCCGCAATGCACTGCCCCACCGGCGGCAGCCAATCCTTGATCGCGCAGAACGGCCCGATGAACGACCACACCTCGGCCGCAGCACTGCTGACCTCGATGCTCCTCGTCAGATTGGCGGCGGACGCCGGCATGACGCCGACGCCCAGGCCGAGGGTGCAAATCGCGGCGCTGCGAACCGAAACGAGCAATCTGGAAGCCGTTGAATCGTATTTCTTCATGGTAATCTCCTGTGTCCGGCGGGCCGCGATTGCGGCAGCCGGCTTGCCAATGCCGGTCGAATAGACGCTCACCACGGTCCGCGGCCAGTTCAGAGAATGAATCGCTGCTGATACAGAAACTGAACTAGGAAGCCGCGCGCCGCGGCCCTAAGGTTGCGCCTTCGCTTGTCACGGAGGCCCGCATGACCATCGGCAGCTACAGGCAGTTCTGTCCGGTCGCGATGGCGGCCGAGATATTGTGCACGCGCTGGACCGTCGTGCTGCTACGTGAACTCGTCGCCGGCTCGACCCGGTTCAACGAGTTGCGCCGCGGCGTTCCCCGCATGTCGCCTGCGCTGCTTTCCCAGCGCCTCAAGGAACTCGAAGCTGCAGGCATCATCATCCGCCAGCCGTCGGCTTCCGAGCGCGGCGTGATCGAGTATCAGCTGACCGCTTCCGGACGCGAACTCGGCCCCATCGTCGAGGCGTTCGGCATCTGGGGCCAGCGCCGCATCGAGTCGGATCTGTCGCTTCAGCATCTCGATGTCCAGCTGTTGATGTGGGACATGCGGCGGAATTTGAACACGACGCCGATGCCGACCCGCCGCAGCGTGCTGCAGTTCGCGTATCCGGAATTACCTTCGACGCAGCGATTGTGGTGGCTGATCGTCGATCCCGACGACAGTGTCGATCTCTGCTCGATTGATCCCGGTTTCGACGTTGACCTTTACGTGTCGGTTGATCTGCGCACCATGACGGCGATCTGGATGGGACTCGATTCCGTGCGGGCGGCCGCCGCAAGCCGGCGGATGCTGCTCACCGGCGATCGGCAGCTTGCCGCGGCCATGCAAAGTTGGCTCGGCCTTAGCCCGTTCGCCAAGGAACGCAAGCTGGCGAGCTGATCCAGGGCGGCGCAATTCAGTATTTGTATCGCCCCGCTACAGTTCCCGTACTGGCAAGTCCGCGCCGTGTTCTGGCACCAAGTGATGCCCGCCCTTCAACGCGGAGCTGAACTCGAGCCAGGAGACACGACATGACAGCGTATCTGATCGCGGACATCAAAGTGACTGACGGAAAGTGGGTGCCGGACTACGCCGCGTCCGTCCACGAGCTGGTGCACAAGCATGGCGGCAAGTATCTTTCCCGCAGCGGCAATGTGAAAACTCTTGAAGGTGCCCCTCTCGACACATCGCTGATCGCGATCATGTCTTTTCCCACGGCGAAAGCGGCGGAGTCCTTCGTTACTGATCCCGCCTACGGCCGATTCGCGGCAGCGCGCAGGGGCGGCAGCGAGAGCCGTTTCCAGTTGATCGACGATACGGACTTGGCCGGCACGATCCCCTATCTCGCCAAGGCTTGAACTGCGTCTTCGTCAAAAACCCGGCCGCAGGCGCAGACGTGCCCGGCCAACACAGGAGATCGAATGAACGATTCACTCGCCGGCGCCGGCCTGCTTCGCATGCTTTTCGTAGCTTGCAGCGTGGCCTTCGTGCTCGGACTCTCCGGCGTCGCGTCGGCCCGGGTCACACGGTGCGACATTACGTGGGTCAGCTGCAACAATACCTCTGCGAAATGCTCGAGCGAGAGACGGTGCATGCGCAGGTGCGACGAGAAGTATATCAAATGCAGCGGGGGCTCGGCCTCCCTGCAACTGGAGCAGCCGATCGACCTTCCGGAACTTGGCAGACGCCGCTCGTAGCAGATCGATCCAAGGAGGACAGCGCAGCGCCGGTCGTCGGCGCTGCGCTGTCGTGTTGGCGCTAGCCGGGTGGCCTGCCGCCCACCACAACGCCCGCCCTCTTCTCGATCGGCTTGATCGCCGCGGTGAAATCGGACTCGGCGCCTTCCGTGCTGATGACCGTCTCCCACAACCGGCAGACCGCCTCCGCGACCTCCATCGACAGGCCGAGCTGCTTCATCTCCTCCAGCGCCAGCCGCACGTCCTTCACCATCAATCCCGTGGCGAAGCCGAAGTCGAAGCTGCGCGGCAGCACCGAGCGCGGAAACTTGTCGCGGCTCGCGGTGTTCATGCCGGAGCCGGCATTGATGACGTCGATCATCACGGCGGGATCGAGCCCCGCCTTGACGCCCATCACCACCGCTTCCGAGGTCGCCACGATCGCGGTGGCCGACAAGAAGTTGTTGGCGAGCTTCATGGTCTGCGCCGCGCCGGGCTTCTCGCCAATGAAGAACACTTTCCCGATGACATCGAGCGCGGGCTTGAGCAGCTCGAACTCGGTCTTCGGCCCCGAGACCATTACCGCGAGAGTGCCTTTCTCGGCGCCGCCGACGCCGCCGGAAACTGGGCAGTCGATCTGCACGATGTCATGCTTGGCGAGCAGGCCGTGAATCTTCACCGCCATCGCTGAGCCGACGGTGGAGAGATCGACGAAGCGTTTGACGCGGCTTCCCTCGATCACGCCGTTCGGCCCCGTCGCAACCGCGAGCGAAGCCTGCAGCGAAGGCAGGCTCGCCATGACGGTCTCGACCTGGTCGGCGACGTCCTTCGGCGACGTCGCCGCAGTGGCGCCGCGCGCCACCAGCTTGTCGACGACCTCCTGGCGCGTGTCGAATACGACGAGCCGGTGGCCGGCCTCGATCAGCCGCCGTGCCATCGGGAAACCCATATTTCCGAGGCCGATGAATCCGATGTCCATGGTGTTTCCTTGTGGTGATTATTCGTTGTTGTTGATCGGCCCGTATCCATCCTCGGTGTCTTCCTGGCGAAAGCCAGGACCCATTACCCCAGGGAGACGTTTTGGCGCGAAGTGGCAACTCCGAGTGCCCGTAACCACACCTGCCAGTGGCTATGGGTCCGGCTTTCGCCAGGACGACATGGGGACGTCGCGTCCCCGTCCTTCACGCCGGCACCCCTCACGCCTTGCCGTCGATCTCCGCGAACACCTCGCGTGCGATTCGAAAACTGTCAACCGCGGCCGGCATGCCGCCATAGATTGCGACCTGCATCAGGATCTCGCGGATCTCGTCGCGGCTGACCCCGTTGGTGAGTGCACCCTTCAGATGCGCGCGGAATTCGTGCTGACGATTGAGGATCGCGATCATCGCGATGTTGAGCATGCTGCGGGTCTTGCGCGGCAGCTCCTCGCGGCCCCACACCGTGCCCCAGCAATATTCGTTGAGCATCTCCTGGAACGGACGGTTGAAGTCGTCGACGGTCTTCAGGGCGTTGTTGACATAGGCCTCGCCCAACACTGCTTTGCGGACTTCCAGGCCCTTGTCGTGCATCTTCTTGTCCATGGTGTTTCCTTTGTTTCCTTGGCTGTCGGCGCGGAAATTACGGGGTTGCGGCGGGCCAGTCACGTCCTCGTGTTATGCGGGAAAAGGGGTGTCTCCCGTACAGGAACGGATGCCTCAGTGCTGCCGTTGTGGTACGCTTCTCTACCGGGCAACCTGGAGAGTTGATTGAACGGCGTCACCCCCGACCCGTCAGACCCGATCCGCGATGGCGACGCTCTGTCGCGGCTGAAGCTGGCGCAAGCCCTGCAGCGGGCCACTTATGCCATCGCGTGGGAGCGTGCCTGGCCAAATTTGGCGCGGCTTCTCACCGTCGTCGGTCTGTTCCTGGTGGTGTCCTGGGCCGGCCTCTGGCTGGCGCTGCCGTCCATTGCCCGCGCCATCGGTCTCGTCGTTTTCGCCGGCGTCGCGATTGTCACCCTGTTCCCGTTGAGTCGCTTCCGCTGGCCGAGCCGCGAGGAGGCGCTGACCCGACTCGACCGCGGCTCCGGCATCCGTCACCGGCCGGCCACCACGCTGACGGACACGCTGAGCTCGCAGGACCCGGTTGCGCAGGCCTTGTGGCGGGCGCAGCGTGAGCGCACGCTGGCTTCGATCAAGCGCATCCGCGCCGGTCTGCCGAAGCCCCGGCTCGCTCTGCATGATCCCTGGGCGCTGCGCGCGCTGGTCATGGTGATGCTGGTTGCGACCTTCTTCGCTGCCGGCGACGAGCGTGCGATGCGGCTCGGGGCCGCCTTCCACTGGAACGGCGTGCTGGCCCCGACGAATGTTCGCGTCGATGCCTGGGTCACGCCGCCGCTCTACACCGGCAAGCCGCCGGTCATTCTGTCGGCCGCGAACAAGGAGGCCGCCGCGCTGCCGGCCAGCGGCCCGCTTGCCGTTCCCGCCGGCTCGACCCTGATCGTTCGCTCCTCCGGCGGCAGCCTTGATCTTGTCGTCTCCGGCGGCCTCAAGGAAGTAGCGCCCACCGAAGCCGCGCCCAAGGGCACCAACGAGAAGCATTTTGCCATCAGCGGCGACGGCACCGCGCATGTCCGCGCGCCCTCCGGCCAGCCGCAATGGGCGTTTGCGGCAACGCCGGACCGCGCGCCGACGATCGCGCTGGCCAAGGATCCCGAGCGCCAGGCCCGTGGCGGACTCCAGCTCACCTACAAGATCGAGGACGATTACGGCGTCACCGGCGCCGATGCGCAAATCGGCCTGCGTGCCGCCGATACCAAAGATGGTGTCAAGGATGGCAGCAAGGAGGCCGACACCAAGGCCGCCGCGCGGCCGCTATTCCAGCCGCCGCAATTCCCGCTCGTGCTGCCGAATGCGCGCACCCGCAACGGCGTCGGTCAGACGGTGAAGGACCTCAGCGAGGATCCCTATGCCGGTGCCGATGTCACGCTGACCCTCACCGCCAAGGACGAGGCCGGCAACGAGGCCAAGAGCGAGCCCTTCAACATGCGCCTGCCCGAGCGGCTGTTCACCAACTCGCTCGCGCGCGCGCTGGTCGAGCAGCGCCGCATCCTGGCGCTCGACGCCAACAAGAATTCGGATGTCTACGCCGCGCTCGACGCGCTGATGATCGCACCCGAATTGTTCACGCCGGATGCGGGCTGCTATCTCGGCCTGCGCAGTCTGGCGCTGCAGCTGGAAGCCGCCCGCACTGACGACGCGCTGCGCGATGTAGTGGGAAGCATGTGGGCGTTCGCGGTCACCATCGAGGACGACGGTGTCGCCGGCAGCGTCAACGCCGCGCTGCGCTCGGCTCAGGACGCGCTCAAGCGGGCGCTGGAACGCGGCGCCAGCGAGGACGAGATCAAAGCGCTGACGCAAAAGCTTCGCGAGGCGATGGCCGGCAAGGTGCGCGATCTCGCCCGGCGCGCCGAGCAGAATCCGCTTGGACCCCGGCAGCCTTTCCCGGCAGAGGTTCAGCTCATCCTCGACAAGGCGGTCGAGCTGCGACAGAAGACCCAGCATGCCAAGCCCGAGCAGCTCGAAGAGCTGGCGCAGCAGCAGGACGTCTTGCGCCAGCAGCTGCAGGCCTATCGGAAGTCGGCGAACAGCCGGGCGAAGGGGGCGAGGACGGCGCCAATCAGTTTACGCGGGACCGGAAATGCGGAAGCTAGCGCGCGTGCCAGTCGTGAAGGCGATCTCGATCGCCTGTCTTGCCCTCCTCCTGGGAGGCTTCCCCGCTGCCGTCTCGGCCCAGCAGGACCAGGATCCCGATGCGCTGCTCGATAGCGCGGAAAAGGCGATGCAGGAGTCCGGCGACAGCCTCAGGCAAAAGGGTCCGGACGGAGCCTGAACAATCAATCCGATGCGATTCAGAAGCTCGAGGACTACAAGCGCGCGACGGAAAAGAGCCAATCCTCCAATCGCGATCGTTCCGTCATCACGCAGCGCGATCTCGACGAGCTGTTGAAGCAGATCGAGAAGGCCGCGAAGGAAGGCAATCGCGAGGCGGCCCAGCGCCTGCTCGAGCAGCTCGCGCAGATCATGGAAAACCTCCAGATGGCGCAGCCCGGGCAATCCGGCGACAGCGACATGGAGCAGGCGCTCAACGAGCTCAGCGACATGATCCGCAAGCAGCAGCAATTGCGCGACAAGACTTTCAAGCAGGGACAGGATTCCCGGCGTGAGCGCTCGCGCGGCAAGCAGCAGGGCGACCAGTCGATGTCGGATCTCCAGCAGGATCAGCAGTCGCTGCGCGACCGCCTGAAGAAGCTGCAGGACGAGCTCGCCAAGCGCGGCCTCACGCAGAAGGGGCAAAAGGGCCAGAAGAGCCAGGGCCAGAAGGGGCAAAAAGGTCAGCAGGGCGAGCAGGGACAGCCGGGCCAGGATGGCGATCAGGACGGTGACCAGGGCGATGACGACGGCAGTCTGGACGCCGCCGACGGGGCCATGGGCGATGCCGGCTCGCAGCTCGGCGAAGGCAATTCGGATGGTGCCGTGGACTCGCAGGGGAAAGCTCTCGAGGCCTTGCGCAAGGGCGCGCAGAAGATGGCCGAGGCGATGCAGCAGGGCGATGGCGACGGGCAGGGCGATGGCCCCGGCAATCGGCCCGGCCGTCAGCAGAGCGGCGGCAATCAGACCGATCCGCTCGGTCGCCCACTTCACGGCCGCGATCTGAGCGACGACTACACGGTCAAGATCCCCGGCGAGATCGACGCCCAGCGCGTCCGCCGCATCCTCGAGGAGCTCCGCCGCCGCTTGGGGGACAGCTCGCGCCCGCAGATCGAGCTCGATTACATCGAGCGGCTGCTGAAGGATTTTTGAGTTCTCTGTCATTGCCCGGCTTGACCGGGCGATCCAGTACTCCGACACGGTTGTGATTCAATCGAGAGGCTGCGGCGTACTGGATGCCCCGGTCAAGCCGGGGCATGACAGCGGAATACGTGGCGCCCCGACGCCGCTATCCCTTCTTCGCCGCCAGCGCGTCCGCCACCGCCGTGCGGATGTCGGCGACCGAGAACGGCTTGGTCACGACGTCATGCACCAGCGCATTGAGGTTCGAGGCGCGCTCGCGCTGGTCGGCAAAGCCGGTCATCAGCAGAATGGTCAAATCGGGGAAATCGCGTGCGACGGAAAGCGCCAGCGCGATGCCGTCCATCACCGGCATCTGGATGTCGGTGAGCAGCAGGTCGAACCTGCCGTCCGCGCGCGTGAGGATCTCCAGCGCCTCGGCGCCGTCTTGCGCGGTGACGATCTCGTGGCCGTCCATGGCGATGGCGCGCGCCACCAGCTGGCGCATCAGAATCCTCGTCGTCGGCGATCAGGATCTTGGACATGAGACCAACCTTGGGATCAATCTCGCCACCAACTTTGCCTGCGAGACCTGCGAAATCGATTATACGCTGCCGCCGGCGATGTCGCGCCGGTTGAAGAAGCGAACGTCGATATTGCGGCCCTCCGGCGGCGGCGAGGCCAGGCGCGAGCGGAAGAAGGCGCGCTCGCCGGGCTGTAGCACGGTCTGTTCCAGAACGGCGTTCCAGGCGTAGATTTCCGCGCCTTGCGCGTCGCGCACTGCGAAGCGCAAGCGGGGAATGTCGAGCGGCTTCTTGCCCTGTCCCACGATCACGCCCTCGATCACCAGCACCTGCTTACCGTCTACTGTCTCGCTGGAGAGCTTGACGTCCTTGAAGGCGAGTGCGCGCAGGTTAACTTCGAGGCCAACCATCCTGTAGAAGGCTGCCGTCTGCGGCAGCAGCCGCACCATGTCGCCGCGCCAGATCACCAGCGCCAGGACCAGCGCGCCCATGGCGGCGCAGGCGGTCGGCAGGCCGAAATGGGATTTTCGCGGGGCCGCCGTGGCCTCCGGACGGCGCACTCGCGCGCCGCGGCGACGGCCGAACAGGCCACGGAACCAGGACTGGTGCTGTTCGCCGCCGACTTCCTCCTCAACGGATCGGGCGGCCGCGGACCATTCGTCCTCGGTGTCGGCGGCTTCCTGGTCCGGCCAGTCGCTGGCGATCGAGGGGCTGCCAACGACAGGCGCGTCAGCGGCTCCGTCGTCCTGGGCATAGGAGTTCCATTGCTCGGCGAGATCGGCCTGGTCGTCGGCCCGGCTGGCCGCGGCCATGGCCGGCACAGATGCCTCCTCGATGGCATCCTCGGCATGGGCGACCCACGTTTCCTTGCAACGGGAACAGCGCACGGTCCGGCCGTTCGCCCCAAGGCTCGCGGGCTTGATGGCGTAGGATGTCGTACAATGAGGGCAGACGATATGCATGGACGAGCCTTGATGCATGGACAAGTCTTGACTGTGACACGGTCGTGGAGAACCGAGACGGAAAGATGCTACCAATTATGCTACAGGACGACCGTTAACGAACCGGAAACCATAACGGCCGCAAAACCCGCGGATCGCGTGTGGCGGAGCACAGCCGTGCGGCCCGCGGCCTCTCTCGAACGGAGCTGAGCTTGGTTCGGTTCGAAAATGTCGGATTGCGTTACGGCCTGGGGCCCGAGGTCCTGCGCGACCTCAACTTCCAGATCCCGGCGCATTCCTTCCAGTTCCTCACCGGCCCGTCCGGCGCCGGCAAGACCTCGTTGCTGCGCCTGTTGTTCCTCTCGCATCGCCCGACGCGGGGGCTCGTCAACTTGTTCGGTCACGACATCTCGCAGCTCGGCAAGGACGAGATCGCAGACTTGCGCAAGCGCATCGGCATCGTGCTCCAGGATTTCCGCCTGCTCGATCACATGACGACCTATGAAAACGTGGCGCTGCCGTTCCGCGTGATGGGCCGCAGCGAATCGAGCTACCGCAAGGAGGTCATCGATCTCCTGAAATGGGTTGGGCTCGGCGAGCGCATGGACGCGCTGCCGCCGATCCTGTCCGGCGGCGAAAAGCAGCGCGCGGCAATCGCGCGCGCCGTGATCTCGCGGCCGCAGCTGCTGCTGGCCGACGAGCCAACCGGCAGCGTCGATCCGACGCTCGGCCGCCGCCTGCTGCGGCTGTTCATCGAGCTCAACAAGTCAGGCACCGCCGTCATCATCGCCACCCACGATATCGCCCTGATGGACCAGTACGAGGCGCGACGCTTCGTGCTGCACCAGGGACGGCTGCACGTCTATGAATAGGCCCGACGAGCGCGGCGTGCTGGTCGATCTCGGGCAGGAGGGGCCGCCGCTTCCGGCCCGGGCGCGCAATATGTCGCCGATCGTGCCGCGCGCCTCGATCCACGGCCGCGCGCTGGTCGCCGTTGTCGCCATCATGACCTTCCTGGCCTCGATGACGACCGGCACGGTGCTGCTGGTGAGCGCCTCCGCCGCCGAATGGCAGTCGGATGTCGCGAGCGAGATCACCATTCAGGTCCGGCCGCAGACGGGCCGCGATCTCGAACGCGACACCGCGGCGGTGACCGAGGCCATGCGCGCGCAAGCCGGCATCGTCGAGGTCAAGCCGTTCACGAAGGACGAGAGCGGCAAGCTACTCGAGCCCTGGCTCGGCACCGGGCTGTCGATGGACGATCTGCCGGTCCCGCGCATGATCATCGCGCGCGTGCAGCCCGGCACGGCGCTCGATCTCGGCGCCTTGCGCGCCCGCGTGACCCAGGTGGCGCCAAGCGCCAGCGTCGACGATCACCGCGCCTGGATCGAGCGCATGCGCTCGATGACCAACGCCACCGTGCTCGCCGGTCTCGGCATCCTCGCGCTCGTCATCGTCGCCACCATCATCTCGGTGTCGTTCGCAACCCGCGGCGCCATGGCGGCGAACCGTCCGATCGTCGAGGTGCTGCATTTCGTCGGCGCCGGCGACCGCTACATCGCCAACCGCTTCCTGCGTCATTTCCTCAGGCTGGGGCTGGAGGGCGGCGTGATCGGCGGCGGCGCCGCCATGCTGGTGTTCGGCTTCTCCGAGTCGATTGCAGGCTGGTTTTCGGGCACTCCCGTCGGCGACCAGTTCGCCGCGCTGCTCGGCACCTTCTCGCTGCGGCCATCCGGCTACATCGTGCTCGCGGTGCAGGCCGTGCTGATCGGCGCCATCACCGCGGTCGCCTCGCGCCAGACGCTGTTCGCGACGCTGAATGATGTCGATTGAGATGGTTTTCTTCCTTCTCTCCTTGTGGGAGAAGGTGGCGCGAAGCGCCGGATGAGGGGTTCTATCCACGTGCACGAACGTCGAGGCGAGTTCGCGGAGACATACCCCTCACCCGTCTCGCCGCTATCGCGGCGAGCCACCCTCTCCCACAAGGGGAGAGGGGAAATCTGGTTCGCGGCCCCAGCGCTTCGCCACATAGTTTGAGGCCGACAAACCGGACTCCACTTCGCCTCAAAACGTCCTAAAATCACCTCTGGGAAGGGATCACCGACATCGCATGAGCGCGCCGACCGCCGATCGATCGCCGAAACTGCCGCGCGGGTGGCTGCGCGCGGCCGTGATGTCGACGATTGCGCTCGCCTTCGTCGGCGCGGCGGCGGGCTTTATTGCGTTTCTGTCGCAATTGCGCGGCGCCGAGATCGCGCCGGACCGCGAGGCGGACGGCATCGTGGTGCTCACCGGCGGCTCCTCGCGGGTGTCGGATGCGATGGAGCTGCTCGCTGCCGGCTACGGCAGGAGGCTCCTGATCTCCGGCGTACACCCGACCTCGACGGCGAGCGACATCTCCCGGACGCTGCCGGAGAACCAGTCTTTCATGCGTTGCTGCGTCGATCTCGACCGCACCGCGGTCTCGACCCGCGGCAATGCCGCGGAAGCGCGGCGCTGGGCCGCGGGACGCGGCTTCAAATCGCTGATCGTGGTCACCTCGAACTATCATATGCCGCGCGCGCTGGTGGAATTCTCGCATGCGATGCCGGAGGCGACACTGATCCCGTTCGTGGTGGTCGGCGACAAATGGCGCGACGAGCCGTGGTGGACCTCGGCGTCCACTTTGCGGCTGCTGCTGTCGGAATATGTCAAGTATATCGCGGCGGAGGTCAGGGTGCGGCTGGAGGATTTCGGGATTGACCTTTCGCCCGAGATGTCGGAGCAGCCTTCCGGGCTGCAGGCGAAGCGGCCCGCCACCGCACAGGCCAATTGATCGGCAACTGATCGGCAATTGATCGGATCCTCGATGTTCTTGATTTTCCTGCGATCGCTCGTGTTCAACGTGCTGTTCTACACCGTGCTGGTGTGCCTCGCGATCGTGGCGCTGCCGACCTTCGCATTGCCGCCGCGCGCCATGCTCACGGTCGCGCAATGGTGGGCAAAGGCGACGCTGTTTCTGATGCGGGCTGTCTGCAACATCAAGGTGGAATTCCGCGGCCTCGAAAAGATCCCGAGGGGACCATTGGTCGTTGTGGCGAAGCACCAGTCGTTCTGGGAGACGTTCGTCTTGCCGGGCTTCTTCGACCGTCCGATTTTCATCCTCAAGCGTCAGCTCATGCAGATCCCGGTGTTCGGCCAGTTCCTGGTCAAGACCGGGATGATCGCGATCGACCGCAATGCCGGCGTCAAGGCGCTGCTGGACATGACGCGGCGGGCGCGGGAGGCCGTGCGCAGCGGCGGGCAGCTCGTGATCTTTCCCGAAGGCACGCGCCGCGCCCCGGGCGCGCCACCGGACTACAAGAGCGGCTTCGCGCAGATCTATTCGTCCTGCGGCGCGCCGTGCCTGCCGATCGCGCTCAATTCCGGCCTGTTCTGGCCGCGCCGCACCTTCATGCGCTATCCCGGCACGCTGGTGGTGGAATTCCTCGATCCGCTGCCGCCGGGCTTATCCAAGGACGAGTTTCTCTCCCGTGTGCAAACGGTGATCGAAGACGCGACCGGCCGCCTCGTCGAAGCGGGCCGCAAGGAGCAGGAGCAGCTGATCGGCTCGGCGCCGAGCTATGCGCCGTCGGAGAGCTAGCGGTTTTCCCGATCGTCCGCCGGAGCCGGCGCGTGCGGAGAATGCGCATCACCATGCAGCATCGTGGCAAGCTGATGCAGGGGCGCATCGCGAAAACCTTCGGCCTCGATCGCCTTCGCCGTCGCGGTCACGTAGTCGCGGTTGGCGCCGGACTGGCCGTGGCCCTGGATCACGTGGCGATGCTGGTCGGTGAGCGACAGCCGGCCGGCATATTGCACATGGCCTCGGTCGACGACATAGGCGAGCGCGGAGACGCGCTGACGCGCGTCGTTCTCCAGCCACACCGAGCGCATGACCTCGCGATAGACCGACGTCACCTGCTCGCGCGCGCGCAGATAGGCGACGACGTCGGCGCGGTTCTTTTCGGCGACGCGGAAGGCGATGCCGCGGCAGGCGCCGCCGCGGTCGAGGCCGAGCACCAGACCCGGCTTCTCCGGCGTGCCACGATGCACGAAGGAATAGACACAGAGCGCGCGATGCTCGCCGACCAGCCGCGCCGGGACACGCTCCTCGAATTCGAAGCCCGGCCGCCACATCAGCGAGCCGTAGCCGAACACCCAGAGGTCGCCTTTGGCAGTGGTGACGGAGGGGAGGGTAATTTCCGACATTTCGGGCACGGCTACCAGAACCGCGCCCCCAAGCGAAGCGAATTCTCTGCCTTTCGGAGCAAGCCAACCTCGCTTACATTTGCCATCATCAGAGGTCAAAGGGTCGCCGTATGTCCGATATGACCGTTGCCGCGCGCCGGCGCTCCCGTTGGGGCCTTTTCATCGCCCCTGTCATCCTCCTGATCCTCGCGGTGGCGTGGAGCTGCTTCTGGTTCTATGCGGCGTCGCAGGCCGAAATCGCCGCGGACGCCTGGCGCGCGCAGGAGGCCAAATCCGGCCGCGTCTATGATTGCGCCAAGCGCTCGATCGCGGGCTTCCCCTTCCGCTTCGAGGTCCGGTGTTCGGGCGCCAGCGTCGCCCTGGTGTCGCAGAACGCCAGCAAGACGCCGTTCACGGCGAAGCTCGACAACATCCTGGTCGTCGCCCAAGTCTACGATCCCAAGCGCGTCATCGCCGAATTTACCGCACCCGCGACGCTCACTGACGGCGTCACGCAGAGCACCTTCGTGGTGAACTGGAGCAAGGGTCGCAGCAGTGTGGTCGGCCTGCCCGCCGTGCCGGAGCGCGCTTCCATCGTGTTCGAGGAGCCGACCGTCAATCGTGTCGACGGCAGCATGCAGGTGCCGCTCGCGCGCGCAAAACAGGTCGAGCTGCATGGACGCCTTGCGGATGGATCTCCGTCCGATCATCCCGTGATCGAGACCGTGCTCCAGATCGCGCAGGGCAGCGTCCAGGGCGTTCATCCGCTGCTCGCCGAGCCGTTCGAGGCCGACACGCGGGCGAAGATCACCGGACTGTCCGACCTCACGCCAAAGCCGTGGCCGCAGCGCTTCCGCGAGATCCAGGCCGCCGGCGGCCATATCGAAATCGTGCAGTCCCGGATCCAGCAGGGCGAGATGATCGCGGTTGCGGCCGGCACGCTCGGGCTCTCGGCAAACGGCCGTCTCGACGGCGAATTGCAGATGACCGTGACGGGCCTGGAGCGCGTGATCCCCGCGCTCGGCATCGAGAAGATGCTGGAGGAGGGGTGCCGCAGGCGACCCTCGATCGCGTCGCGCCCGGCGTGAAGTCGCAGGACCTCAACAATCTGTTCGGTGCGCTCGACCGTGCCGTTCCCGGCCTCGGCAAGGTCATCAAGCAGAACGCCAATGCCGGCGTTGCCGCCGGCATCAATTCGATCGGCACCGAGAGCACGCTGGAAGGCAAGAAAGCTCGCAGCTTCCCGCTGAAGTTCGTCGACGGCGCCGTGCTGCTCGGCCCGGTCAAGGTCGGCCAGATCCCGCCGCTGTATTAAGGTCGTGAATTCATAAACCTGCCGGGCGGACAGCTCGGTCCGTCTGATGCGTTCGAAACTGTGAACAGATCGCTTCTGCGAAGAGCTTCTTGTCGGCGCCGGTGACGCAACCTGCGAGGTTCTCTCCTGCGTCGGGCGAGGAGTGCGTCAGCGCGTCTGGACAGGTAGCGTTCTGCCGCCCTATTGAAGACCAACTGACGGCTCTAAGGTCGCGGCCAAATTATCTGGGGTTCGGGGGAAACAATGCGCGCGTTGAATTGTCTCGTGGCAGCATCGCTGCTCGTTGCCTCGCTTCAGACCGCAACCGCCAAGGATAGCGAACATTGGGTGGTGTCCTGGACGGGCGCGGTTCAGGGCCCATACCCCGTCGGCAATCCGTCAGCCCAGCCCGAACAGAAATTCGCGTTTCCCGAGCCTGCGGCCGGTGCGCGGGACCAGACCTTTCGCCTGATCGTGCGGCCGGATATCTGGGGCCGTCAGGCCCGCATCCGGCTCAGCAACGCCTTCGGCACCAAACCCGTCACGTTTGACGGCGTTTACGTCGGCCTGCAGTCGGGCAGTGCCGCGTTGATCCGCGGCTCCAACATTCCGGTTACGTTCGCCGGCACGGCTTCCGTTACGGTGTCGCCGGGGAATTCGGTCTGGAGCGATGCGATCGCGCTGCCGTTTGCAAAGCGGCCCGATGACCTCGCCGGCCGCCGGCTTGCGGTCAGTTTTCATGTCGCCGGCCAGAGCGGCCCGATGACCTGGCACGCCAAAGCGCTGACCACCTCCTATGTCAGTGCGCCCGGCGCCGGCGCGAAGGGCGCCCTGGAAGACGAGGCTTCCTTCCCCTATGCGACTGCGTCATGGTTCTTCCTCGATGCGATCGAGATGACTGCGCCTGCCGATGCCTTCGCCATCATGGCGTTTGGGGATTCGATTACCGACGGGACCGCCTCAACCATGAATGGCGACGATCGCTGGCCCAACGTGCTGTCGCGTCGCCTGAAGGCGGTCTACGGCAACAAGGTTGCCGTAGTGAATGGCGCATCGGTGGCAACCAAATCGCAGGCCCGGCCGAATATGGTCCCGACAAACCGTACGCGGGCGGCCCCGCTTCGGGCCAGCGGCTCGAGCGTGACGTGCTGTCGCTGTCCGGCATATCGAGCCTGATCTGGCTGGAAGGTATCAACGATTTCAGCAAGAACGGCAATTTTACCGCCGACCAAGTCATCGCCGCGATGAAGGATGGCGTCGCGAGGCTACGTGCGAAATGGCCGCAAGCCCGGATCATCGGCGCCACCGTCGTTTCGGCATTGGGTAGCACCAGCGCGGCACATGGTTTTCCCGAGCAGGATGACAAGCGCAAGGCGCTCAACGCATTCATCCGTAGCTCGGGGACATTCGACGGTGTAATCGATTTTGATCGGGCGACGCTCGATCCGGCCTCGGGTGGCCTCAAGCCGGAGTTCGTTCCCGAAAGCACGACTGGTGGCGCCGGCGACAAGCTTCATCCCAACCGCACCGGATATCTGGCGATGGGACAGGCCATCGACCTCGATCTGTTCAAGCCGGGAAAGATTAGTCGTAGCGCGAAGCAGTAGGATGGATTCAGAGTCTCCTCTCCCCATTCATCGCCCTCAGCTGTCGTAACTCCCTCCATGCGGGTTACGAGCTGAACTCACGGCCGCTTCGCCGGATCGTGATGACTGGCTGGGAATGCCGAGCCGCAAACTCCGCTCTCTCTCCATGTCGGCCGCACGATGATGCGGTCGCCCAGGCAGGAGAGATATCATGATCAAGTCCAGGCTGTTCATTGCCGGTATCGCCATCTCGACCACGCTCGCGACGCCCGCGTTCGCGCGGTGGCAATGGCAGTCGCAGGAGCCGGCAGCATACGCCTCGATGTATCCGAACGGTGATCGCAACGTCTCGAATCCCACGACGCGGGAGACGATGGCCTTCGTCCCCTCGCCGAAATCACCGAGCCCAACGGTGATGCGCGCGACCAAGGGCAAATAGCCGCCATCCACCACTTGGCCGTCGCGAACTGGGCCCGGTCATGTCCCGGCCGGGCCCAATGCGCGTTGCCTTGAACGAGGCCTTGAAAAGTTGCCTTGGACAATCGCGACAGTCGCGCGTGCGGATCGACAGCCAACGAAAATATTCCAAACAGGATCGTCAGGAAAACGTGATGCAGAAGATGCACGGCGCCGCGAATAACCGCAGCCGCATTCAAATCACTCCACACCAGGGAAGCATGCATGCGCCGGAGATGGCGCGCGGAATCCAATCCGCTTCCCAAATGGAGGAAGCTTCAAGTGCGGATCATCAATTGCGGACTGATGCTGGGTATTCTCGCTGCCTGTTCAGGGCAGGCGCATGCCGACGACAATGTCACAACTGAAATCCACTCGCTGAAGGCGAAGCTGAAGGAGCTCCAGCAGCGCGTGGACTCCGAGGCGCGCAAGACGCGACAGGGTGAAGCGCAGGCGAAGGCCGTTCAGTTACCAGCAAGTTACAAGGCGCTCGCCGCCGATCCATGTGCGGCCGGCAAGGTCTGCTACAAGGGCGTGACGTTGACCTTCGGTGGCTGGGTCGATCTCACCGGCGTCTACCGCTCGCGCAATCTCGCTTCCGATACCGGCTCGGTCTACAACTTCATCCCCTATCAGCAGAGCCGCAACTTCAACATCCCGGAAACGCGCTTCTCGGCACGTCAGAGCAGGTTCTCGGTGCTGGCCGAGGGCAATGCCGATGCCGACACGCACCTCGCGGGTTATGGCGAGATCGATTTCGAAGGTGCGGCTCAGACGGCGAGCTCGGTTGCGACCAACTCGTTCAATCCGCGCATGCGGCAGCTCAGCCTGGAACTGGACCGCAGTGATCTCGGTCTTCACTTCCTCGCCGGGCAATCCTGGTCGCTGAACGCGCCGACCAAGTCCGGCATCGATCCTCGTGGCGTCGATGCGCCCGGCGTGATCGACTTCGAATCCGTTCCGGGATTTCTTGCGGCACGGCAGCCCGGGCTGCGCGTCTGGCAGGACATCGGACCAGAGTTCAAGCTGGCTGCGTCGGTCGAGAATGCCCAGACAGCGTTCTTCGGCGGCAATGTCCCGGCCGTCGGCACACCCGCCATCGGACCGCAGGGCGTGCTGAACCCCAACCTTCAGGTCAATCTGACCGGTCCCGGCGGCAGCTTCTTCAACAACCTCAACAACGTCGGCCTGAATCAGGTGCCCGACGTCACGGTCAAGGCCGCCTGGGACCCAAGGCTCGGGCCTTATAAGTTGCATGTCGAGGGGTGGGCGCTCTACCGCCAGTTGTCCGACCGCTTCAACAACGCCAACCACACCTACGACACAGGAAGCTTTGGTGGACACATCTTCGCCGAGCTGATTCCGAAAACCCTCGATCTTCAGCTCTATGGCTCGCACGGCGTGCTGGGCCGCTTCACGGCAACACCGTTCCCCGACGCGGCGGTGGCGCAGGACGGCACCATCCTCCCGCTGACGATCACGGCGGCCGCCGTCGGCCTGATCTGGCACGCGACTCCCAGCCTCGATGTCTACTCCTATGCAGGCCTCGAAAAGGCCAAGGCGAATTTCGCCAATGTTGGAACGGTGCCGTTCGGCTACGGCAATCCGCTCTACAACAACACCGGCTGCTTCACCGAAAACTCGGCGGGCGCGACCTGCAACGGCAACACCAGGGAGGTTCGGCAGATCACGGCCGGGATCTACGACACCATCTACCAAGGCAATTTCGGGACGCTCAAAGCCGGCCTGCAATATTCCTACACGCAACGGTTCGCGTTCGCCGGCGTCGGCGGCGCGCCGAAGACCGACGACAACGTCGTCATGACGCAGATCCGGTACTACCCATTCTAGTCACGGAGCCACGCAGGCTCGTAGCCCGGATGGAGCGAAGCGCGATCCGGGAATCCTGCCTCAAGCGACGGAAGTCCCGGATTACGCTTGCGCTCCATCCGGGCCACTTCGGTGCTACGGCTTGTTGCCGAGCTGCGCATGCGGCCGGCCGAAATCGGGCGCGGCCGAATCCTGGCCGATTTCGACAATGCCGCGGCGGATGGCGCGGGTGCGGGTGAAGTGGTCGAACAGCGCCTCGCCATCGCCGCGGCGGATCGCGCGGGTGAGCTTTGCCAGATCCTCAGTGAAGGTGCCGAGCATCTCCAGCACGGCTTCCTTGTTGGCGAGGAAGACGTCGCGCCACATCGTCGGATCGGAGGCGGCGATGCGCGTGAAGTCGCGAAAGCCGCCGGCGGAGAACTTGATGACCTCTGACTCCGTCACCTGCGCCAGCTCGTCGGCGGTGCCGACGATGGTGTAGGCGATCAGATGCGGCAGATGGCTGGTGATCGCGAGCACGAGATCATGATGATCCGGCGTCATGATCTCGACCTTGGCACCCATCGCCGCCCAGAACGCGCGCAGGCGATCGGTGGCAGCCGCATCAACGCCCTCCGGCGGGGTGAGGATGCACCAGCGGTTGATGAAGAGCTCGGCGAAGCCGGAATCGGGACCCGAATGCTCGGTGCCTGCGACGGGATGCGCCGGCACGAAATGGACGCCTTCCGGCAGGTGCGGCGCCATATCCCTGACGATGGCGCCCTTGACCGAGCCGACGTCGGAGATGATCGCGCCGGGTTTGAGATGCGCGGAGATCTCCTGCGCCACCGGGCCGCAGGCGCCGACGGGAATGCAGAGGATGACGAGATCGGCGTCCTTCACGGCTTCCGCATTGGTCGCGACGACCTGATCGACGATGCCGAGCTCCATCACGCGTGCGCGCGTCTTCTCCGAGCGCGCGGTGGTGACGATCTCGGAAGCCAGGCCCTGGAGCTTCGCGGCGCGTGCGATCGAGCCCCCGATCAGGCCGAAGCCGATCAGCGCGACGCGCTGGAAGTGCGGGGTCGCGCTCATCGTCCGGCCATGAAGTCGCGCAGGCCCTCGACGACGAGGCGGTTGGCCTCCTCGGTGCCGATGGTCATGCGCAGCGAATGCGGCAGGCCGTAGTTCTTCAAGCCGCGCAGCACCAGCCCGCGCTTGGTGAGGAAGGCGTCGGCTGCGTCCGAGGTCTTGCCCTCGGTCGGGAAGTGGATCAGCACGAAATTGGCGA
Organism: Bradyrhizobium lupini; assembly: GCF_040939785.1. NCBI lineage: Bacteria > Pseudomonadati > Pseudomonadota > Alphaproteobacteria > Hyphomicrobiales > Nitrobacteraceae > Bradyrhizobium > Bradyrhizobium lupini. The sequence continues at coordinate 4,523,136 of NZ_CP162553.1, forward strand.
CGCTCGGCGTCACCTTCAGCCCGAGCTTGCCGATCTCCTCGGCGAGCCAGTTGCGCCAGGTCTCGGTGAACTGCTTCGACATGGCCTGGTGCGCTGTGTCCTCGATCGCGGCAACGGCGGCGTACATGGCCGGCGTCGACACGTTGAAGGGACCCCGGATGCGGTTGACCGCGTCGATGATGTGCTCGGGGCCGAACATCCAGCCGATGCGCAGCGCCGCAAGACCATGGATCTTGGAGAAGGTGTGGGTCACCACCGTGTTTTCGGTGGTCGCGACCAGCTCGATCCCCATCTCGTAATCGTTGCGCGAGACGTAGTCGCAATAGGCTGCGTCCAGCACCAGCAGCACGTGCGAGGGCAGGCCGGCGCGCAGGCGCTTGACCTCGTCGAACGGCACATAGGTGCCGGTCGGATTGTTGGGGTTGGCGAGCCAGACCAGCTTTGTCTTCGGCGTCACCGCCTTGAGGATGGCGTCGACATCGCAGGTGAGGTTCTTCTCGGCCGCGATGACATTCTTCGCGCCGACGGCCATGGTCGCGATCGGGTAGACCAGGAAGCCGTGCGTAGTCGAGATCGCCTCGTCACCGTGGCTGAGATAGGTGTGGGCGAGCAGGTTGAGGATCTCGTCCGAGCCGGCGCCGCAGATGATGCGGTTGGGATCGAGCCCGAAGGTGCGCCCGATTGCTTCGCGCAGCACGCGCGAGGTTCCTTCCGGATAGTCTTCCAGATGATCCGCCACCTGCTTGAACGCCTCGATCGCCTTCGGCGAGGGCCCGAACGGCGTCTCGTTGGCCGAGAGCTTGAACACCTTGCGGCCGGGCTCTGCCACCGGGGTCTTGCCGGGCGTATAGGGCGCAATATCGAGAATGCCGGGATTCGGCACGGGGCGGGACATCTTCAACTCCGGACTGGCTTAAGCGGTTCGCGACTTACGATTTCGACCCGGTCGGGGGCACCGTATAGCGCGTTGCGTGGCTGCCGACGAGGGCCGTGGAGCGCACCGAGGCCCCCGCTTCGATCAGGGCAGCCTTGATCTTGTCGATGCTGCTTGTCGCGGTGACCGAGACCAGCAGCGCGGCGCCGTCGAAGGCGGTGTCGGGCACCGCCACGATCTCGGCGAGCGGCGACAGGGCGCGCGCGACCTCCGCATTCCACCCAGAGACGCGTACGCTGAAGGTCTCGACCTCCGTCACCAGCGCGCTGTCGGCGACGCGCGACACCGCGAACACGGGCAACGCCGCCGGATGGTCGGCGCGCTCGACGAAGGGCAGCCGCGCGATGATCTTTGGCGCGCCAGCTTCTTCCAGCGACAGCCACCACGGCGTGCGGCTCGAGGTCGCCGAGACCAGCGCCAGATCGCCCTTGGACTTCGCGACGGCCTCGACCGCCGCCTGCGCGCTGAAATGCGCGACGTAAGGCACGGTGAAGCCGAAATGGAATCGCGCGGAATCGCGCATAGCCGGCTCGCTCGCCGAGATGTCGGCGTGGACCGAGAACGGGGCCTGGACATAGGTGAAGGTCGCGATGATGACGCGCCAGATGCTCTCGACCGTGTCGAGCGGCAGGATGCCGCGATGACGCTGCACGAGGTCGCGCATCATGGAGGCCTCGCGTGCCGGGCGGAACGCCGAGCCGACCTCCTGGGTCTGCTTCACCTGGATCAGGCGGTCGATGATGTCGCCGCGTTGCATCAGCAGGCGATGCATGCCTTCGTCGATCGCGTCGATCTCCTTACGCAATTCCTGGAGTGATGGTGGCGCGGGCGGACGTTGGGACATGTCTGACGGGTGCTGCTGAGAGGCGTTCCAATGCGGATCAGTCGAGCCGTCACCGCTGTGATGGATATCCTGATTAGGCAGTCGGGGCTGCGAAAGCAAAGAGAAATGCAAAGAGAAATCGGGCCCTTTCCGCCCGTGGCGCGACAGGCGAATTTGGCTGATCCGGGCCGTGACTTGACGAAAACCGTCCAAGACGGTAGTTTTTACCCGTTCCGTGGTCATTTGAGCCGGCCGGCTTGCAGCCACGTTAAAAAACTCGCTAAACAGGCCGGGGACGCTTTCGATCCCGGCCGAACCTATCGTTCAGGCCGGGTTTTTCATGGCCTGATGTCAATGCGGTCACTTCTACGATCGCAAACGAGGTCGATGGTCAGATGGTTGGCGTCCAGTCCATTCCGAGTCCCGCGATCACCGCCGACGAGCGGTCGCACGAGGTGGATCATCCGAGTTCGCACGTCGCGCAGTTCGGCTCGGAGCAGCCGCTGCGGCTCGACTGCGGGGTCGATCTCAGCCCGTTCCAGATCGCCTACCAGACCTACGGCGAGCTGAATGCCGATCGCTCCAACGCGATCCTGATCTGCCATGCGCTGACCGGCGACCAGCACGTCGCCAACGTGCACCCTGTCACCGGCAAGCCCGGCTGGTGGGAGACCTTGGTCGGCCCCGGCCGGCCGCTCGATCCCAACGAATATTTTATCATCTGCTCCAACGTGATCGGCGGCTGCATGGGCTCGACCGGCCCGGCCTCGATCAATCCCGCGACCGGCAAGGTTTGGGGGCTCGATTTCCCCGTCATCACCATCCCCGACATGGTGCGCGCGCAGGCGATGCTGATCGACCGGCTCGGCATCGACACGCTGTTCGCGGTCGTCGGCGGCTCGATGGGCGGCATGCAAGTGCTGCAATGGACTGCGGCGTATCCGAGTCGCGTGTTCTCCGCGCTGGCGATTGCCTGCTCGACACGACACTCGGCGCAGAACATCGCGTTCCACGAGCTTGGCCGTCAGGCGGTGATGGCCGACCCCGACTGGCACCATGGCGGCTATGCCGATCGAGGCATCCATCCGCATCGTGGCCTCGCTGTCGCCCGGATGGCGGCGCACATCACCTATCTCTCCGACGCCGCGCTGCATCGAAAATTCGGGCGGCGCATGCAGGACCGCGAGCTGCCGACTTTCTCTTTCGACGCCGACTTCCAGGTTGAGTCCTATCTGCGCTACCAGGGCTCGTCCTTCGTCGAGCGCTTCGACGCCAACTCCTATCTCTATCTGACCCGCGCGATGGACTATTTCGACATCGCCGCCGACCACGGCGGTGTGCTGGCGAAGGCGTTCGCGGGAATCCAGACCCGCTTCTGCGTGGTCTCCTTCACCAGCGACTGGCTGTTCCCGACCTCGGAATCGCGCGCGCTGGTGCACGCGCTGAATGCGTCGAGCGCGCGGGTGTCGTTCGCCGAAATCGAGACCGATCGCGGTCACGACGCCTTCCTGCTCGACGTGCCCGAATTCCTTGATATCTCCCGCGCCTTCCTGCAATCGGCAGGCAAGGCGCGCGGGCTCACCGCCAATAATGCTTAAGGACGGCTAGTCATGTCTGTACAGGAAGCGTTGCCGCTGGGCGGCCTTGCGACCGGGCAGCCCGGTGATTTTCGCGCGGACCATGTGCTGGTGGCCAACATGGTCAAGCCGGGCTCGAAGGTGCTCGACGTCGGCTGCGGCGAGGGCGACCTGCTCCAACTGCTGGAAACCCGCGGCGTCGACGGCCGCGGCATCGAGCTGTCGCGCGAGGGCGTCAACCGCTGCGTCGCCAAGGGTCTTGCGGTGGTGCAGGGCGATGCCGACACCGACCTCGTGAATTATCCGGATGACGCCTTCGACTACGTGATCCTGTCGCAGACGTTGCAGGCGACGCGGCAGCCGAAAGTGGTGCTGGAGAATTTGCTGCGCATCGGCCGCCGCGCCATCGTGTCGTTCCCGAATTTCGGCTTCTGGAAGATGCGGCTCCAGCTCCTGATCGGCGGCCACATGCCGCGCACGGAGAACCTGCCGGCAAGCTGGTATGACACCGCCAACATCCATTTCTGCACCATCAAGGATTTCGTCGAGCTCTGCGACGCGATCGACGTCAAGATGGAACGTGCCGAGGCGCTCGACCTCTACGGCCGTCCGCTGCGGCTGCGGATGCCCTGGTGGGTGTGGAATCTGTTCGGCGAGCAGGGCGTGTTTCTGCTGACGCGGGGCGGCAGGACGTAGGCCGGCCCGTTACCCCATCTACGCGACCCAGTACCTGGTGACGCCTTCGCGCTAATGCGCCGCCAGTGACCTCGGGTCGCGCACCGGCCATCTTCCCGCTTCCACCAGCGTGACGAACCGTTCCACCGTTTCGTTGAACAGCGCTGGCTCTTCGAGATTGAGGACGTGGCCGGACTTTGGAAACATGGCGAGCCCTGCCGCCGGCAGATGCTTCTTCAGGAACAGGCTTGCGCCCACGCACGGATCGTCCTCGTCGCCGCAGATGATGAGTGCCGGCGTCGTGGCCGCTCTGATCGCGTCCGTCATCGTAAAGATCGAGGGACGGCCGGCCTGGAAGCCGCGCATCGTCCGCGCTGATCCCTTGGCGTCGTGCCGCGCCAGGGCGGCATAAAAATCGGCGTGACCGCGCGGGTCCTTCACCAGGAAGGGAATCCGGCTCGGCGCCTCGCGCGTGACTTTTGCGACTTCGGCTGAGCCGAGCATCTCGAATTGCTCCGCGTTGGCGCGGCACTGCTGGCGCCAAGCGTCGAGGTTCTCGATCTCCGAGCCCGAGCCGACGCCGGCGAGCGTCATCGACAGCGCACGTTGGGGCGCGTTGAGCCCGATCTGGAGCGACGAATAGGCGCCCATCGAGAGGCCGACGAAGTGCGCGCGATCGATCTTCAGATGATCGAGCACCGCGAGCGCATCGGTGTAGAAATGCGTGTAGCCGTAGACCTCGCCATCAGGCACGTCCGATGGCGTGTAGCCGCGTGCGGAATAGGTGATGCAGCGATGGCCGCGCGAGAAGTAGCGCATCTGCGGCTCCCAATTGGTGTAGTCGGCCGCGAATTCGTGCAGAAAAATAATCGGCGTGCCCGTGCCCGCTTCTTCGAAATAGAGTCGACAATTGTCCTTCGTGAGGGCGTGAGGCATCCGGTTTTCTCCCTGAGGTGGCTGCGGCTTTGGAATGCCGTCCTGCGGTCAGCGCATACGATGGTAGCACTTATTAATCATCGTCCAGATTCTTAGGGGCCGCGTCTTGTTCTCGCCACATCAGGATACTGATACAGCCCGCGGATGTCGGCCACCGCACGGGCCGACGGGGAAGTGGGGTGTCAACGAAGGATGAAGAATGTTCGAGTTGTTTGCGTCTCGCCTGTCGCGCTGTGTCGTTGCGCTGGCTGTTTTCTTCGCGGCGTTCGCCGCCTTCACTTCTCCGGCGTCAGCACGACCTCATCGTCATAGCGCAGAGCGGCACGCTTACGCGCATCACGCCAGCAGACATCATCATTACCGGCATGCACGCGGCTCGCGCTTCGAGCGCGGCGCGGCGCAATTGCAGGCGAACGGCTTCGGCAACACCTTCGCCAGCTATGATCCGAACGCCAATAGCGGCGGCATCGCCATAAGCGGCAGCGCTGGAATGGCTATGAGCGGCAGTGGTGGAATGGCCATGAGCGGCAGTCGTGGAATGGCCATGAGCGGCAACGCTGGAATGGTTACCAGCGGTGAGATGACCACGCGCGCCAGCCGTCGAATTATGAGGCGTGGAGGTGGGATAGCCACTAACGCGAATGACGGCGGCATGGCCAATAGCGCGACGAGCGGCGGCGGCTTCGGCGGTGGGTCGGGCCTCGTGTCCGAGGCACGCCGCTATGTCGGCGGCAATCCGACCGGTCGCGGTAGCCTGTGGTGCGCGCGCTTCATGAACATGGTGCTCGAAAAGACCGGTCATCGTGGCACCGGCTCCGACATGGCGAATTCGTTCGCGCATTACGGCACGCGCGTGTCCGGTCCGCAGGTCGGCGCCATCGCAGTGATGTCGCGTGGTGGCCGGGGCGGTCATGTCGGCATCATCACCGGTGTCGACGCGCAGGGCAATCCGATCATGATCTCCGGCAACAACGGCAACCGCGTTCGCGAAGCACCGGTCTCGCGCGGCCGGATCTATGCGTATGTGATGCCGAACTGACGGCCGTCATTGCGAGGAGCGAAGCGACGAAGCAATCCAGACTGTCTCCGCGGGCGCATTCCTGGATTGCTTCGCTTCGCTCGCAATGGCGGAGCGGGGCCAGCGCGCAGCGTCACACCAGCTTCGGCTGTTCCAATGCAACCGCGTCGCCCACGCCGATGTCGCCTTCAGCGATCACCTCGGCATAGATGCCGCAGTCCATGTGGCCGAGATTGCTCGAGAGCGTGGCGGGGATTTCGAGATCGCGCTTGGCGGTATCAGGGTCGACATTGGTGGCCGGGCAGCGCTTGATGCGCTTGACCACTTGCAGCCGGGCCTGTCCGATCGCGAGCGTCTGGCCGACGAGGTCGAGCTCGGACCAGGCCGGCCAGCCCTTCACGTAGAGATTGGCGCGGAAGCGTAGCGGGTGGACGGCGGCGCCGCCGAGCATGGTCTCGAGCGCGCGGACGCTGTCGAGATTGATGATGGACACGACCTTGCGGGCGACGTCTGAAAAGCTGTGGTCGCGGCCGGACAGGATCTTGGGCGGGCCCTTCAGCTCCGGCTGAAAATTTTCCCTGAAATAGTCCTCGATGGCGGCGCGCCCGGCGGCGGTCTCGAGATCGCCGCTGGCGACGATCTGGCCGTCCTTGCGGATGGTCAGGCAATTGGTCGCGTCCTCGAACCGGCTGTCGAGCGAAGCTAGCCGCTCATTCCGCGCCAGCATCAGGAACTGGATCTTCGGCTTCCACTGCGGTGCTTCCGGATCGAAGCCGCTCGGGCCGTTCTCGATGGCGTAGCGGCGGTCGGCGGGCAGGGTCTGGCCGGCTCGCAGGGAGACGCGGGGCAGGGCCTCCGGCGTCAGGCCCTTGATCGGGTAGCGGTAGAGCCCGGTGATCTCGGCGGTCTGGCTGATTGTCATTGCGCTGGGTGTCATGCCGCTACTTAGGGGATTCGGCCCACCGGCGCCAAGCGGGCGGATCCGCGCACGAAATTGTGAACTCGCCTCTTCCGGTCCGAGGCCTCGCTTCCCACATCTGGGTCAGGCCGGCGCCAGCGCCGGCTGATAACGACCGTTGCCGGTTGAGAAACGTCAATGCGGTAATCGGAAACCCAATGAAGATGCCGTTTGGAGTGCCTTTGAGGGCTCCAGGGGCAGGCCGAGGGAAAGACCACGAAATGAACATCGAAAAATATACCGAACGCTCCAGAGGCTTCGTCCAGTCCGCGCAGTCGCTTGCGGTGCGCGAAGGGCACCAGCAGTTTTCGACCCTGCACGTCCTGAAGGTGCTGCTGGACGACAATGAAGGCCTCGCTGCCGGCCTGATCGACCGCGCCGGCGGCAATTCCCGCGCAATCCTGAAGGCGACCGAGGACGCCCTGAACAAGGTGCCGAAGGTCTCTGGCGGCGGAGCCGGCCAGATCTATCTGGCGCCCGAACTCGCGCGCACCTTCGACGCCGCCGAAAAGGCTGGCGAGAAGGCCGGCGACAGCTTTGTCACCGTCGAGCGGCTGCTGCTCGGCCTGGCGCTGGAGAAGACCAGCGAGGCGGGCGCGATCCTGGCCAACGGCGGCGTCACCCCGCAAAACCTCAACGCGGCGATCGAAGCGCTGCGCAAGGGCCGAACGGCGGACTCCGCCACGGCCGAGAACGCGTATGACGCGCTGAAGAAATATGCCCGCGACCTCACTCAGGCGGCGCGCGACGGCAAGCTCGACCCGGTCATCGGCCGCGACGAGGAGATCCGCCGCACGATCCAGGTGCTGTCGCGCCGGACCAAGAACAATCCCGTCCTGATCGGCGAACCCGGCGTCGGCAAGACCGCCATCGCCGAGGGCTTGGCGCTGCGCATCGTCAACGGTGACGTGCCGGAGAGCCTGAAGGACAAGAAGCTGCTGTCGCTCGACCTCGGCTCGCTGATTGCAGGTGCAAAATATCGCGGCGAGTTCGAGGAGCGGCTGAAGGCCGTGCTGCAGGAGGTGACCGGGAGCGATGGTAATTTCGTCCTGTTCATCGACGAGATGCACACGCTGATCGGCGCTGGTAAGGGCGATGGCGCGATGGACGCGTCCAACCTGCTCAAGCCTGCGCTCGCCCGCGGCGAGCTGCACTGCATCGGCGCCACCACGCTCGACGAGTACCAGAAGCACGTCGAAAAGGACGCGGCGCTGGCGCGGCGTTTCCAGCCGATCTTCGTCAGCGAGCCCTCGGTCGAGGATACGATCTCCATTCTGCGCGGGCTGAAGGACAAATACGAGCAGCACCACGGCGTGCGGATCACCGATTCCGCGCTGGTCGCCGCCACGACCCTGTCCAACCGCTACATCACCGACCGCTTCCTGCCGGACAAGGCCATCGACCTCATGGACGAGGCGGCCGCGCGGCTCAAGATGCAGGTCGATTCCAAGCCGGAAGAGCTGGATTCGATGGATCGGGAAATCATCCGGCTGAAGATCGAACAGGAAGCGTTGAAGAAAGAAAGCGATGCCGGGTCGAAGAGCCGCCTGCAGACGCTGGAGAAGGAGCTGGCCGATCTCGAGGAGAAGTCCGCGGCGCTCACCGCACGCTGGAGCGCGGAGAAGAACAAGCTCTCCGACGCTCAGAAACTGAAGGCCGAGCTCGACGGCTTGCGGGTTGAACTTGCCAACGCACAACGGCGCGGTGAATTCCAAAAGGCCGGCGAGCTGGCCTATGGCCGGATCCCCGAATTGGAAAAGCAGCTTGCGGAGATCGAGGCCAAGGAGAACTCCGGCGAGATGATGGAGGAGGCGGTCACCGCCAACCACATCGCGCAGGTGGTCTCGCGCTGGACCGGCGTGCCCGTCGACAAGATGCTCGAAGGCGAGAAAGACAAGCTCCTGCGGATGGAGGACTCGCTCGGCAAGCGCGTCGTTGGCCAGGCCGAGGCCGTGCGTGCGGTCGCGACCGCCGTGCGCCGTTCGCGCGCGGGGCTGCAGGACCCGAACCGGCCGACCGGCTCGTTCATGTTCCTCGGGCCCACCGGCGTCGGCAAGACCGAGCTGACGAAAGCGCTCGCCGAGTATCTGTTCAACGACGAGACCGCGATGGTCCGCCTCGACATGTCCGAGTACATGGAGAAGCACTCGGTCTCGCGGCTGATCGGCGCGCCTCCGGGCTATGTCGGTTATGACGAGGGCGGTGCGCTCACCGAAGCGGTGCGGCGCCGGCCCTACCAGGTCGTGCTGTTCGACGAGATCGAGAAGGCGCATCCCGACGTGTTCAACGTGCTGTTGCAGGTGCTCGACGACGGTCGCCTCACCGACGGCCAGGGCCGCACCGTCGACTTCCGCAACACGCTGATCATCATGACCTCGAACCTCGGTTCGGAGTTTCTGGTGAACCAGCCGGAGGGCGAGGATACCTCGGCCGTGCGCGAGCAGGTGATGGGCATGGTGCGGGCGCACTTCAGGCCAGAGTTCTTGAACCGCGTCGATGAGATCATCCTGTTCCATCGCTTGCAGAGGAGCGAGATGGGCCGGATCGTCGAGATCCAGTTCGCACGGCTGCAAAAGCTTTTGATCGATCGCAAGATCGTGCTGACGCTCGACGCTGCGGGCCGCGACTGGCTCGCCGCCAAGGGCTGGGATCCCGCCTACGGCGCACGGCCGCTGAAGCGCGTGATCCAGCGTCACGTCCAGGATCCGCTCGCCGAGATGATCCTGGCCGGCGACGTCAAGGACGGCGACAACGTTGCGATCTCCTCCGAAGGCAACGTGCTGACCTTCAACGGCAAGGCGCCGCAGACCGCGGAGATCGCCCAGTTCGAGGCGCCGGTGTCGAAGCGGAAGCTGAACTGATCGTCGGCATTCGAAGCCTGAAGCAACAAGCCGCCCCGGAGATGTCAACCTCTCCGGGGCGGTTTGTTTTGCGGGTTGTTGGCGAACTTACTGCGGCGACCTATTTCTTCGTGAGCTTGTAGATCGCGTTCTCGATGTCAGAAGAGAAATAGATCGTGCCGGATTCCCCGATGCCGACGCCTGTCGGAATGTGCGTCGGCAGTCCTCCGGGTGCACCCACGAGGCCGATTGGAAGATTGGCCGCGATCTCGGTAACCGTGCCGGTCTCCGGCACGATTTCGATCAACCGTTTGGCGCCGACCTCCGCTACGATCAGCTTGCCGTCTCTGGCGCGGGCGATGCCTTCGGGCATTTTCAGGTCCTTGGCGACGACTGTCTTTTCGCCGTTGCTCTCGATCATCGAGATCACGCCGGAAAAGGCTTCGGTGAGATAGACCTCGCCACGCGATCCAGCGACGAGCCCGACCGGGCCCTCGAGGCCGCCGATCAGTGTGGTGCGATCCTTGCCGTGCTCGCCGCTGACGCGGACCAGCGATTTGGTGCCGAACTCGGCCACCAGGATGCTGCCGTCCGCGAGCACGAGCGCGTCGTGCGGCGCCTTGAAGCCGTGCAGCATGTCGCGGGTGGCCCCGGTCTTGCCGTCGATCACCTGCACCGTGCCGGTGAACCAGCTCGATAGGACCACATCGTTGCCCTTCGCCGTTGCGCTCATCGGATATTCGAGCGTGACGCCGGCGGCGTGCATGCGCGCCTTCTCGGTGACCTCGCCGGTCGCGCCGTCCACCGTGCGATAGGCGAACACGTCGGCGACGTGGATCGTATCCTTGCCGTTCTCTGACGTGACGCCGATGCCGCCGGGCAAGGCGAGCTTGCCGATGATCACCTGCCGCGCCTGGCCGGTCGCCGGATCGACCTCCTGGATGCCGTTGTCGGCCATGTTGGAGACGTAGATTCGGTCCTTGTCGTCGATCGCGAGATTGTCCAGCGACGGCTTCAATTGTGCGACCATGGTCTTGGCGCCCGACTTGGGATCGACCCGAACGAGCTGGCCGAGCGCGGTGTCGACTACCCAGAGATCGCCCTTGGAATCGAAGTTCACCGCGGCCGGGACCTTGAAGCCGTCCGCGACGACGGTCAGCTCGGCCTTGTCGACGTCGACCTTTGCGACCTGTCCCTTGAACCAGAGCGGACCGTAGAGCTTGTCGTCGGGACCGAACTCGAAGCCGTTGAGGCCGCCCATCTTCTCCATGATCTGGCGCGGCGGTTTGACGCCCTCGACGTCGATCTCATAGAGCGTGTCGCCGAGGAAGACGGTGGTGGCGTACAGCCTGCCGTCCTTGCGGAAGGCGAGCGAGTTGATGCCGGGAAGGCCTGAAGCGAGTTTCTTGATCGGGCCGTCGCCCTTGCGCGAATAAAGATCGCCGGCCAGGAATCCGGTCCAGGCCATGGTGCCGTCGGGGGCGAATGCGATGTCGTCGGCCATTCCGATCGGGGCGGGGATTGCAACCTTCGCGCTACCGCCGGGGATGTCGACCTCGTAGAGCGCCGCGCCCGCGACGCTGCCGGCAAACAGATGGCCGGCCTTGTCGATCGCAAGCCCGTGCACGCCGTGGAACGCCGAGCCCGGAACGAGCTTGGTGACCTCCCAGTTTTCGGCCGAAACACTGGTAGCGGAGACGACCGCAGCGACGAAGGCTGCGCAGGCGAGCCTGTTCTTCATGGCGAGACCTCCCGTTTTTTGGAAAGTATTCGCTCCTCATGCCGCTTTGGCAAACGAAACTTGACGTTGTGATGCGGCCAAGCCGGGCCCCGCGCGACGTCGTCAAATCCGGATCGTGCTTGAATATGTCCGGCCGATCTCGGCCCGGTTCGCCGGCTTTACCTGTTGGTGACCTGCAACGGACCGCCGGTGGCGTCCGACATCCGGGCGATGGCACCGGCGCGGCCGCTCATCATGCCGTCGAGCCGGTCGCGCTCCTTCTCGAAGCCGGCCAGCATCGGGCCTTCCAACGAGCGGCCGCGCGGCAGTTTCACACGCAGCGGATCGACGAAGCGGCCGTTGACCAGGATTTCGTAGTGGACGTGCGGGCCGGTCGACGCGCCGGTCGAACCGACGAAGCCGATCACCTGGCCCTGCCGCACCTTCTTGCCGGGCTCCATGCCCTTGGCGAAGGCCGACATATGGCCATAAGCGGTCTCGTAGCCGTTGTTGTGCTTGATGCGGATGTATTTGCCGTAGCCGCCCTCGGGGCCGGCCTTCTCGATCACGCCATTGCCGGAGGCGAAGATCGGCGTGCCGTAGGAGGTGGCCCAGTCGACGCCGGTATGCATCTTCACATAGCCGAGGATGGGGTGACGGCGGCCGCCGAAGCCGGAGCGCATGATGGCGTTGTTGACGGGCTTGCGCACCAGGAACTTCTTCGCGCTCTTGCCGGTCTCGTCATAGTAATCGACGACGCCGTCATCGGGGCTCTGGTAGCGGTAGTATTTCTTGGTCTCGCCGCCGAGCGTCAGCGAAGCGAACAGCACGTCGTTCTTTTCGCTCGCGGTCACGCCTTCGTCTTCGCCGGCGTAGAACACGTCGAATGAATCGCCCGGCGCCACCTTGCGCTGGAAATCGACGTCGTAGGAATAGATCTTGATCATGTCGTCGATGACGGGCATCGGCACTTTGTTGCGCATCGCGGTCTCGTAGATGCTCTGGTAGAGCCGCACGCCCGTGCCGTCATCATCGTCATCGTCGTCGCTGTTGGCGTTCGCCGCCGCGTCGGCGACGGTGTTCATGCTGGAGACGTCGACCGCGACGTATTTGCCGAGATCGGACAGCGCCGCGATCGCCTCGACCATGGTCTCGTTGGCGATGACGACGCGGTAGGGCTGCAGGCGGGCGCCGGGGCTTGCGGGCGCCATCAGGATCCGCAGCTTCTCGCCTTCCTTCAGGCCGCCGTCGCGGCCGCGCGGCCCAAGCGTCGCGGTGATCGCCTTGATCTCCTCGGCCGTGGCGCCGAGATCGCGCAGCACGCCGGCGACGCTGTCGCCCTTCTTGACCACGTGGACGCGTTCGCCGTTGGGATTTCCGCCGGTGATCTGCTCTTTGGTCTTCGGCAGCAGCGTGACGTTTTCCGGCACCACGCGCGTCTCGAAGCCGGCATAGGGATCGGACGGCGACACTTCGGTGGCGTAGGCGCTTCTGATATCGGACGGGCCGGTCGCGCCGGAGACGTCGGCCGCAGCATTGGAGAGCGCGGCGTAGCGCACCCCGCCATTGCCGCGCCAGTTGGCGGCATCGCGGACCCGCATCAGGATGTCGTCGAGCGCCACCACTGCGGAAATCTTGGCTTTCGGCAGCACCTGGGAGAGGTCCTTGGTGACGAACGAGACCTCGGCGTCGGGTTCGACGGCTTCCGGATTGTTGGGATCCTCGGATGCCGCCTTCGGATCGGATCCGACATCGGTGAGAAGGCGCTGGGCGTTGAATGGCGGGATCTTCGCCGACAGATCGCTCGTCGTCATCGACAGATTGCCGGCAATCCGGATGAAGGGACGCACCCGCATCACGTCGCGGTTGCCGACGCGGGCGACGGTCGAGACGCGCACGATGTTGCGCGAGGCCGTGGATTCGCTCGGCGGCGGCAGGCGGTCGCTCTTGTGCAGCGTGGCGGTGCGGTCGGCTGCGCCGAATGCGCCGCGCAGCGCGCCTTCGACGCGCTCCGGCACCTTGGCGAAGGTCATCTCGCCGTCGAGCGAAGCGAAAACGGCGCCGCCGATCAGGGCTGCGCCGCAAAGTCCGGTTAGAATCGTCCCGCTGAACCATTGCACCGAGACGCGGCGGCGATCGATGACGGCGGCTTCCGAACCATCGACGGACAGCGGCGGCTCGTGGCCGAGATCGATGATCCCGGTCTCACGCCCGTAAGCGCCGCGTGACGTCCTATGGTTCAACCCAAGTCCCCCAATCAACGATCCGAGAGCCCGATTTCGAGCAGCCCCGTTTCGAGCAACCCTGTTTCGAGCCCCTCCTTGAGCCGCCCTCTTCGGGGCGTCTCTGGAAAAGGCAAGCCGCATAGGCGTCCGCGGTCAGAAGGCCCAGATGTCGGACCGGCCGAATTTACGAACAGCTAAGCGGAAAAAGATCTCTCGATGTGTCTCGAATGTCTGAAGAAGGCCGCTTCATCGTATGATCGCCTTCCTCTGACCCCACACAAACCGCCGGCAGCCCCCACTGGCATCCCTGCGATTCAAGCTTTGTCTGTACCAGAACGCCGGGGGATTGTGGCTCAAGTACGGCGCCTAATATGGAAAAGTTTCCCGAACGGCCGGGCGTCAGGGGCCTTCCAGGGACGAGCGATCCAAGTCGCGTCCAAGTCGCCTCATGCCGCCTCCGGAGCCCTCTCGAGCCCAAACTTTTTTTGAGTTTTTTCTCCGCGCTGGCGCGATCCAGCCGCTCAGCGACTTTCTAACCTGCTGTAATCGCGTGGATTTTTCGAACAATCCACCGTGCGACGATTTTCTGACAATGGTCGTTGACAACCCCGATGGGTGGGGCCTATAACCCGACCACTGAGCGCGGCGCCGCCGGGTCACTGACCAAGGCGAGCGAACGCGCCACTGATGCTCCTCACCTTGTTGAGTGACACAACAGTCGACGTAAGTCGATTGGAGTTCATCCATCGTCGGTAAGGGTGTCGGAACCCTTCCTCTCTGGAAGGTTGGGGCCTCCTGGTCCCGGGCTGTTTGACAAGTGAAGATGAAGAAAGAGAAACGTGGACGGCGGAGTCCTTGCGCCTCTCGGATACTGAAGAGCTTCGGCTTTTGAGTTCTGAGAGGGGACGAAAGACTTCGGCGGTACACGTTTTAAGGTTACACCATCGTTGCCAGCGATGTGAATCGCGGGCAGCTCATCGACTTCGGTCGATGAAAAATGGTGGGACCTCGTCAAAACGTTGTGATCAGCCGGTTCAAAGTTCAAGTCCAACTTGAGAGTTTGATCCTGGCTCAGAGCGAACGCTGGCGGCAGGCTTAACACATGCAAGTCGAGCGGGCGTAGCAATACGTCAGCGGCAGACGGGTGAGTAACGCGTGGGAACATACCTTTTGGTTCGGAACAACACAGGGAAACTTGTGCTAATACCGGATAAGCCCTTACGGGGAAAGATTTATCGCCGAAAGATTGGCCCGCGTCTGATTAGCTAGTTGGTGAGGTAATGGCTCACCAAGGCGACGATCAGTAGCTGGTCTGAGAGGATGATCAGCCACATTGGGACTGAGACACGGCCCAAACTCCTACGGGAGGCAGCAGTGGGGAATATTGGACAATGGGCGCAAGCCTGATCCAGCCATGCCGCGTGAGTGATGAAGGCCCTAGGGTTGTAAAGCTCTTTTGTGCGGGAAGATAATGACGGTACCGCAAGAATAAGCCCCGGCTAACTTCGTGCCAGCAGCCGCGGTAATACGAAGGGGGCTAGCGTTGCTCGGAATCACTGGGCGTAAAGGGTGCGTAGGCGGGTCTTTAAGTCAGGGGTGAAATCCTGGAGCTCAACTCCAGAACTGCCTTTGATACTGAGGATCTTGAGTTCGGGAGAGGTGAGTGGAACTGCGAGTGTAGAGGTGAAATTCGTAGATATTCGCAAGAACACCAGTGGCGAAGGCGGCTCACTGGCCCGATACTGACGCTGAGGCACGAAAGCGTGGGGAGCAAACAGGATTAGATACCCTGGTAGTCCACGCCGTAAACGATGAATGCCAGCCGTTAGTGGGTTTACTCACTAGTGGCGCAGCTAACGCTTTAAGCATTCCGCCTGGGGAGTACGGTCGCAAGATTAAAACTCAAAGGAATTGACGGGGGCCCGCACAAGCGGTGGAGCATGTGGTTTAATTCGACGCAACGCGCAGAACCTTACCAGCCCTTGACATGTCCAGGACCGGTCGCAGAGATGTGACCTTCTCTTCGGAGCCTGGAACACAGGTGCTGCATGGCTGTCGTCAGCTCGTGTCGTGAGATGTTGGGTTAAGTCCCGCAACGAGCGCAACCCCCGTCCTTAGTTGCTACCATTTAGTTGAGCACTCTAAGGAGACTGCCGGTGATAAGCCGCGAGGAAGGTGGGGATGACGTCAAGTCCTCATGGCCCTTACGGGCTGGGCTACACACGTGCTACAATGGCGGTGACAATGGGACGCTAAGGGGCAACCCTTCGCAAATCTCAAAAAGCCGTCTCAGTTCGGATTGGGCTCTGCAACTCGAGCCCATGAAGTTGGAATCGCTAGTAATCGTGGATCAGCACGCCACGGTGAATACGTTCCCGGGCCTTGTACACACCGCCCGTCACACCATGGGAGTTGGTTTTACCTGAAGACGGTGCGCTAACCCGCAAGGGAGGCAGCCGGCCACGGTAGGGTCAGCGACTGGGGTGAAGTCGTAACAAGGTAGCCGTAGGGGAACCTGCGGCTGGATCACCTCCTTTCTAAGGATGGTTCTTCAGAAGCTTGCTTCTATCGAACCGTTTTAGAAACATCAGTGGCCAACGGTCGTCAGGATCGTTGAGCTGCATTGGCGGGATTTCGCCGTCTTCGTTTCTCTTTCTTCGCGGACGAACACGCGCTGGGGCTGCAACCTTGCAGAATCCCTGGTCCTTGACTGGATATGCGTTAGGGGCTTGTAGCTCAGTTGGTTAGAGCGCGCGCTTGATAAGCGTGAGGTCGGAAGTTCAAGTCTTCCCAGGCCCACCACACTCATCGAGTGAGCATTCGTCTTCTGGTTACGGGGCCATAGCTCAGCTGGGAGAGCGCGTGCTTTGCAAGCATGAGGTCGTCGGTTCGATCCCGTCTGGCTCCACCAGATGGTTTGATCACCGGCTGCTCATACCGTCGTCCGCGAAACATCACTTCGCACTTACTAGTCCGGATGGACAGTAAGCTGCGTGATTTCTGACATCGTAAAGAGGAGATCGATCCGAGTTGGATCGGGCAACAAGTAATTGTTGCGCGATACTTCATTATCTCCGGATCATTTCGGCGCTCGTGCGTCTTCCATTGTAGCTCACAAGGCTGCTTTGAAAGACAAGCGAGTTGTAAATGATCCTTTTA